>NZ_CP087263.1:2241250-2561428 GCF_020923435.1 Brevibacillus humidisoli | reverse complement strand
TTCATTTTACCGTTCCTGGCAGAATGAAGCCGACTGTGATTCACCCGGCTGACGACCGGAATCGATACTGGATCTCCTGCACCCTGGAAGAGGCCGGTTATGAAATGATCCCGAGAGTAGAGGAAATCATGCTCAATACGGTGTCGGCCATACAGCAGGAGACGCTCAGCCAGGTTTCTCTCTTCGGCGGTGAGAACCGCCCCGGTCAGCAGCTGAGGCTACAGGATTGTCTCAGTTATTACGGAGAACTGGACGTTCAGGTGATGGAAGAAGACGGGGAGTGGCGCTACTGGCGGCAGGTAGACAGCCTGACCTCCTGCGGACCGCTTGATCCCTGCTATACGATTAGCAGGGAGCGCGAGCGAAAGGAAACGGTGATTCGCTTTGGAGATGGCGTTACAGGCAGGATGGCACCAGCAGGGAACAAGAATCTGCGGGTGATCTCCTACGATCCCGCCTTTGTTCACCGCCGCATGCTTGGCCGCAGCAGCGGATTGCCCGATCAGCGCTTCTCGCTTCGCGGTTTGGAAGCACTGATACGTGAAAGCTGTTTGATTCAGGTAGGCTGCCAACGACCAGGAGGGGCTGGATACACCTGGCAAGACTGGCATTGGGTTGACGATTTGGACAACTCTAGAGCAGACGATCGACATTTTGTCATCGATCTCGATACGGCGGAACTGCGTTTTGGCAACAACGAAAACGGAGCGATCCCTGACCCGGCGGAGTGGGACAACATCTGCATCATCTCCTGTCAACTGGGCGGAGGAGCGCAGGGGAATGTAAAACCGCATCTGATCAATCGGATCGTAGAATGGGGAGAAGGTGATACAACAGCCCTGACGGTTACCAACTATTTCTACGCGGCAGGCGGCCGCGATCGGGAGACGATGGATGAGTTAGCAGCGCGAATAGAGCATGAGCTGCATCGGCCCACCCGGGCGGTTACGGCTGAAGATTACGAAGCGATCGCCAAAGCGACACCAGGGCTGCGGGTGGCGCGGGTAAAGGCACTTCCCCTCTATACCGTGGGGATGAGGGATTACCCGCAGCATGTGGCACCGGCACAGATCACGGTGGTGGTGGTTCCCTACAGTCATAACGAGAAACCGATGCCCAGCAAAGGGTTTTTGGAGACAGTGAAACAGCAGTTGGATCACCACCGGCTGATCACTACCGAGGTGCACGTGGTTCCACCCGTTTATATCAAAGTAGCGGTGCATGCTGTAGTGGTCGTTCATCCCCACTATCAGGGCGGGAGTGACGAACTGATTCGTGCATTGCAGCGTTTCTTGCATCCTTTCGATGATGAGGATGGAACAGCAGGATGGGAGTTTGGCCGTACCGTGTACATGGGTGACCTCTATGGCGTGATCAATCAGGCAGCAGGTGTGGAGTTCGTGCAGGATTTGTGGGTCAATGCGGAAGGGCCGGGCGTCGTCAAGGAACGGAACGGTGATATCGCCATTCCACCGCATGGTTTGGTCTATTCCGGAGCCCATCACATCAAACTGGTGAAGTTGACAGATCTCTAAGACAGGTATCAGACAGAACGCGGGGTGACAGCAGGTGAACGATCAATCTCGCTTTTTTACCTGCAATAAGCCATCAGATTGGCATAAGGGTACAAGCGAAAATCTACAGGTGACAGAAAGGGGGCTGCTTCTCCAGCAGGTAGAAGAGTGGGCTGCTGATCGCATCCTTTCTCTCGGTACGCTCTTTGGAGAGGAGCATACCGCTGTCAGTGATCTGGCGGTAGCGAGAGGGGAACGATTCGTCATCCTGGATGAGCAAGCCAACGTGAAGATATACGACTATCGCAACGAGCACGTGGACGTCCTGTTTTTGTCCGGGCATGGTCTGTTTACGCCGCAGGCACAGATTGTCTGTCACGAACCGATTCTCTATCTGGCTGATCCACTCGGAGAACGAAAGCTGGCCGCCTATGCACTAGCCAACGGTCAAGCGCTGTGGACGTTGAGCGAGTGGAACGGGTTCCCTTTTTGTCCACTCGCCCTAACAGTGGACAGTGGGCAGAACCTTTATGCAGTCGTACCCCTTGATGGAGGCGGAGTGGGAGACAGGCCGGTATTGCCTGCTGGTGTTTCACTAGGGGTAGTGAAAGTGAACCGAGCCGGTCAAGTAATCGCCGTCTACCGGAATGATCTACTGCGATTGGACCGACCGCACAGTGTTCACAGTCTGCGGCAACGATTTCACTTGACGATGGCAGCGAGCCGTCTCTGCTTGTTTGACAGCGATCGCAAGACATTGTACACCCTGTTGCCTGACCAGGGGCTGCAGCCATTCTGCACGCTGCTTGACCCGCTTCCGTACGCTGGCTTTGTGGCAGATACAGAGGGGTATCTCTACTTTGGCAGTGGACGGGATCGGAAACCTTGGGAAGAAGACACGCGATTTCTCGTAAAGCTTAGCCAAGACGGCCATTCCACAGAAAAGGTATCAGCGTACCGCGGTCATGCTGACAAGCTGTTGCTGGGTGAGAGCAATCGGCTTTATCTGTTTGATCGGGAGAGGAACTGTCTGACCATCCTGCAGCTGAAACCGAGATCGATGGATTGGCCTGTCACCGGACAAGCGGAGGGTGTGTACCTCTCTGCTTCTTTTGACAGTACCCAAGCGGAGACGATCTGGCATCGGCTCACCCTGACTGCAGACATTCCGGGAGATACCCAAATCCGGGTCAGCTATATCGCAGCTGATCACAAACATGTCACGGCTGCCGATCGCACTATTCCTGACCTGGATCAGTTGATCAGAGACCCCGATACCCCGTTTGCCGAGAAACTGCGACTGCTGGACCCGCTTTGGTCAACCCCGTTGATAAATCCGAGAGATGCACTGTTCTTTGAGGCCAAAGGCCGTTATCTCTGGTTGAAGATCGAACTGATGGGAAGCAAGTACCATACGCCGCAGCTGCAAAAGCTCCACGTCTACTTTCCGCGCACTTCCTATCTCTCCTACTTACCGGGAGTGTATCAGGAAAACGAGGCCAGCCGAGACTTTCTGGAACGATTCTTCGCGCTGTTCGGGGGCTTCCTGGAGGGGATGGACGAGCAGATTGAGCACGTATCCCGCTACTTTGACGTGGACACAGTGCCGTCCGATTTTCTTGCTTGGCTCGCCGCCTGGTTGGGGATTGTCGTCGATGACCGTTGGCCAAAACAGCAGGTACGGGAGTTGATTCGACAAGCACCGGAGTTGTATCGACTGCGTGGAACCAGGTACGGGATTGAGCGCATCATCGAACTGTATCTCGGTGAAAAACCACTGATCGTCGAACCATTTCAACTGAAGCGGATGCGTCAGATGATGCCGGTTGCCCCTTTGGTCAAGCAGTTGTACGGAGACGATCCCTACACCTTTTCCGTTCTCGTCAGACAAGAGCGGCTCGGCAGTGAGAAAGAGCGGATGATCGTCCAGCGACTGCTGGAGGAGCAGAAACCCGCCTTTACCGAGGCGAAGCTGGTGGTCCTCCAGCCTTGGATGTATCTCGATCAGCATACCTATCTGGGAATCAACACCTACCTCTCGGAACCGTCATTGATGCTGCTGGACAACAAGTCAGTCATCCCGTCGGACACTCTGCTGACCGATCTTGACCGTGACAATCGGATCGGCATTCACACCAGGCTGCAGCTGGATTCACAGTTGGAGTAACACCAACCTGGAAAGGAGTTTGCATATGAAGGATACCCGGTACTACCCCTTCGAACGAAACCGTTATTTTTACGGGAAACTGTTGACGGTGCGCGACTTTGAATCGGAGCAGAAATACATAAACGACAAGCGGCGGCTCATCAATCGATTGCTGCACGGAGCCGGCGTGATCAGCGGACTGCAGGTAGTTGCCGTAGATGACAAGACGATTTCCGTTGAGATGGGGGCTGCCCTCGATGCTTTGGGACGAGAGATCATTGTAGCATCTCCGGTTACCCTGAAGCTGTCCATGATTGAGGGTTTTACCAACAACGAATATGCGAAGAACGTCTATTTGTATATTGCCTATGACGAAAAGGGCAAAGAGCCGGTTCATTCGGTCGGGAACGCGTCGGTCCGCTCAGAGGAAGTAAGCGAACACAATCGCGTACTGGAAAGCTACAAGCTGTTCATCCGGGAAGAAGCTCCGGAACTGTCTGCACATGAGGCGCTTGCCATGCTGCAGGACACCTGCCTGATCTATGAGGATAGTCAGGTACGCATCTGGCAAACCACGCCTCGCTATGTCAACCCGGGTGACGTGTTTCCGCTTACGCTGCATGTGGAGAAGACACTGCAGACACCGCGCATTACATTCTCTTACGAGGTGGAATCTACCCACTTTCAATTGATCAACCCTGCAGGTGAAGGTGAGGTAGCTTTTCGCGAACCGGCGGATCAGCAGCAGTCGGAATACACTGTCACCTATCTGTTTCGGGCGGTCGTGCCGGATCTGGCAGGCGCAGAGCCTGTGAGAGGGACGATTTCACCGCGGATGAGGACAATTCAGCTCTCGATCGGTGATAGACAAGTCCCCGATATCGTCTCGTTTGCCAATCAGATCGAAGTGATCACGGAGCCGGTGAAGCAGCGTATCCTCACTGACTATCATAATCGCAGTCTGGATCAGTCGCTTGCTTTTCCGGCCGATCAGGGGATTTGTCTGGCGAAAATCGCCCTGCTGCAGATGGGACCGACTTACATGATCGAACAAGTAGAGCCTGTGCCCTTTCAGGAGTATATCTACAATTCGACCTTGCTCTACAGGCTGGGTCTGCTGACACAGGAGGGGGCAGAGTGTCGTTTCACGGCCAGGTCTTCGGTCTATGAACTGCCTGACGGCGAACAACCCCAATTGGCGGTCAGCTATGAAGAGGAGAAGCAGCAGTTCCAGTTCAATCTCGGATTGCCGAAGGCGAAGCAGATCGGCGAGGAGGTAGCTACGGGAGTAGTAGAGATCCCACTGGACCAGACGGCACGCTCCGGTGTTCATCTGTTCGTCAAGGCAGAGCAGCATACCGTTTCCGAAGAGATCGCACACGGTTTAGGGCCAGGTCAGGTATTCGTCTCGGTTGGGCTGGAAGAAGTAGAAAGCGATGTGATTTCAGACATCCTCGATCAGACGCAACGAACTTACTACGGCGATCTGGAGGCTTTTGACGACGAGTTTTGTTCACGCTTATCAGGAGTTTCACTGGGAGTTGTCGTCTATCCACGGCGAGGCACATTCCGGATTGGCCTCAAGACCAACAGTCTGACGGAACCAATGGTTGTGCGTGTGCGCTGGTGGGCGCTGCGCAAGCGAGCGGAAGCGGGTCTGGCGAGTCAAAACGGGCAGGAAGTAGCGGCTTCTTCTGAATGGCCGCCGGAAGAGTGAACCGAGGGTATAGCACCTCCAAGGCAGAGAAAAAGCAGAAGGATCTGTGACGCACCTTCTGCTTTGGGCATTTCGCGGGGAAGAAGGAAGGTTATTTGTTGATGCCCTCCCAATCTTGTTCGCTCTGTTTGTTGATCTCAACAGACTTGACCAAGCCTGATTGGCTGTCTATGTGAAACAGGAACCGGTAGTTGTCCCTCAGGTAGACCAGAGATTGACCAGACTTGTCGGTAAACTTGGTTACCTGACCGCCTTCCGCTTGCGACTGTTCTGCTTGCTCCAACTGGCGGGAAAGTTGATTGATCGTCTGTCTCCCCCAGATTTTGACGGAACTGATACGCTGCTCAGATGGTTCGGTGGCAGAACGTGTCAACGATAGCGCCATCTGGTAATCACCATATAGTAAGCTCGAACCAGCATTAGCAGCGTTTTGGAGCTGTGGAGCAGATGATCCGGCAGCCGTGCCTGCTGTGGATTCAGCAGAAGCTGCCTGCTGTAGGACAGAAGGTTCGGAAGCGTCTGAAGGTTCAGCTGGTTTGTCCGCTGTCGCTGCTGCTTCTGGGGTGTCCGCTTTAGCAGGAGCAGTCAGGCTGGCATCATCCGCTGGCCCCAGAAGTTCTTCTACCTTTTTGGGTGTCAGGCCGATGAAGCCTTCATAATAGAGTTCACCCAGCTGGAAAAATCCTTTGTAGTACGGGATGCCTCGGTTGTCGTAAAGGGTGCCAAGTCCGTCATACAGGCCGCTGCGAAATCCGCCTTCATAGAGCAGCGCACCGTTTTCATCGTATTGTTGACCCTGTCCGTCATAGGCGCCAGCAACGAATGTTCCCTTATACTGCTGCTGACCGCTGGCAAAGTTGAGCACGCCCTCGCCGTTATAGGAGTTGGCGAGGAAGGTGCCCTTGTACTTTACGTACCCGTTAGGGTAATATTCGGTTCCATCTCCGGAGTAGAGTCCGTTTTGGAAGCCGCCTTCGTAGACCAGCCGTCCCTGGTCATCGTACTGTTTTCCTTCGCCGCTGTATTTCCCGGCCGCGAAGGACCCTTCGTACCGGATGACTCCATTGGGGTGATACTCCTTGCCGCTGCCGCTCATCTGGCCGTTTTGGAACTCGCCTTCGTATCGGATTGTTTGATCGTCGTAAAACAGACTGCCTGTTCCGGAGTAGACCCCGTCGACAAACTCTCCCTTGTAGAGAGGGGTTCCCGTGTCGCTGTTGTACATGGTGCCCAATCCGTTAATCACGCCCTTGGCAAACTCTCCGTGATACCGCAGTTTGCCATCCTGATACAGTCGGCCGGTGCCGTCAAACAGTCCGTCTGTCAGGTCACCTTCATATTTCAGCACTTCATTTGGATCATAAATGATCACTTTGGCGGTATAGGTATACACGGGTTCCGTTTTCTCATGAATCGTGATAACGCCGTAGAGCCATTTGCTGACCAACGCAGGTGGATTGATAAACACGAAGTAGATGATGGCAGTGATCAGGAGCATGAGTAGAATCAGCAGAAAAAGAAGTTTTTTCGCTACATAGTAGTTTCCCAACAGCACGTAGTCCTTGACAGAGGCTGGCTTCCCCGTGAACTCGAATACTTTCTCGACCGCGCCCTGTGCTGGTTTCAACAGAGCGGCCAAGGGGCTGGCAGCTAGTTTTTTGACAGTGCCTAATCTTTCGCTCAAGTGCTCGTCCTCCTCTCTATTTGAGAACAGACATGAGTGTGCATGCTAAGGTGCTTGTATCGTTGTCTGTCCGGGATTGGTGATCTGGATCATGCCGCCCCAATTGCACATCAGCTTGGAGGAATTGTTCAGTGCCGGCACATTGGCGATCAGCACAGTTGGTGCTCCCGGAGCCCAGGGGGCCACTGTTACCGGAACACAAGGTTGAGGGGTGAGAACACCTTTGTTGGCCGCTGTAGCAGAAGCAACCTGTGGATTGGCCATTGAATTGCACATCCCGAACGGAGGAATGTTGACCATAGGTTTGTTGTCCATGATGTTTGCAAGAGGGGTGGAAGTGGTCACCCGATTTGTCGGCAGCACGGAAAGTACGGCTGGAGCGTTGCCAAAACTGCATTGCATGTTTGCCCCTTGGCAGACCAAGAATCCCATCAGTGTGCTCCTTCCTGAACAAGACAGAATATACATACGATTTGTTCCATTCCAAAGCTAATCATACTATAGATTGGAAAAAGGAGACAACCTCAGATCGACAGCTTTCGCTAAACAATCCGGAGAACAAAGACCGTACGCGACGATCAGTGTCCGATGCATTCCATGTTTTCACATGGCTTGGCCATAACCCGAATGGAAAGGTGTAGGAAAACGTGAAAAAAACGCTCGTCCAACTGTTGTTGATTGCTGTTCTCATAAGCTCTGTTGGAGCATTTGCTTACCGGTATAAACAGGAATATGCCTACTCTCCCGTGTTGCGAGACATCCCTCTAGAGGCGTTGTCCAAGGTGGTGGTGGACGGTTCGGGCAACCTCTACACCATCAACCAGTCCAACGAGGACAGATATCACGATTCTGACGAGTCGATCGTGAAGCTGGACCCCGCAGGTAGGATTCAATACCAACTCCCGCAGCAAACCGGGGAGAATGGTACGTATTACAACTTTGAAGATGTGGCGGCGGATCCCGCGGGAAATCTCTACATTCTCAGGGCAGTTGTCGATTTCGAAGACCTGCATGTGAGAGCGGAGGAGATCGTCCGCCATCACTCAGACGGCCGGACCGATCAGGTGGTCTACAGGCGGGAATATGAGAGAGGACAATACTATGTGAGAGGAAACATCCAAGCTCTACAGTACCGTGACGGTTCGCTCTCCTTTCTTTCGGTAGATGACCAATATGTAGAGATGCTTCAAATCGATCTCGCCAACCCTTCACAACCCGAACTGCTACGGCTTCAGTTGCCGGAGAACAGTTACGCTTATCAGGTGGCTGGCAGCGAACCTGACAAAATCATTTATTCGACCAGACAGGGAGAGATTTACTGGCTGCAGCGGGATGGCACTACCAGACGAGTCTATCCGTTGGCAGGAGAAACGGTTCGGGCAGTACCCGAAAGCCTCCGACTGGATGACAATGGGGATATCTACTTTCTTACGCATACGGATCAACTGCTGCGTCGCACCAATCTCCACCACCCCGATCGTTTGGAGACACTGCTCTCACGTGATTCGTTGACGAAATGGAGACTGGAAACCTCCGCGCTGGCAGCAGACCTCGCACTAGGTGACGACAATAGTGTTATCGTTGCGTTTTCCGACAGGGTGTTCAAGCTGGACAAGCAGGGGAAGATTCAGCATGTAATGGACAAAGCAGTATATGACGGAAAAACGTTGGCTTTTCGCTTGCTGCTGTGGTCGCTGCTGCTCGTCATTGCGGGTTTGACTGTTTATGGGGGGAGATTGTTGTATGTTCGGGTGATGGGGCGAAAAGTGTCGATCATCCTCAAACAAATCATCGTGCTGGTTCCGGTTATTGCTGCCGGAATGCTGTATCTCTCCTATACCATCAGCTCCACATTTGGGGAGCAGTTGGAAGAGGAAGTGCTGCGGGATATCGAGTTGTTTGGCTATGATGGGGCACTCTTGATCGAACCTGAACTGCTGAAACAGATGAAATCGCCGCAGCAGTACATGGGACCGGTATATCAAGAGCTCAAGGAAGCGATGGACAGCGTGTTTGAAGAGACGGTCGATATGATGGACAGCGGATTCTACAATCGTTTGTACAAGTTTGAGAACGAACGCTTGTACCTGATCATGGATGATGAAGGAACCAATATGTTTACGCCCTTCCCGCTGGACCCTGATCGGCGGGCGGCATTGCAAGCCAATGAACTGTTCACGAGTGAAGAGGCGTCCCATAAAGCAAAGCAGGTGTACGCACTCGTTCCGCTGTTTGATGAGCAGGAAAATCTGACAGGTGTCTACGAAGTGGGCAGACATACCAACGGTTTCCTCAGAGACTCCGAAGCAGTCTCGTTTACGATCACGATGAAAATCATCACCATTTTTGTTCTGATCCTGCTAGGGTTGATCGTGATGACGATCTATGTCCTACTCTCCATCCGCAAACTGAGAAACGGTGTCCAAGGATTTGCCGATGGCAACCTGGATGCTGTCGTCACCATTCGTTCCAGAGACGAGGTGGAGGAGTTGGGCCATCAGTTTAACCAGATGGCGGAGCGGATTCGCGAGCAGATGAGCCAGATGATGGCGCTTCATGAAGCTAGCTACCGATTTGTGCCGCAGCAGTTCATCGAGCACCTGGGGAAAAACAGCATTATCGATTTGCAGATGGGTGATCACGTCAAGCAGGAGATGACCATCCTCACTGCAAACATCCGTTCGTTCCACCTGCTGGTGCAGGAGATGACCACGGAGCAAAACTTTCGCTTTATCAACGCGTTTTTACGTACGTTTAGTCCGATCATCACCAAGCATGGAGGAATCGTCAGTGAATACCTTGGATCGGGTATCCTCGCCTTGTTTCCACAACAGGGAGGACAGGCGGTTGAAGCAGCTGTTGCGATGCGCGAGCAATTGCATCTGTTCAACGAAAAACGTGGGCGCGAGGGAAAAAAAGCGATTGAGATCGGAATTGCCATTCACAGTGGCCCCTTGATGTTGGGTATCATCGGGGAAGAGGAACGCGTGGAAGGGAAAGTGATTTCCGACGAAGTGAATCGGACTGCTTCGTTGGAGGGGCTGACTGAGACCTTGGGGGCATCCATTCTGATTAGTGAAGCCGGTCTCTTTGCTGCCGGAGGTCTGCAGCCGTATTCATGCCGCAATCTGGGCATGGTCCAAGTCGAGCAAGGCCGCGAACCGATTCTCCTCTACGATGTCTATCAGGGAGACGCAGACCGTATGCGTCAGAGAAAAGCATACACAAAGGACTGGTTTGAGGAGGCGATCCTACTCTATCAGCAGGGGAGGTTTTTTGACGCGCGTGAAGGGTTCCTGCGAGTGATCAGACACAACCCGCTCGATAAGGCGGCCAAGCACTACTTTTTTCTCAGTGATCAGTACTATCAGAGCGGCACCGGGAAGGATTGGAACGGCAGTCTCACCTTGGCTGTTCCGCCCATGACGGAAAAGAGCGTCGTAATCTGAAGGGAGTTCCTCGCAAGCTAGCTCAGCGCTGAGCCGGTTGATCGCATATCCTCGCCATAACTGGGCAAAGTAAGCAAAAAAAACCAACATGCCCATTGGCTCGAGAGAGGATGGTTCGGTCGTGTTCTGGCAGTGGTGGAGAAAAGCGACGCAACTGACGCACCAGGCCTCAGATGAGGACATCATCTACCCGGAAGTAAAAGGAACAGTCACCCGCGAGTCAATCGAGGAAGCACTGCGGGATTCGGATGACGCCCTAATCAAAGAACTCACCTCAAACGGCGAAAAAGTGGTGCTGGTATACCTGAGAAGCATGGTGAAAAAAGAGATCTTGCAGGAGACCGTGTTCGATCCACTGGACAGACGGGGGGATCAGCACCCGCTTGCTGTACTCAGGCTGGCTGAACCAGTAGCAGATGACCAATTGCCAAAAGTGCTTCATATGATCACCAGCGGACGGACCATCCTCCTGTTTATGGAGCGGAATCTGATTTTATCGGTAGACACATTCAGCACCAATCAGCGCAATGTAACGGCTCCAGAGAGTGAATCGACCGTCCTCGGTCCTCAAGATGGATTTACGGAGTCACTCGATACCAATCTTGGTTTGATTCGGATGCGAATTCACTCGCCACATCTGAAGGTGAAGCAGCTCTTCATGGGGACGGAGACCAGGAATTCGTTAGTGGTCGTCTACATGGAAAACCTGGCCAATCCGGAAAACGTGCAGCGGGTGATTCAGCGCCTGAAAAACATCGAGTTCAGCGGCAATTATGGATTGGCTGTGATCCAGCAGATGATTGAAGACAAACCGTATTCGCCGTTTCCCCAATTCGGCTTGACCACCAGGCCGGACAATGCCGTCGCCGCTCTCTTGGATGCGCGGATTTTGATTATGGCGGAGGGGAGCCCAGAAGTCTCGATCTGTCCCGCCACGTTCTTTGAGATGTTTGCTTCGCCAGAGGATTACTACAACCGCTGGTGGACGGCCAGTTTGCTGCGGTTTGTCCGTTTTGGCGGTCTGTTTGTAACCACGCTGTTGACGTCCGCCTATGTGGCGGTGCTCACTTACCACCCGGAAATGCTGCCTCCTCAACTGCTGACGATCTTGGCCGAATCGCGAGGCAAAGTGCCGTTTCCGCCAGTCATCGAAGTGATCATCATCGAGATGGTCATTGAGATCCTGCGGGAAGCAGGCGCACGCATGCCGACCAAGATCGGTCAGACCATCGGTATCGTCGGCGGTATCGTCATCGGTACGGCAGTAGTTGAAGCCGGTCTGGCGAGCAACATCGTGATCGTGCTGGTTTCGGTAACCGCTCTGCTCTCATTTTTGCCGCCCAATTACCTGATGAGCAATGCAGTTCGTCTGGTTCGCTACTATTTTATTCTTGCTGCCGGGCTGCTTGGGGTGTACGGGCAAATGCTGGTGCTGGCTTTTCTGTTTGCCCATCTGCTCAACTTAACCTCGTTAGGCTCGCCCTACATGACTCCGGTGGTCCCTCGTCGGTGGACTGATATGGCCAATTCTATCATCCGAGCACCCATGCTTTTTCAGGTGGCTCGGATGGGTATGAGCAGAGCGCGCAAGTATTTAAGCCGTCCTCTCGACGAGGAGTAGCAAAAATGGACAAGGGAAGGTTTCGAAAACTAAATCGCTACCATGTGATCTTTCTTGTTCACCAGTCGATGGCAGGGGCTGCTGTGCTGTCACTTCCGCACGCGCTTAGCCCTGTCGGATACAATCAATGGTGGGTTGTGCTCCTGATGGGAGTGATCGCCCAAGTAACCTTGCTGCCGATCTACTGGCTCTGCATTCGCTATCCCGATGATGACCTGTTCGCCATCCATCGGAAGCTGCTCGGCACATGGTTAGGACAACTGCTCAATATCGTCCTGATCTCGTATTTAATCGTATCGGTCTCCGCTGTCCTGATGAGCTACGTCCGATTGGTCCAATCTGTTACCCTGCCGAATCGGTCCATCGAGTTGCCTTTGTTTGCTTTGTACATTGTGCTGATCTATGTAGTGTTAGGCGGAATAAAGTCGATCGCCCGCTTTTCAATTCTCGCCTTTTTTTTCGTGGCATGGACGGCTTACTATCTGCAGTGGGGATTTTTTAAGGGGACGCTTTCACACTTGTTTCCGATGTTTGGTGTTTCTTACAAAAATATCCTTTTAGCGCTCGACAATGGATACGTCAACATGCTGGGCTATGAATTGTTATTGTTTTATTTTCCCTATATTGTGCACCAACGAAAGACCTTGACTGATGCGACAATCGGCCTCTGGTCGCTGATGCTTTTCTACTGGGCAATCTCTTTTGTCAGTGTCGTGTACTTCTCAGAATGGCAGTTGGAGCACCTCACGTATCCGATCCTTAACCTGTTTAAAGCGGTAGAGCTGACCTTCATTGAACGGATTGAAAACATCGGAATCGCCCTGTGGTCGTTTCTGGTGATTGCAACGGTTGCCGTTTATACATGGGCCGCCAAAAAAGGGGTCGACTCGCTGTTTTTGGGCAACCGGACCTGGCATCTCTATCTGGTGGCTATCGTTTCCTATGCGTTAGTGATCTTGCCCTTGCCCACTCAGTTCAAAGACAGTCTTTTCTACGAGTGGGGTGCTGATGCAGGCTACCTTGTGATCTTGTGGCCGATTATACTGCTGGTGATTCACTATATCCGTAAGCCGAAGGGGCGGTCTATATGAATAAAAGTCTGCTTGTCTGCCTCATCGCTATCTTACTGATGCTCCTGCCGGGCTGTGCGACCATCGAATACGAGATGCCCTCTCTGGAGGAATACGGATTTATGTCTGTGATCGGATTTGACTACGTCGATGAGAAGAAGGTGAAAGTAGTCATTTCCGTTCCGCAGACCTCCCAGGAGGCCAAGGAAAAAACGCAGATCTACAAGGCGAACGTGAAGGTGGCAGAGGAAGCCTTAATGGTGATCCCGACCAAATCAGAAAAGACCATCGTTCCCAACCAATTGCGGGTGATCCTGTTTAGTGAGACGTTTGCCCGAAAAAAGGGGTTGAATCAGCCGATGCGCTGGCTGTACCGCGATCCGCGAGTAGGCGACAACGTTTTGATCGGCATTGTAAAAGGTAGTGTGGAAGCGTTGATGACAGCGAAATACGAGAACAAGCCGGAAATGGGCACGTTTTTAAATGACCTGCTTCGACCCCGTACGGAAACGGCCTTCCATGCGTTTACGACGATTCACGATTACATTCATGATTCCACCGGTGAGTGCAAAGACCCTACCATGCCGCTTTTGGAGAAAAAACAAGGAGACGTGCAGATAACGAAAACCGTCATCTTGAAAAACGGGAAGCTTGCCGGGTACCTGTCACCACAGGAAGGGAAAATTGTACAGGCACTAACCGACCGGGAGAAGCTGCCGGCGATGTTTTATACAGTGGAAGATACACAATCGGGAAAGCCGGAGAAGGTTGTGATGCAGTTCATCAAAAGTTCGGTTCGCAAGCGAAATGAAGGGAGTTGGAACCAGCCAGCCTATACGATCAACCTGTCGATGAATGGTGATCTCCATCAGTACACGGGAAAGAAAGACTTGGAGCGACCGGAAGAACTGGCAGAGCTGCAGCAGGAAATCAACAAAGAGATGGAGCGGTTGACGCTGCAGGTTCTCCGCAAGCTGCAGAAAATGGGTGTTGATCCGGCAGGGTTTGCCGAGTTGATCCGAAACAAGTATACAGGCAGATGGAACAGACAGATCGGAATCAAAAGTTGGAAAAAGGCCACCTTTCAGGTCAAAGTGGACCTGAAGATTATCGGCCTTGGCACACTTGTCTAACTGCATAGATAGGAACAGCCGTCTTCTTGTACGATAGAAAGTGCAGCAAGTGGCGTCGTTTATAGTATTGGCAAGCAAGAGACTCGGGCTATAATGAAATAGCCCGGTAGAGCCATGTCTTTTCCAGTCGCAATAGATATACTTTAGCTATGGAGAAGCACGCCCCTGGCCCTGGCGAAACATCATCAGCATACCGGGCTAAGCCGTTGAGGGGGAGTTGTGGATGACCTATCGTTCACTAAAATGGTTGACGATTTTTTTGCCTCCGTTGGTGATCGGGGGCTTTGAGTTTGTCCGGCACGATTTTCTGCTTGCTTATATGACGATGGAAACAGGGAACTACCTGATTACGCTGCTCACGTTGCTTCTCTCCTATGTGTTTGCCACCTGGATGTTTCGTACGATCGAGCAGATGAGTGCGCGGATCGCTGAAGAGCAGGCGAGACGGGCCGTCTATGAAGAGCGGGAACGATTGGCCCGCGAACTGCATGATAATCTGGCGCAGACCTTGTTCCTGCTCAATGTGAAGCTGCGTCAGCGCCAACTGGATGAAGCGAAATCAGCTGTTGCCCAGATCGACCAGACCCTGCGGCAGGCCATCTTCAATCTTCGCTCAACACTGGAGGAGAGCAGTTCCCTTGCAGCCCGTATCGGCAAGTGGTTATCGGAATGGAGTACCCTGACCGGAATCGATGTACAGCAAGAGGTGGCACTCCCCGAAGGATACTTTTCACCAGGTGACGAAATACATCTCTTTGGGGTGATCCAAGAGGCCTTTACCAATATTCGCAAGCATGCTGGAGCCACCTCGGCGCGGCTTCATCTCTTCACTGACCGCAGCGGTTGGCGGTTGATGATTTGGGACAATGGCCGGGGGATTACACAGACGGCCGTTTCTGAACGTCACTATGGATTGTCGATGATGAAAGAGCGGGCGGACAAGCTGGGGGCGTCATTTGCCATCGGCAGGGATGAGGCGGGCGGATCAGTACTGACGCTTTGCGGACGAAGGAGATGAGAGAAAACATGGCCCAATCCTATCGTGTCTTGATTGCGGACGATCATCCACACGCCCGGGAAGCCGTTCGCAGCTTGTTGGCAGAGGATCAGGCTTTTGTGCTGGTTGGTGAGGCGCGCAATGGAACGGAGGCCCTGGAACAATGCCGCCGTTTGCAGCCCAACTTGGTCTTGATGGACATCAACATGCCAGGGTGTGACGGTTTGGAGGCAACCCGGCAAATCAAACAGCACTATCCAGAGATCAAGGTGGTTGTGCTCAGCGTCTCAGACAACATCGCCGATCTGTTTACCGCCATTCAGTTTGGAGCGCAGGGATATTTGTTGAAAAACCTGGACCCGGACGACTGGCTTACCTATCTCCACGCCTTGATGGAAGGAACTGTGGAGCAATCGCGGGAGTTGGCGGGAAAACTGCTATACCAGTTTCGTGAAGGAATCACAGACGAAGAAGTGACGCCATCTGTGCTTACCCTGCGGGAGAGGGAGATCTTGCTTTATGTAGCAAAAGGGGAAACGAACCGCCAGATTGCCGACCGACTGGTGATCTCTGAGCACACAGTGAAAAACCATATCAAAAATATCCTGGAGAAGCTTCACTTGGAGAACAGGGTCCAACTGGCTTCGTTCGCCGTTCGTCACGGGCTGACACGTTCTTGATCCGATGCTGTGGAGTGGACGGCTAAACTTTTCCATGCTTGATGCAGCCCTGCCAATGTGTGATAAAACAGGAACCATTGCCGGAAAACCACTATACACCTTGCGTAACACAGCGAGTATACTAGCAGTAATCACGTAACTACCTTTCCGGACACTAGATTGTGTTCGGTTTTTTTTATTTCCTCCTTGATTTCCACCCTGATCCGTGCGATAGTTCGATTAGCCTCTGCCAGCCCCAGATAAAAACATTGGCAAGCAACTTGTGTAATATTCTTTATTTATACTATAATTTAAAAACATAGAAAATTGGTAGCGATCCGAGTGGTTGAGACCGAAAACTCAAGGGGGTACAAGTTTGATGAAGAAGTCATTTGTTACGCTTTTAAGTGCTTTGATGCTGGTCGCTGCAGCATGTGGAACGTCCACCAGCAATGGAGGAGAGACCTCCGGCAATGGCAGTACGGCCGCACCTGCTGCGCCGACAAATGATAGTGGTGACAAACAGGAGGCGGTCACGATCGGCATCACGCAGATCGTCGAACACCCGTCGCTTGACGCCGCACGCGAAGGATTCCTGGCTGCGCTGAAGGATGCCGGCTACACGGAAGGAGAAAATCTCACGATCGATTATCAGAACGCGCAGGGCGACATGAATACCAACGTGACGATTGCCCAAAAGTTTGCCTCTGACAAGGTGGATCTCGTGCTGGCAATTGCTACGCCGTCAGCCCAGGCGATGGCCAAGGCGAGCAGTGAGATTCCGATCGTATTTACGGCAGTTACCGACCCCCTTGGGGCCAAGTTGGTGGATAGCCTTGAGAAGCCCGGCGGCAACGTCACTGGTGTATCGGATACGCATCCTGACGCGATCCAGAAGACGATGGAATCCGTTAAGGAATTTTTCCCTGAAGCGAAAAATGTAGGAATCATTTATAACAACGGTGAACAAAACTCGGTCGTCAACGTAGAGAACGCCAAGGAAGCGATGGGACCACTTGGTCTGCAGCCAGTGGAGGTAACCGTAGCGAACAGTTCCGAGGTGAAGCAGGCAGCCGATTCTCTGGTCGGCAGGGTTGACGTGATCTACATTCCGAAGGATAATACAGTGGTGTCTGCTTTGGATGCTGTGGTGATGGTAGCCAACGACAAAGACATTCCGCTGTTTGTCGGAGAGACCGATTCAGTCAAGGCAGGCGGTTTTGCCGGGTTCGGTTTTGAGTACCGTGATCTGGGCTACACGACGGGACAGATGGCGATCGAAATCCTCAAAGGCAAGAATCCGAGCGACATTCCGGTAGGCTTCCCGGCTAAGCTGGAATTGATGATGAATACCAAAACGGCAAAAGAACAAAACATTACGATTACAGACGAGATGAAGAGCAAAGCAATCCTCTATCCTGAGGAGTAATTTGCTGAATCGCATGAAGGAGGTTTCCCGTGCCTGCTGACGCCTGGATTGGCTCTATCGAGTCAGGAATCATCTACGCACTCATGGCATTAGGAGTATATCTAACGTTTCGCATCCTCAACTTTCCTGATTTGACGGTTGACGGAAGCTTCACGACAGGGGGAGCGCTGGCGGCGACGATGATCGCCGCCGGTTATCACCCGCTCTTATCTACTGTGGCGGCGATGCTGCTTGGAGGGATGGCCGGTTTGATAACAGGTATCCTCCACACCAAGGGGAAGATTAACGCGCTGCTTGCAGGGATTCTTTCCATGATCGCGCTGTACTCCATCAATCTGCGCATCATGGGCAAAGCAAACGTTCCGCTGTTGGGTGAAGAGACCCTATTTAGCCAGATTACGGATCTATTCAAGGGAAGTTTTGCCGAAAAAGCGGGTATTATCATCACGATGGCCGTGTTTGTCCTCATCATCAAGTGGATCGTCGATTGGTTTATGCACACCGAGATCGGCTTGGCCATTCGCGCTACCGGTGACAACGAACGGATGATTCGCAGTTTTTCGACCAATACGGATAACACCAAGATCATCGGTCTCAGCCTCTCCAACGGACTGGTTGCTCTCTCCGGTGCGCTGATGGCTCAGTACCAAGGTTTTTCAGACGTAAACATGGGGATCGGGATGATCATCATCGGACTGGCTTCGGTCATTATCGGGGAAGCCCTGTTCGGACATTCTTCGATCTTCCGGGCAACCCTGGCTGTTATTGGCGGAGCGATTGTCTATCGGATCATCATCGCCATTGCGCTGCGGATCGAATGGCTGGAAGCATCCGATATGAAGTTGATTACTGCCTTAATTGTCGTAATCGCCCTCATCTGGCCCAAGCTGTGGGCATCGTGGAAAGAGAAGCGTACACGAGCCGCTCTGCAGCAGCAAATCACCCAGGAGGACAAGGCAGTGAGGGGTGACCATCATGCTTAATCTGAAGGGAATCAGCAAAGTATTTAACCGGGGGACAGTTGACGAGAAGATCGCACTGGCCGAAGTAAATCTGTCGCTGGAACCAGGTGATTTTGTCACAGTTATCGGCAGCAACGGGGCTGGCAAATCTACTCTGATGAACATCATTTCCGGTGCCCTTACCCCCGACACCGGTACAATTGAGATTGATGGGGAAGTGGTCAACCATCTGGCTGAACACCAGCGCTCATTAAAGATTGGGCGTGTATTTCAGGACCCGATGGCTGGAACAGCCCCGACGATGACGATTGAAGAGAATCTGGCCATGGCCTATTCACGCAACAAGAAGCGAACGCTGCGCAGAGGGGTAAACAAAGAGCGCAGAGAGCAGTTTCGCCAGTATCTCGCCTCATTAAACCTGGGCTTGGAAAACCGCTTGTCGGCCAAGGTAGGTTTGCTGTCCGGCGGAGAGCGGCAGGCGCTCAGTTTGTTGATGGCCACCTTTACCGAACCGAAAGTGCTGCTGTTGGATGAACATACGGCTGCTCTCGACCCGGCTCGGGCCCAACTGATTACGGATTTGACCAAAGAAGTGGTCGAACGCTCCAAGCTTACTACATTGATGGTGACTCATAACATGAAACAGGCTCTGGATCTGGGTAATCGGTTGATCATGATGGATAAAGGGTCGATCATTCTGGATATTCGCGAAGGCAAAAACGAACTGACGATCGAACAACTGCTCAAGGAGTTTGAACGACTCAAAGGTGAGAAACTGGCAAGCGACCGGGTGATGTTGGCTTAAGTCTATTCAACAGACTCGCACTTGGACAAGGGGACTTCCTCTTGTCCCAGTGCGTTTTCTGTTTCGACGAGTAGTTGATGTGACAGGATGAGCGGTAGGAGGAGTGGGTTATGAAAGTATCGTTGTTTATTACATGCCTTGCGGACGTCTTTTTCCCCGAAGTAGGCAAAAGTGTGGTTGAGGTGTTGGAGCGGCAAGGCGTAGAGGTTGATTTTCCGCAGGCACAAACCTGCTGTGGACAGCCGGCATATAACAGCGGCTATCAACGTGAAGCAAAGGAGGCGGCTAAACAGATGATCAAGGCATTTGCCTCAAGCCAATACGTGGTGGCTCCCTCCGGCTCATGTGCAGCGATGATCCGACATTACTATCCCCGCCTCTTTGAACAGGAGCCCGAATGGCGCAACCAGGCAGAAGAATTGGCAAAAAAGACGTATGAATTCTCGGAATTTTTGGTCCGTGTTCTAGGTGCTGCCGAGTTGGACGCCTGCTACCCGGCAACAGCCGCCTATCATCAGTCTTGCCACATGTGTCGTGGACTAGGGATACAGGAAGAGCCGCTGAAACTGCTTCAGTCCGTCGAGGGACTGGAACAAAAGGAACTGCCTTACGCACAAGATTGCTGTGGATTTGGCGGAACATTTGCCAGCAAGATGAGTTCCATCTCGGAAGCGATGGTGGACGAGAAGATTCGGCATCTGGAAGAGACAGAGGCTTCCCTGTTGATCGGTTCTGACATGGGGTGCCTGATGAATATTGCAGGACGTCTTCAGCGGACCGGCAAGTCAATCCGTGCGATGCACGTGGCGGAGGTTTTGGCGAAGGGGATGAGCAAATGAGTGCGAAGATAGCAGGATTCACCGAGCGCGTAGCGGCTGGTCTCAATAATGGTCAGATGCGAACGTCTGTGCCTCTTACCCAGGATCGCCTGCGTGGCGGACGGAACCGTGCCGCAGCTGAGTTGGGCAATGTGGAAGAGTGGCGTGAGCATGCATCGGCCATTCGCAGACATACGATCGAAAATCTGGACAGTTATCTGGAACAACTAGCCGACAATGTGCGGGGTCTAGGGGGTCACGTGCACTTTGCCGCTGATGCATCCGATGCACGCTCATACGTGGAGCAAGTGCTCCGTTCCAAGCAGGCAAAAACCGTAGTCAAGTCGAAGTCAATGGTGACCGAGGAGATTCATCTCAATCAGCATCTTGAGCAGATGGGGGTGCGGGTGGTAGAATCGGACCTTGGCGAATACATTCTACAACTGGCCGGGGAGACCCCTTCCCACTTGATTGCTCCAGCCATCCACAAGACACGCGGCGATGTGGCTGCTCTTTTTTCCGAAGTGGCGAACCGTCCGCTCTCTGATCAGACAGAAGAGTTGTGTGCATTTGCTCGCGAACAGCTGCGCCGAGAGTTTCTGCAGGCCGATGTCGGGATCAGCGGCTGCAACTTTGCTGTGGCTGACTCCGGTTCAGTGGTCTTGGTCAGCAACGAAGGAAATGCGCGTCTGACTACGACGATGCCCAAGGTGCATATTGCGATCATGGGGATGGAGAGGATCGTACCGGGATGGGACGAATTGGACGTTTTGCTGCCGATGCTGACCCGCAGCGCGACCGGTCAGAAGCTAAGCGTTTACGTGACCGCGATCACTGGGCCGCGACGGTTGGATGATGTCGATGGGCCAGAGGAATTCCACTTGATCGTGTTAGACAACGGACGATCGGAGATCCTGGGAACCGCTTATCAGGAGGTGCTGAAATGCATTCGCTGTGGCGCTTGCCTCAACGTTTGTCCGGTTTACCGGCATATCGGGGGGCATGCTTACGGCGGTGTCTACAGCGGTCCGATCGGGGCGGTGCTGACTCCGTTGCTGGAAGGATACGAGGAGTGGAAAGAACTGCCTTATGCTTCCAGCCTATGCGGAGCCTGTACGGAGGTATGTCCGGTAAAAATTCCGCTGCACGATCTGTTGATTGAGCATCGAAAAGATCAGGTGGAGCAGGGATATGCACCATTTGCAGAGACTGCCGCATTTCGCACATTTGGCTATGTGACCAGCCACCCTTCTCTCTACGGATTTGCGGTAAAGTTGGCTCATGCCGGTTTTGGGGTGCTGGCCGACGGTGACGTGATCCGACAAGGCCCTGGTCCGCTTGCGGGGTGGACAGCTGTGCGTGATTTGCCGCGTCCGGCCAAGCAGTCATTTCGTGAGTGGTGGCAGGCACGAGAGGAGGGGAGATCGTGACCGGCAGTGGCCAAGAGTCGTTCCTGCATACGATCGCACAAAAACTGGGAAGGTCCCGCCGATCTGGTGTCACCCCTCCGGACTGGATGCAGCAATCGTCTCTGCGAGTCCGATCGGATCTCAACAGGGATGAGCTGGTTGAACAGTTCGTAACCAATCTGGAAGCACTGCAGACAAAGGTGGTGCGGGTGTTACCGGCCGACTTTCCTCATGCTTTGGCAGATGTGATTGATAGCTTTACGGTAAAATCGGCAATCTATTGGTATGATCCAGATTTACAGCATCTTCACTTGGAGCAGCAACTAGACCGGCATCAGGTAAAACAGGCGGTATGTCCTGTCGGTGGAGAAAGTGACTCGTTTCGCTCAGTCGCCGCCGCAGCAGACCTCGGGATCACAACGGCCGAGTTAGGTGTGGCCGAAACCGGTACGGTGGTCTTGTTTAATGGCGGTCGACGCGGGCGGACGGTGAGTCTGCTTCCCCCCAACTATCTCGTGATTTTGCGGGAAGAGAGGATCGTTCCCACACTTGCCGATGTGATGGCACACATCAGAGAGGAAGCGGCGAGCGGTTTGCCAGCTTGCATCAACCTGATCACTGGTCCCAGCCGGACCGGAGACATCGAGGGAGATTTGGCTTTCGGCGTGCATGGTCCAGGGAGAGTGCGGATTATACTGCTAAAAGAAGACGGTCAGGATGCCTGACAGCCGGGACAGGCGACAGCGTAACTGCGAACTGTAGCGGGACTGTCAGGCGACCCTGGATGGGACCCATGTCTCATTAGGTTTGAAAGGAGTGAGGACCTGTGCGAATCTTGTCAATAGAACCGACACCTAGTCCAAACAGTATGAAGGTGAACCTGGACGAACGGCTCCCTGCCGGTCAGCGGGGAACCTACACACCGGAGAACAAAGAGTCTGCTCCCGAGCCGATTCAAAAAATCCTGGGCATCAACGGAGTGAAAAGTGTTTTTCACGCCTCCGATTTCCTTGCCGTAGAGCGGATTGCTACCGCAGACTGGCCATCCATTCTCAACCAGGTGCGGGAAGCATTTGGCGAGGGAGGGGCTGCACCGCAAACAGGTACCATGGTGGAAGAGAAGCCACAGGAAACATGGGGAGAAGTAACGGTATTTGTTCAGATGTTCCGCAATATCCCGATGCAGATCAAACTGCAGTCTGGTACGGAAGAACTACGTGTCGGATTGCCGGATCGGTTTAAAGAGGCTGCGTTAAAAGCCCAATCGGCATCCGCCAACCTGGTCATGGAGCGGCAATGGGTAGAGCAGGGCCCCCGATACGGCACAATGCAGGAGATCGGGGAAGAGATGGCTCGCGAACTGGATGCCGCATACGATCAGGAACGGCTCGATCGGTTGGTGGAGCAGGCGTTTGAGCAGGCGGGAGGCGAACCTGCAGCGGAAACCGCACCATCCACCGAGCAGTTGACCGCCATGTTTGATGATCCGGACTGGAAGAAGCGGTATGCAGCACTGCAGCAATTGAAACCGGATGAAGCGGGGCTGCGGCTCCTGGAGAAGGCGCTGTCCGATGCAAACACCTCGATCCGCCGTCTCGCTGTCGCTTACCTGGGCGATATCAAAGGCGACCAAGTACTGCCGCTTTTGTACGGGGCTCTTGCAGACAAATCGGTGATCGTCCGCCGGACGGCAGGTGACGTACTATCAGATATTGGAGATCCACAGGCTATCCCTGCCATGTGCAAGGCGTTGAAAGATCCCAACAAGTTGGTTCGCTGGCGGGCAGCCCGCTTTCTCTACGAGGTGGGCGACGAGTCGGCCATCCCTGCTTTGCGTGAGGCAGTAGACGATCCAGAGTTTGAAGTGAGCCTGCAGGTAAGAATGGCGTTGGAACGGATTGAAGCAGGAGAAGAGGCGGCAGGTTCTGTCTGGCAGCAGATGACCAGACGAAACGATCCGGATAACCAGACGTAGACAACGATCGATCTGTTACGAAGAGCGCGGAAACTCCGCGTTCTTTTTTGTTACCCATTCGACTGATCTAACTGACAAGCGGTCCGTACCTATTCCACTTGACCTTCACGTCGCGTCATGGTTTACGCTAAACACCTGAATAACCTAGGAAAAGGGGAGAGAGGGATGGAGCGAAAAACAGGAAACCGGATGCTGCTGGTCAACGGTTACCTCATGCAGGGAGAAGGAGAGGAGCTTCGTTTTGAGCGTAAAGAGATGATCGTTGAGGAAGGAAAGATCCTCAAGATCGGTGACAATCTCCGAGACTACTGGACCACTGCTTGCCACAACGAGGGAGATGTTTGTGATCTGGGCGGAAAGTGGGTGATTCCGGGATTGGTCAACACGCATAATCATGCGGCGATGAGCCTGCTGCGCTGTTTTAGCGACGACAAACGGCTGATGGAGTGGCTGTCGCAGAAAATGCTGCCAGCAGAATCGCGGATGACGGCGGAAGACATCTACTGGGGCACACACCTGGCTATGGCAGAGATGGTTCGCTCCGGAACCACCGCCTTTGCGGACATGTACATCGAGATGGATCACGTCGCCGAAGCAGTCGCCGAATCGGGGATGCGAGCATCGCTGTCGCGTGGCATGGCCTTCCTCGATGAGCGTGGGGAGGAGCGATTGCGCGAAGCGATTCAGCTCTGTGATCGCTGGCACGGGGCGTGTGACGGCAGGATTACCACGATGTTGGCCCCCCATGCGCCCTATACCGTTCCACCAGAGCGTCTGCAGCAAATCGCCGCCATCGCCCGTGAACGCAAGATTCCGATTCACATTCACCTTGCGGAAACGGAGGAGGAGACGATCAAGATTGGGGACCGCTATGGACTCACACCGACAGAATACTTGTACGAGAGTGGTGTGTTTGAGGGGAATCATGTCCTGTTGGCACATGCTGTGCATGTGAGTGAAGCTGACCTCTCTTTACTATCAGGAATGCGCGGAGGCATTGCTCACAATCCGGTCAGCAACAACAAACTGGGTTGCGGAATCGCGCCAGTGGAGGCATTTCTCAAACGGGGAATCACAGTCGGATTGGGAACGGATGGGGCCGGCAGTGCCTCATCACTCGATTTGTTTCTGACGATCCAGGCGGCCGCTTGGATGCAAAAAGTGACACACCGTGATCCCACTCGACTGTCGGCCAAGCAGGTGTTGACGATGGCCACGGCAAGCGGGGCCGACCTGCTTGCCATCGGCGACCAGACGGGCAGGTTGGAGGTAGGAAAGGAAGCGGATCTGACGATTCTCAATCCCCATGCTCCCCATCTGATCCCTCATCACGATCTGCCGTCCCTGGTTGCCTATGCTGCCAACGGTTCCGATGTGGATTCGGTGATGGTTGCGGGGCAATGGCTGATGCGGAAGCGGGAACTGCTGCATGTGGATGAGGAGCGCATCATATACGAGGCAGCTAGCCGTGCTCGTCGGATCGTGGACGGATTGTGAAACACTTTCCTGAAAGGAAACGGCTATCGAACAAAGCGAGGCATGGCTGGGGTTCGGCCCCTGGATGTCAGGGGCCGTTGGGAGGCGGTTCCACCAGATCGGCTGAACCGGCAAAGTAGCCGAGGATATAGTGCAAAAACGCCTCACTGGGTAACGACAATACTCGGTTTTTCTCATACAGCACATTGAAGGAACGGCGCAGCTTGATACCCTGGATGTTCACTTTGCGCAGGGTATTGAGCTGCAGTTCCTTCCCTATCGCCGACTGTGAGAGGATCGATACGCCCATGCCCGATTCGACGGCCGCCTTGATCGACTCCGTGTTAGCCAATTCCAGTTCGATTCGCAGCTTATCCGGATCTAGCCGGTTGCTGCGCAGGCTCTCTTCCATCACCTGCCGCGTCCCTGAACCACGCTCTCGCATGATGAAGGGCAGAGAAAACAGTTCGTGGGCGGCAATCGAATCACGATGTCCGATCAGCGGATGCGGCTCTCTGGCAGAGCAGATCAGCACCAACTCGTCTTCCATCAGCGGATGCTGCACCAAGTCGGGATGAGCAATCGGGGCCTCGATAAAGCCGAGATGAATCGTTCCATTTTTCAGTTGTTCAACAATTTCGTGAGAATTATCGATCTTCATCAGCAGATGTACTTTCGGGTATTCCCGTTTAAATCGGCCCAACAGATATGGCAGCAGATGCTCGCCGATTGTCAAACTGGCACCTATATGCAAATCACCGTGAATGGACCCCTCTAGCAGAGCGAGGTCTTTTTTTGCTTTTTCGACCAGGTGAATGATTTGCTCGGCGTAATCAAACAGAAGCTTGCCCGAATCGGTTAGCCTGATCGTTTTGGTCGTCCGCTCAAACAGCTTTGTGTTGAGTGAAGCTTCCAACTGCTGGATTTGCAAACTAATTGATGGCTGCGACAGGTGCAGGATTTTCCCGGTCTCAGAGAAGTTCTTCTTCAACGCGGCAACGTGAAACACCTTCAATTGGTCGAGATTCATGATCATTTCCCCTTCCCGCTGACGCCTGCCTATCTCATTTTACGTGAATTGTCCAGAGGAAACGAGCCTTTTCCTTATTGAAAATCCAAATATAACTTATCCATTTTTCCAATAAATCGTTTTATTGTGAGAGTATTGAATATTTCGTTTTCAGATGGTTTAATACGTGTAACGAAAATTGGTTGGAGCATATTACCATACGACCTCCGACCATTCTAGCGTTTTCTGCCTTGCGAAAAAAACATAGAGGAGGTTTATCCGATGGCGAGGGAAGTTCACGTCATTGACCCAAAGGACAATACGGGAACCGTGATCAGCCGCAGTATGACCAAAGGGCGAGCCATTGAAGTGGAAGTGGCGGGGGAGGTACGACAGATCGAGATTCAGCAGGATATCCCGTACGGACACAAGATTGCCGTCCGCCCAATCAGCAGAGGCGACACGATCTACAAGTACGGACTAAGCATCGGTACAGCGCTGGAAGATATTGCGGTAGGAGAGCATGTCCACATTCACAACATTGAGAGTAATCGCGGCCGCGGGGATCGGTACAAGCAAGCGACCGCAGCAAAGGAGGCACTTCGATGAGTCAATTCTGGGGATATGTTCGTCCTAACGACACAGTAGGAATTCGCAATCACATATTGCTCTTGTCGGGAACGATCTACGCCAACTCGACAGCAGAGCGCGTCGCCGATGCAATCGACGGGGCCGTGGCGATCACCCATCCATTGGGCCGTTGTCAAGTGAGGCCTGACCTGCGGATGACGTTCAAAACACTGGTGGGTATGGGCAAGAATCCAAATGTCGGCGGCGTTGTGGTGATTGATCATTTTCGCGAAGAAGGATGCACGGCTGACGAGATTGCCCATGAGATTGCGAAAACCGGCAAGCCGGTGGAGGTGGTCAACATCAGAAAATCTGGCGGTGCGATTGAAGCGACAGCTCAGGCTACGCGTAAAGCCCTCTACATGAAACGGGAGTTGTCCAAACAAGTGCGCCAGCCCGTCAGCGTATCCAACCTACTGTTTGGTTTAAACTGCGGCACATCTGACACCAGCTCGGGGATCGGTTCCAATGTCGCTCTTGGTGTCTGTTCCGACAAGATTATCGATCAGGGGGGCCGATCGATTCTGGCCGAAGTGATGGAACTGATGGGAGCAGAAGATTACATACGGCAGCGTTCCGTCACACCGCAGGTAGCAGACAAGATCGTTGGCTACATCAGCGATATGGAGCGCAGGGCGCTGGAGAGCGGAGAGGACGTGAGGGGTTCTCAGCCGACCGGCGACAACATCGTTGGCGGGTTGAGCACGATCGAGGAGAAGTCGCTGGGTGCCTACATGAAATCAGGCAGTTCTCCGATCATCAACGGGCTGGAATATGCGGAAGAATGTCTGCAAAAAGACCCAGGGGTATACGTGATGTACACTCCGGGACACGGCAGTGAATCGATCACGGGGATCGCCGCAGCCGGTGCACAGGTGCTTGTCTTCAGTACAGGGGGCGGGCACACGATTGCCCATCCGATTATGCCGACCATCAAGATTACCGGAAACAGTGAATCATTTGAATTCATGAAAGATACGATGGAGCTTGACCTGAGCGGAATATTCCGCGATGAGTTGACGATTCAGCAGGCTGGTGAGCTAATCTACGACGAAGTACTGGAGACCTGCAACGGCAAGCTGACAAAGGCAGAGATCTTAAAAGAGCAGACCGGTTTTGCTATCCACCGGGTCGGTGTAAGTATTTAAAAGTTCCATTGCTCTACCAAGGGGAGGATCAAATCCCTCCCCAGCTTTTCTGCGATGCAACAGCAGGCGTTCCGCTTTTTTCCACTAAGAGCAGCGCTAAGGAATGCTTATAGGCAGAAGGGGACCGTTCCGATTGAGTCAACAGCACTGGGGGGTGTGAGATGAACGTATTGATCACAGAATTGATCTGGCCGATCGGCATCGAAAAGCTTGAGGAAGCAGCAGTGGTAGACTACGATCCTACCCTGTGGGCCGATCGAGAGCTGCTGCAGCAACGAATCGGACAGGCGGATGCCTTGATCGTGCGGAACCAGACCAAGGTAGATGCAGAGCTGCTGCGCTCGGCCGGGCAGCTGAAAGCGATTGGTCGGCTCGGAGTAGGACTTGACAACATCGACCTGTCGGCTGCCAAGCAGTATCGAGTCCCGGTTGTGTACGCGCGCAACGCCAATGCGATCGCAGTCGCCGAATATGTACTGGCCGCCATGTTGGAGACCTCTCGAGCGCTTCATCAAGCCCATCACGATGTGCGGCAGGGGAATTGGGATCGCAGACGTCATACCGGAGTTGAATTGTACGGCAAAACGATTGGCTTGATCGGGATGGGGGAGATTGCTCATCGAGTCGCCAAACGGGCTGCCAGCTTTGGCATGAACATGCTTGGTTTTGATCCATTTGTTGCAGCCTATGATTTTGCGCCGGCAGAAACCGGAATTGCACCTGTCTCCTTGTCTCAGTTGTTGTCCCACTCTGATTTTATCAGTGTCCACATCCCTTTGACTGCGCAAACCAAATCGCTTCTTTCCACTCGTCAATTCCAACATATGAAACCGCATGCCTACCTGATCAACACGTCGCGCGGCGGCATTGTCGACGAAAGCGCATTGCTTCAAGCCGTGCAGCACGGGACGATCGCCGGCGCCTTTCTCGATGTGCTGGAACAAGAGCCGATTGATCCAGCCAATCCACTGCTTCACTGCGAAAAGGTAGTGATTACGCCACACGTCGCCGGGTTGACGGAAGAGTCGCAGGTGAGAACGTCGCTTTTGGTTGCTGAAGAGATCATCAAAATCCTTCGCGGGGAATTCTCCCTCTGTGCGATAACATAAAAAAGTGTGGTGTTCCTATGTTCGAGACGTTTAAAGCAAACCGGAAAAGCATTGCGGAAACCGTAGCAGATCACATCAAGGATTTGATCCACCAAGGAAAGTTTCAGGCAGGCGATAAAATCCTCGGCGAGCGGGATATGTCCCAGCGGCTCCACGTCAGCAGAAATACAGTTCGAGAGGCGTACAAGATATTGGCAGCCCAGGGCTACTTGACGATCAAGCACGGCAACGGCGTGTACATATCAGACGCGGAAACGCAGCTGCAACATATCACATCCTCCTTTTTTATCAAGTACGATCACGTTCTCGAATTGTTTGCGATTCGGAAAGTGCTGGAGACGCAAGCGGTCAAGTGGGCCGTGGAACGGCTGGATCAGCAGCAGGAGAGCGACTTGAACCAGCTTCTGGCCGATACTCTGCTCGCCTTGGAGCAGGAAACGGCTCACGACCAGCTTGCGGAGCTGGATCAGACATTTCATCTCAGCTTGGCGCGGATGTCAGGCAACTCGATTCTGCTGCGCATCATGATGAACCTGATCGATCTGCTGGAACAGACACGTGAGGAAACGATTCGCATCAGAGGCCGGGCCACTCAATCGCTCAAAGAACACATCAACATCCTCCATGCGATCCTGGAGAGAGACGCCGAAAAGGCAGAACAGTGTATGCTGGAACACTTGAGCAGTGTGGAGCAGTCTATCTTACGAAACAAACAAAACGGGGGGAGCGTCCGTTGACCTCATTTGATGCAGCCGAGCTGCAGTTGTTTTGTCGTCAGGTGTTTGAACGGCTTAACGTCGATTTTGACAGCGCTTCCATAGCGGCCGACGCCATCATTCGAGCCAACCTGGAAGGAATAGACAGTCACGGTATCAGCAGGCTGGCCATCTATGCCAAGCGGTTGCAGGAAAAGCGAATCAACCCGAATCCGCACATCAAGGTGGTGAAAAGAGGGGCCGGCGTGCTGCTCGTCGATGGAGACAACGGGCTTGGCCAGGTGGTTGCGGCCCGGGCGGTTGAGGAAGGTATGGTGCTGGTGAAGGAAACGGGAGTCGCCGCAATAGCGGTAAAGGGCAGCAATCATTTTGGTACCGCTTCTTACTTCTGTCAGTTGGCATCCAGCCGTCACCTGATCGCGATCGCGTTTACCAACTCGCCGCCGGGGATTCCACCCTGGGGCGGCGTGAAGCCGTTTTTCGGCACCAATCCGATTGCCTTCGGCTTTCCTACAGGTACCGACAGGCCGGTAATGGTCGATCTTTCTACAAGTGTCGTTGCCAGAGGAAAAATCATCTTGGCAGCCAAGCAGGGAGAGGCGATCCCAGCAGGCTGGGCGATTGATGAGCGCGGGGAGATGACGGAGGACCCGCAAGATGCCCTGCGCGGAGCGGTGCTGCCGGTAGGCGGACCAAAAGGGTATGCGCTCGCGCTTGCTATTGAACTGCTTACGGGCGTGCTGTCGGGTGCGGCGTACGGGCCACACGTAAACGCGATCTACGACGACGATGCCTCTGCGGCTAACGTCGGTCATTTCTTTATCCTGCTGGACATTGAGAAGTTTATGCCGGTTCAACGCTATACGCAGTTGATGCAAACCTTCCTGGAAGAGGTGAAGTCGGTTCCTCGGGCAGCTGGGGTAGAAGAGATCCTCTATCCAGGAGAGAGAAGGGCAAGGGAATACGAAGCTCGTTTGACAGAGGGGATTCGCTTGTCAACCGAGGTAGATCAGGAACTGCGTCAGCTCGCGGCAGATCTGGACGTTGCGTTTCCGAGTGAGATCAATAAGGGGGGGAAGATATGAGAAACATTGGGATGTGGTTGCTTGTATTGCTGCTCGCATCCATGCTGGCCGGCTGTGGAGCAGGTACGACCAAGATAGAAGGGAGCGGCCAGCCGACGCAGCCTGGTCAGGAGGGGAAAGGGAGTGGCGGCGCAGGAGCAGCAGAGTTCACCTTCCGACTGGGTCACCTGCAGAATACAGAGCATCCTTATCAAAAAGGGGCGGAAAAGTTTAAGGAACTGCTGGCGCAAAAATCAAACGGTCGAATCGAGGTGAACATTTTCCCAAGCAGTCAATTGGGGAATGGACGTGATCAGATTGAGGGCTTGCAGTTGGGAACGATCCATCTGCACATCGGATCGGTCGCTCCCGTGGCCAACTTCGCACCGAAATTAAACGTGCTTAGTCTGCCCTATCTGTTCCGTGATCGAGAGCACGTATTTCAGGTACTGGACGGTGAGATTGGAAAGGAACTGTCAGCTGATCTGGAGAGTAAAGGGATGATCAACCTGTCCTTCTGGGAAAACGGTTGGCGCCATCTGACCAACGATGTCAGGCCGATCAAAACAGCGGAGGATGCCAGCGGTCTGAAGATACGAGTCCTGGAATCTCCCGCTTACGTCTCCTACGTCAAGGCATTGGGATCTACCCCTACCCCGATTCCGTTTGGCGAGTTGTACACGGCACTGGAACAAAAAGTGGTAGACGGTCAGGAGAATCCGCTGGCGCAAATCGCAACAAACAAGTTTGACGAAGTGCAAAAGTATCTCAGCTTGAATGCTCATACCTATGACGCTGCCGTCTTTCTCATCAGCAAAATGGCTTATGATCAGCTTCCGGCCGAGCTGCAGCAGGCGGTACACGAAGCGGCGCTTGAAGCCGCGGCCTATCAGCGACAGCTGTCAGAAGAGTCAGAGGCCAAGTACCTACAGCAGTTAAAAGAGAGCGGCATGCAGATCGAAGAGAATCCTGATCTGGAATCTTTCCGCAAGGCGGTGGAACCGGTTTACGAGGAACTGCAAGAGTCGATCGGCAAAGATTTGATCAAACGAGTGCGCGAAACGAAGTGAGCAAAGACTTAACTTGACGGTTTCCCTGCAAAAAGGCCTCCCGATTGAGAGCGAGGGAGAAAAAGGAGGGGACGGTGTTGGGTAAAATCATAGATTGGCTAAGTGATCTGTTCGACCGGTTTTCCCGCTTTACGATTGTGCTCTTGTTTGCGATCGCTTTCGTCAGCGTCCTATATCAGGTATTTTCTCGTTATGTGCTGCAGGGCACATATGTTTCTGATGCGTTTCCGAGCATCGATTTTTCGGTGTTTACTTTTCCGTGGATGGAGGAGTTCATTCGCTATTTGTTTGTCTGGATCGTGTTTTTGGGGATCGGTGTCGTGTACAAGCGGAAAGGGCATGCTCAAGTGGAACTCTTGACTGCGTTTCTCGCCAAGAGATGGAGGCGGCGCGTCGGGATCATCGTAGAGATGATCAATGCTGGCTTTTTCCTCCTGCTGCTGGTGAAGGGCTACAGTATGCTGAAGCTCACAAACGGCCAGCTTTCACCTTCCCTTCAGATCAATATGGTCTGGATGTACCTCTCTATCCTGGTATGTTCCATTATCTGCTTGGCCCATAGTGTTGCGTCCCTTATGAAAGAAGTTCGCGCACAGTCCAATCCGGATGTGGAGCAGAGTGAACCGCAGTCGACAGAACTTGCGGAGATTGAGGAGCCGATTAAAACAAAGCTCAGTATCTAGAAGAGTGAGTATCTAGAAATGAGAGGGGAAATCAGGTAGGATGGTATTGTCTGTGACATTTCTCCTATTTCTGCTGCTGCTGATAGGCGTGCCGATTGCCATTGCACTGTCGCTCACGGCAGTCGGCGGTTTGCTGACAAGTGCCGATGTCATTCCGCTTACCGTTGTCGCCCAACGTTTTTTTACGTCAGTTGATTCGTTTCCACTGCTGGCCATCTTGTTTTTCATGCTGGCGGGAGAATTGATGATGGTAGGGTCGATGGCGCAACGGATTACTCAGTTTGCTTTTGCCTGTGTCGGCTGGCTGCGGGCCGGTTTGGCGCAAGTCTCGACGCTGGCGTGCATGTTTTTCGCGGGCATCTCCGGTTCCGGGGCAGCCGATACAGCAGCCGTGGGCAAAATGATGATCCCTTTGATGGAAAAGAAGGGGTATGACAAAGGATTTGCCGCTTCTACGGTCGCTACCTCCGGAACGATCGCTGTGGTGATTCCACCTAGCATCCCGCTGATTGTCTACGGCGTAACCGCAGGTGTGTCGATTGGCACGCTGTTTACCTCGGGGATCGTTCCCGGGATCATCATTGGGCTGTCTATCATGGGATTAAACTATTTTCTTGCCCGGAAAAAAGGGTATGATAATGAACAGGGTTCGTTTGAATGGACAACATTTGGCAAAGCGTTTCGACAAGGAATCTGGGCCCTGCTGCTGCCGGTGATTATCATCGTGGGCATCCGCGGTGGCGTGTTCACACCGACGGAGTCGGCAGCCATTGCCGCCGCTTACGCGTTTCTTGTGGGGATGTTTATCTATCGTGATTTGAAATGGCGGGATTTGCCCGATATCTTTATCAGATCGGCAACGATGACCGCGATGGTCGTCTTTATCATCGCGGGGGCCAATCTGTTTGGATGGTTGTTCGCTGCGCAGCAAGTGCCGCAGCAGTTGGCCGCTTTGATCCTGGACATCACCAACAACCCATACCTGGTCCTGTTTTTTGTCAATATCGTGCTGTTGATTGCCGGATGTTTTCTAAACCCGTCCGCAGCGATTACCATCTTGACCCCTTTGTTTCTGCCGCTGGTGATGGGTGTTGGGATTGATCCTGTCTTCTTCGGGCTCATCATGGTGATTAACTTGTCGATCGGGCTGATCACTCCGCCGGTGGGACTGGATTTGTTTATTGTACAGGGAATCGCTAATATCTCCTTCGATCACCTTATTAGGGGCATCTTTCCCTTCATCATCGTACTGATGATTGATTTACTGCTGATTACATATGTTCCTCAGCTATCGATGTGGCTCCCGGCTATACTTGGATCATAGCAATTTCTATCAGAGGAGTGATTGGATGGAGTGGCCGTTTTTTTTGATCGGATTCGCCACAGGAATCATTGGGACAATCGTTGGTGCAGGCGGTGGATTTTTGGTCATGCCCATCCTTTTGTTGCTCTATCAGGTTGAACCGATTTACGCGGCGGGGACATCGCTGTTTATGGTCGTCCTCAACGGGCTGGCCGGTACGGTGTCGTATCTCCGCCGCGGAAAGGTGGATATCAAGAATGGACTGCAGTTCACATCCATAGCGTTTATCGGCGTGCTGCTGGGAATCTATTTCACTCTCTTGATCGACCCGCATACGTTTCGGGTTCTCTTTGGCGTTCTGGTGATCGGACTGGCCTGTTGGATGATCATACGCCAGCCGATGGATGGTTGTGCAGAAGCATCGTTTTCGTTTGGCTGGCAGGAACTGTCCGTCGCAAGAAGAGTAGGGGCATTCGTGCTCTTGATTGCGATCGGCGTGATCTCCTCTTTGACCGGCATTGGCGGGGGACCGTTTCTCGTGCCCTTTCTCGTTTACCTCTTGGGCTATCCTCTCAAACTAGGGGTAGCCACTTCCCAGTTTGTCGTCACCTGCCTGGCGCTCCTCTCATTTGCATTTTACGCCAGTCATGGGTTTGTGGTTTGGCCGGAAGGCATTGGCTTGGGGATTGGCGCGATCGTAGGGGCGCCGCTGGGCGTCTATATGTCCCGGCTGATCTCGTCCCGTCATCTCGTCTACCTGCTTTCTTCGCTGCTTTTTCTGACCGGGTTTCGTTTGTTCTATCAGTAGAGGAGAGAGGCATGGTAATGGGGACGGGCGGAAGAGAAGCCACTTCCCTCACGGCGAATGATTTGTACATATTGGGAAAAATATGGTAAAAATAAGGCAGGGAATGAGATGGAAAGAGGCGCGACAACAGTCTGACACGCTTTTTTTTTGCAAGAGCACGAATAGGGAAGGCGGAATTGGTGATGAGTGAAGATTTTTACTGTGAAGAAGTTTTGAGCGGAAACACCCCTGTTCGCAAGGTTTGGGAGACGGAACGTGTTCTCGCCTATTACCACACCCGCCCTTATTATGAAGTTCATATCGTTGTCATCCCGAAAAGACATATAGCATCCCTCCTAACCGTTGAGGAAGCTGATGCGGATCTGCTGATCGAGATGGTGGATGTTGTCAAAAAGGTGGCATCGCAATTGGTTTCGGAGTACGGGGCATGCAGGGTCATGACCAATCTAGGCGAGTATCAAGATTCGAAACACTTGCATTGGCACGTATTTTTTGGCAAGCAAATAAGAGAATGACCACTTTTTGGAGGACAAAAAGGAGCCTCCCCCTTGTCGCGGTGGAAGGCTCTCGTGAAGCTTGTCAATTGCCCCAAATTGATACCAATGGCAGCAGCATCAATCCTAAGATAGCCAATCCGGCGTACCCCAACAGGCTGACAGCCGCCCCTCTCCCCCCCAGTTGTTTCAGATCAGCAGCCTTGATGCTAAGTCCCAACCCAGCCATGGCCATGGAGAGAAGGAAAACGCTCAAGGTGACAAACCCCTCTGTGACCCCGTCCGGCAGAATGCCCATCGTTTGCACCAGACTCATCGCCAGAAAGCCAAAGATAAACCAAGGGATCGGCAATCGTCGCCTATCGCCATCTTCTGACTGTCCCGCCTCCCGTTTGTGAAACAGATAGCTGAACACCAGCGCAACCGGAATCAACAAGGCAACTCGGCCCAGCTTGACGAGGAGCGCCATCTCTGAGCCGACATCTCCACCGGGCACGGCGGCTGCAATCACATGGGCCAATTCGTGCAGTGTAGCGCCGACAAAGATTCCATAATCATCTGGGGTAAGGCCCAGGAACGGATAGAGTACGGTATACAAGATCGTACCAAGGGTACCGAGGATGGCGATACAGGCAACAGAAACGGCGGTGGTTTCCTGTTTCGCCCTGATCAACGGGGCGATGGCGACGATCGCGGCAGCACCACAGATAGCGGTTCCGACAGCGAGCAGGATCGACTGCTGCTTCTCTACCTTCAGCAGGGAAGCCAGCCACATCATAAAGGATATCGTAAAAACGACCACGGTCACATCAACCAGGACGACGGAGAATCCGGACTCGACGATCTGTGATAGCTGCAAGCGAAGACCCATCAGGATGATTCCCGCCCGCAGCAGCATTTTGCTGCTAAAGGCAATCCCGCTGCCAGCGTCGGCGGGTACGTCGAACAGACTGCGCCACCCGATCCCCAGCAGGATAGAGACGATCATGATGCCCATTATCGAAAGAAACGGTATCTGTACCAGATGATCGGCGAGAATCGCGATCACGAATGTCAACAGAACTCCCTTGACCCATCCTCTGCTCTCGCCGAGTTGACGTGTCATGTGCACAGCTTTTACTGTTTTTGCATCACCCACGGCCGGTTTCGCCTGGGGTTGACTCATTCCCAACATCTCCTTCTCCCTGTTGTCATCCCAACCGTATCACAAGGGAGCACGATGGAGTCATTTCGATTCACAATGCGATTTATTAGGAAATGCAATAGATCGAAGCATGTCCTGGCGCTGTCCTGGCATGACCTACCTTTGGCGCATCCCCATCTGCACATGCCGCCATTTTTCTAATGATTTATAATCGGTGGTGAGATAAAAAGATCCAATCTGTGGAGAGATAAGGAGACCCATTCAAACGAGATGAGAGGGAAACAAATGAAAAAAGGGGCACAGATGAAAAAGAGAATGATCTTGTTATGCGTTGTGCTGCTCTCGTGTTCACTGCTGTTATACGGCGGATATCGATTGATGAATTCAAGAACCTATCAGTTATTTGGAGAATTGACCAGTTATGTGGAAACGGATCAAAAAGTGGTGGCGTTAACATTCGATGACGGCCCGACAGAAAATGTAGCGCAAATCCTGCCTCTTTTGGATCAATACAAGGCGAAGGCCACCTTTTTCGTGATCGGAAGCGAGTTGGAGAAAAACCTTGCACTGGGAGAAAAAATAGCAAAAGCGGAGCACCAACTGGGGAATCATACGTACTCCCATCAACCAATGATTTTTAAAAGTCTCTCCTTCATCGAGAAGGACATCGAAAAGACCAGTCAACTAATCCGGAAAACAGGCTATGAAGGGGAACTCGACTTCCGCCCACCAAATGGCAAAAAACTGGTTGCATTGCCCTACTATTTGAAAACACATCAGATCCAAACGATCATGTGGAATCTGGAACCGGACAGTTATTACTCGACTGCAACAGAGAAGGTGGAATATGTACAAAAAAACGTGAAACCAGGCTCCATTATTTTGTTGCATCCTATGTATGACACGACAGGCAGCGAACTGGAAGCAATCGAAGGGATTCTAGCTGCTTTGTCTAAAGAAGGGTACAGATTTGTTACGGTAAATGAATTGCAGAACTTGCAGAAGGTTCACGAAATGAGTTCTGACGACAGCCCTCAATAGGCGGACACGAGTAGAACTCTGTAAAAAAACCGTAAAATCTTTACAATAAAATCACAAAAAGCCGTTTCAGACCGAGCAATGCGGTGGGAAAACCCGCACCATGCGTGTCTGCATCGGCTTTTTTCATTTTTTAGGAAATGGTGAACATCCACACAGATCCTTCAAAAACTCTTGTTGCCCGTTTCACTGGAGATTAAAACAATCACGCTACCATGTGTGATAAGGGTTGACTGGCAGAACAGAAGAGAGGGGGGTTGGCAACTGATTGATCTGCACATGCATACGACAGCATCGGATGGTCTGATGGAACCACAAGATCTGTTGCAGGAAGCGCAGCGGCGTGAGGTAGGCCTGATCGCGATCACCGACCACGACACGATCGACGGGTATGCAGCCTGTCGGGGAGATGCGGCGCAGGCTGGTGTGCGGCTGCTGCCTGGCATTGAACTGAATACCGATGGTCCGCACGGAGAAGTGCACATCTTGGGGTATGGGTTCGATCCTGACAGCCCGGTGCTGCAGGGCGCCCTGGCCAGAAGAAGACAGGAACGGCTCGATTGGGCACAAGAGATTGTCCATCAGTTGGGGCGGCTTGGCATGGAGGTGCCCTTTGAGGAGTGTTTGCAGCGGGCCAGAGGGGGAGTGGTTGTACGCACCCATATTGCCGAGACGCTGGCGACCCATGGCTACGGAAGCGACCCGGAAGCACTGTTTTCCCGTTATCTTGCCAAAGGTGCCCCTGCTTATGTGCCGCGTCCGACCTTTACGGCAGAGGATGCCATCCGGCTGATCCAACAGGCGGGAGGGATTGCGATCCTCGCCCATCCCGGGATCTATCGGTTTGAGGTAGCATTCAGCCGGTTCGTCGAGAGCGGAATTGACGGTGTGGAGGTTTACTATTCCAAACATACGGAAGCACAGACGGAACACTGGAAACGGATCGCCGACCATCATCACCTCATCGTCTCAGGGGGAAGCGATTTTCACGGACACGGTTCGCGCAATCCGTTTCCGATCGGCAGTGTGATGATTCCCCCTGAGGTGAAGGAGTGGTGGTATTGGTTTACGTCTCGTCCACATTACTGTGGGCTTACCCGTTAGAGGAAGTGCTGGAACGATCCCATAGATTGGGATTTCAGGGTGTGGAGATCTGGGCGGAGCATCTGTGGTACTACGATAGCAAACCAGCAGATATCTGCAAGCTGGCCAGGCAACTGGGGCTGTCGCTTTCCCTGCACGCGGCCAGTTGGGATCTCAATCCCTGTTCGCTGAACAGCGGCATTCGGAGGGCATCGCTATTGGAATTGTCCCGCTCACTTGTCCTGGCCGATCAGTTGGGAGCAAAAAATGTGACCGTCCATCCTGGGCGGCTTACCTTGACTGCCGAATGGCTGGACTGGCACAGGGAAGTTCTGATCGACAGCTTTTCGATCCTGGCAAAGGAAGCGATGGAGAGGGAACTGACGCTGTCGATCGAGCATATTGAACCGATTAAGCGGGAGTTTATCGTCACTCCGGTGGAGGTCAATCGACTGCTGGAGGCCATTCCCTACCCGGTTGCGACGACGTTTGACATCGCTCATGTCCCGCTGGACAGATCAGCACTTCGCTTTTACCAGGAACTTTCTTCCATCAGCAAAATCCACATCAGCGACGCGACGTTACAACGGCTGCATCTGCCGCTTGGCGCAGGGGAGATCGAGCTCACTTCGATCTTGCCCACCCTTTTCGCTGCAGAGCAACCGGTGGTGGTGGAAGGGATCGATTTTTCCAAACAATTGGAAGTCTTGCAGGCAAATATCCGGTATCTACAAACCCATCATCCCAACGTGTTATCCCCGAGATTGGAGTCGAAGCCGATATGACGTTAAAATTTCTCGTTACCAATGATGACGGTATCTTTGCCAACGGCGTCCACAGCCTGGTTGAGGTGCTGCGCTCATTTGGCGAAGTCTATGTTGTCTGTCCCGACCAGGAGCGAAGCGCGATCAGTCATGCGATAACGCTCAAGGCGCCGCTCAAGGCAAACAAGGTCAACTTTTTCAATACAACCTGCCCAGCGTGGGCGGTCAACGGGACGCCAGCGGACTGTGTCAAGATGGCGGTGGAAGTGATCCTCAAAGAAAAGCCGGACTACGTGATCTCCGGCATCAATGCAGGACCCAATCTGGGGCGCGATGTATTCTACTCTGGGACGATTTCGGCAGCGGTGGAAGGGGCGATGTACCAGATTCCGTCAATGGCTGTGTCGCTGGCTACGATGAAGAAAAATGCCGATTACAGCTTGGTTGAACCAGTCGCCTACGATCTGTTTGAGACCTTGCTGCAGCATAAGTACGCCCCCGATACCGTGTTAAACATCAATCTGCCCTACCTGACCAAGGAGATGGTGCGTGGCGTATCCGTTACCTCGCTGGGCATGGACGTCCTACGCTACCAGTATGTCGGACTCAACGATCCACACGGATACCTCTGCTACTGGTTGAAAGACAATCTCGTCGAACTGCCGCCGCATGTAGAGGAGAACGACTTTCACCAATTGCAAAACGGCTCCGTCACGATCACGCCGCTACAGCTCAATATGACCAATGCGGCAATGAAAAGCAAAATGGCCAAGTGGTTTCAAGAAAAAGCGGGAACGGCTCCAGCCACCCGATAGAGGAGGAACAAAAAGATGAAACGTATGTGGGAAAAAGGATGGCAGTTGACACTAAGCCTGATCGCCGCCACCGTGATGCTAGCGGGATGCGGCGCGGGCGGACAGTCTGCGACGGGACAAGCCCCGGCAGCGACGACGAATACGAGTTCGGGTGAACAGGCTGCACAGCAAACAGAAGCGGCCCCGGCAGTGGTGGGAACCCTTTCGTTTTACACGTCACAGCCAGATGCGGATGCCGCCGCTCTGATTGATGCCTTTACCAAAAAATATCCCGATGTAAAGGTAGAGTTGTTCCGTTCCGGTACGGAAGAAGTGATCAGCCGCTTGCTTGCAGAGGCAAAAGCGGGCAGCGTCAAAGCGGATGTGCTGCTGGTAGCAGACGCCCCTACATTTGTCGGCTTGAAACAGCAGGACCTGCTGCTCTCCTACCAGTCTCCGGAAGCAGACCAGATTCCGACAGAACTGCGTGACCCTGACGGCACGTACTATGGCACAAAAGTAATGGCCACAGCGATGATCGTCAACACCACTCAGGTGAAAGAGAGGCCAGATAGTTGGCAGGTGCTGGCTGACCCTGCCAACAGTGGCAAAGTACTGATGCCAAGCCCTCTGTATTCAGGGGCAGCCGCCTACAATCTGGGCGTGCTCACTCGGCAGGAGACGTTCGGCTGGGACTTCTATGAGCAGTTGAAGGCAAATGAGGTGACGGTGACAAAAGGAAACGGTGCCGTACTGAAAAGCGTTGCGGGCGGTGAAAAAGCATATGGGATGATCGTCGACTTCCTGGCTGCTCGGGCGAAACAAGAAGGATCGCCGGTCGATTTGATCTACCCCAAAGAAGGTGTGCCGGTTATCACCGAACCGATCGGTATCCTCAAAGAGACGCAGAACCCCGATGCGGCGAAGGCATTTGTCGATTTCGTACTATCGGAGGAAGGTCAAAAGTTGGCCGCTTCCATCGGATACACACCGATTCGCAAAGGAGTAGAACCGCCCGCAGGACTTGTCCCGATTGATCAAATGAAGATCCTGTCGGCCGATCCGGTTGAACTGGAAAAGACGCGCGAAGCAGATAAAAAGCGTTTTGGAGAGATGATGGGTGGAAACTAAACTGGCATCGATCAAGAGCGATGTACAGAGCCTGGAACGGCGGGGGAGTTGGGGATTTCCCCCGCTTTCCGCTGTCATACTGATCAAGTGGTTGAGTACCCTTGTGATCGGATTTTTTTTCGTCTATCCGATCATCCGGCTGCTGCTTTTAAGCGTGGAGACGAATCAAGGATGGAGCGGTGTCCATTTTGCCGAAGTGCTGCGCGATCAGCGGACCTGGCTGGCGCTGGACAATACCTTATGGGCCGTCGCTGGTTCCACCGTGTTGTCACTTGTGATTGGTGTCGGTCTAGCCTGGATTTGTGCCTATACCGACATTCGCGGGAAGGGCTGGATTCATCTGTTGGCACTGATGCCATTTATTATTCCGTCCTACATCACCACCTTGGCCTGGACACAATTGGCCGGGCCGACCGGTCTGCTCAACAAATGGGCAGCCCAGCTAGCGGGGGAGCATCTAGTGCTCTGGAACGTATACGGTTTGGACGGAATTATCGTACTGATGGGTTTAAGCCACTACCCACTCGTCTATCTGCTCACGCTGGCTGTCCTCTACCGGATTCCGCGTGATCTGGAATGGGCCGCTCGGTCATCTGGCGCCAGACAGTGGCAGGTATTTGCCAAGGTGACTCTGCCGCTGGCCCTGCCGGGGATCGCCGGAGGAGGACTGCTGGCCTTTGTCTCCAGTCTGGACAACTTTGGCATTCCTGCTTTTTTGGGGATTCCGGAGGGGATTTCTGTTATATCTACTCTGATCTACGAACAGGTAGCCGGATTTGGTCCAGACGCCTTTTCACGCGCTGCCGTGTTGTCCACCCTATTGGGAACCGTTGCCCTGGCCGGCAGTGGGCTGCAGTGGCTGATCGTCCGCCGGGCAAAGGCGGATCATACCCAGTCGGACGACAAGTCGGTCCGCTTCTCGCTTGGCAGAAGGCGGATCTGGGTGGAGAGTCTGGTCTGGGGGTTTTTGCTGTTGACCAGCATCGTACCCTTTTTTGCGATGTTCCACACGGCATTGATTCGAGCCTACGGGCTGCCATTTACCCCGGAAAACGTAACACTTGACAACTTCTGGTTTGTCATCGCCGGCAATCAGTCTACCAAGCAGGCGATTCTCAACAGCTTGATGCTGGCCGGATTGACTACCTTGATCTGCGTGGTGGTCGGCACCCTGCTCGCCTATTGGCGGATCAAGAGCCGCGACACGTTGGCAAAAGGCCTGGAAGGTGCTGTTTCCGTCCCTTATGCGCTTCCCGGTATGGTTCTGGGTCTGGCGATGATACTGACCTGGATCGAGCCGCTGCCCGGCTGGAGCCCAGGTGTTTACGGGACGATCTGGCTGATCTTGATCGCCTACGTCACCCGGTTTCTGATCCTGCAGGTGAAAAGCAGCGCCTCCACGATTCTGCAAGTACATCACGAGGTGGAAGAAGCGGCCCGGATCAATGGGGCAGGACGTCTCGCTCGTTGGCGGTCCGTTTTGCTGCCGCTGTATCTGCCAGGTATGCTGACGGGAGCGTTTCTCGTCTTTCTCACCTCGCTGAGTGAACTAACCGTTTCTTCGCTGCTCTGGTCGTCAGGTGCGGAAACGATTGGCGTGATGATCTTCAGTCTGGAGCAGGCAGGCTCCACTGTATACAGTACCGCCTTTTCCACACTGCTGGTGCTGCTGATCGGGATGGCGATCGCAGGCGGATACTGGCTGAGACAACGATGGGAGAGGAGGGGTTCTCATGAGTAACAGCGCAACATTAAATAGTATCAGCAAATCATTTGGTTCTGTGCAGGCGCTGCACAATCTGGATCTGACGGTTGGAGCCGGTCAGTTTGTCGCTCTGCTCGGCCCCAGTGGCTGCGGGAAAACGACGCTTTTGCGCTTGATTGCCGGATTTGAAACGCCCAGTTCGGGGGAGATCTGGATCCGTGACCAGCGGGTAGCTGCTGAAGGGAGAAGTCTGCCTCCCGAGCAACGGCGAATCGGCATGGTGTTCCAATCGTTCGCACTCTGGCCGCACATGACAGTCCTGCAAAATGTTGCCTTTCCACTGCGTCATCAGTCAGATGTGCCTCCTGCCTATCGTGACAATCCGGAGGCGCGGGTGCGGGAAGTGCTGGAGATCGTCGGCTTGGGCGGGTATGAGCATCGCTATCCGGGTCAGCTATCCGGCGGGCAGCGGCAGCGGGTAGCGTTGGCTCGAGCAATCGTCTTTGAGCCGCTGCTGCTGTTGATGGACGAACCGCTGAGCAGTCTCGACGCCGATCTGCGCATGCAGATGCGCAAAGAGATTCAGGAGATTCATCGCGAACTGGGTACCTCGATCGTCTATGTCACCCACGATCAGTCGGAAGCATTGGCGATGGCGGATCGTATCGTCGTGATGAAGGAGGGGCGGATCGAACAGGAAGGCACACCGGAAGCGATCTACTATCAGCCGCAGACATCGTTTGTCGCCAAGTTCGTGGGACGGGCCAACTTTCTTCAGGGTCACTGGAGCGATCCTCAGACGTTCATCTTTCCTGTCGATGACGGACTAGGTGTTTCCCTGCGTCCTCGGATCGATGTTCACTCCTTCCGTGAGCAGGGTGTGCTCCCGGTTCGACCCGAGCAGATTCGCCTATTCAGAGAGGCAGATGACGTTCAGACCGAGAGGCCGCTTGTCGGCACGGTGGAACACGTGCAGTTTCAGGGCAAGGAGCTATTGTATTCCGTACGCGTCGGGCAGACCGTACTGGAAGTGGCGGCAGGTGTTGGGGAACGGTTTTCCCGCGGGCAAACAGTTGCTGTATCCTTTGATCTGTAAAGGTTGTGCACGAATCTTTTCCTCCCGCAAGCGATCGCGTGCTCCTGCAGCCAGTTCGTCTATCATATAATGGTATAAAAGACTGGACTGGGGGTTGGAAAAATGGCGTATCAAACAATAACCGCGGAACAGAGCGAGGGCATCGGCATCCTGACATTGCAGCGGCCCCAACGGCGTAACGCGATCAACATCAAGATGCGCAAAGAGATTGCAGCTTGTTTGGATCAGTGGAGGGACGCCCCTGCTGTGGGCGTGGTGATCATCACCGGTGCGGGAAGCAGCTTTTCTGCGGGTTTTGATCTGACAGAGTTTGAGGATTCAGAGTTGTTTGACGAGCTGCTTGCCTCTTCTTCTCGCTATCATCGCGATGTGTGGTACTATCCAAAACCAATCATCGCAGCGATTAACGGACCAGCCATGGGAGGCGGATTTGATCTGGCTGTCCTGTGTGATGTCCGGCTTGCCTGCCGTTCTGCACGGTTTGGCCATCCGGAGATTGCGTTTGGCGCGCCGCCTCTGCTCACCCCACTGCGCTGGATCGTCGGAGAGGGCAGGGCGCGGGAACTCTGTTTTACAGGTCGCAGCATCGATGCAAAAGAAGCGTACAGGATCGGATTAGTCAATCAGTTGACTACGGACGATGACGTCTTGCAGCAGGCCGTTCAGATGGGCAAGACAATGCTGAAGGCTCCCGCAGATACGTTGATGTATGCCAAGGCCAGCTATACCAATCAGGCAGGACGAGGCTTTGAAGAAGCGTTTTACCAAGAACACGATCAAGCCTTTCAACAGATCTTGCTGCCGAAAGCGAAGAGAGGGTTCAAGTAAGCAACACAGCCGCCCGAGTCAGGACACGGGCGGCTGTCAGTTTGATGTTGGCCGTATTATTTCGCTGCTGCAAGAGCGGCTGCGACACGTGCTACACGGGCGCCCAGACGGGAAGCCATGGTCCGTTCGGCTTCCACTGGTGCACGGGATCCATCGGGACCAGCCACGGTGGAAGCGCCATAAGGCGAACCGCCGATCCCCTCAGCAGTGAGCTGTTCTTTATTCTCTCCGTATGGCAGTCCGACAAAAATCATCCCGAAGTGGAGCAGTGGAACCAGTGTAGTCAGTATGGTTGACTCCTGTCCGCCATGGATGGAGCCCGTGCTGGTAAAGACAGCTGTTGGCTTCCCTTCCAGTGCGCCAGTTGCCCACAGACCGCCAGCTGCGTCCAGCACTTGCTTCATCTGTGCCGGCATCATGCCGTAGCGGGTGGGAACGCCCCAGATGATCGCGTCTGCCCAAGTCAGATCTTCCTGCGTTACGTCCGGAATGTCTGCTTGCTGCTGCTGGGCGTGTACATAAGGCTCTTGACCGGACATCGCCTCTTTCACCACCGGGAACTCTGGCGCTTTGGCGATCTTCACTTCCGTACCGGCAATCTGTTTGGCTCCTTCGGCGACAGCTTTGGCCATGTCAAAGATATGGCCATAAGCACTGTAATAAACGATTAAGACTTTTGCCATTGTGATTCCTCCAATACTCTGAATTCGAATATCTCGAATTCGAGATATTATGACACGGTGAAATTATATGACGATACCGCGAACCTCGTCAAGAGCGGAATGTAGGACGGTTTGACGGAGGTGCCACTTTCCAGTAAGATATCTCAAGCAGACACTATCATGTGTCGAGGAGGATGCACAGTGGCAGGACTAGAGCAGGAAACGGAGCAGGCGCTTCACTTATATCGCGTTTTTTCTCGTGCTTTCCGCAGCGTGACAGAACACTCCCTGCGGGACATCAAGTCGCACGGACTTCATCCAACGGAATTTTCTGTATTGGAACTGCTGTACCACAAAGGACCGCAGCCGCTTCAGCAGATCGGCGCCAGTATTCTGTTGGCGAGCGGCAGTGTAACTTATGTGATAGACAAGTTGGAACAGAACGGCATGATCAACCGACAGCCTTGTCCACACGATCGGCGGGTCACTCATGCCGAATTGACGGAAAAGGGACGGTCCTTGATCGAACAGATTTTTCCTGTTCATGCACAGGCGCTCCGCCTTGCTGTCAGCGGATTGAGTGCCGCCGAAAAGGAGCAGGCGATTATGCTGCTGCGGAAACTGGGAATGGAAGCGGCAAAACTGTTGAAATAATGGCGCATGGGGGAGATAATGAAGACGAATCGAAAGAATGGCACCAGCGCCGGTTTCAACAACACTGGAAAGAAGGTTGAACGGATGAGACGGGTGACCGTGTATTACGATCGTCATTGTCATCTCTGCCAGCGGTTGAGAACGTGGTATCTGCGGTTGGCCCGCAATCCGTCAGCAGTCGTCTGGCGGCATTACACCGACGCACCCGCCTGCGGGCTGGACGGCAAGGGCTGCGGCGAGACGATGGCTGTTGAGACGGGAGACGGACGACATTTCCACGGTTTTTACGCTGTCCGCGTCCTGATCGGCTACACATGGCTAGGCTTCGCCAAACCGCTGTTATATCTGCCGGGCGCGTCCTGGCTCGGTGAGAGAGGATATGCCTGGGTTGCCAGGAATCGTTATCGACTGATGGGAAAAGGTGAGCCAAACTGAACAATCGTTTTCACTGCTGCGCCACTTGCCAACATTTCCGCGTGGTAAAAGAGGCTGGCCAAACCAGCTACCGCTGCGCCCGGCTAACCTACGAGACACGGCCGGAGTATCAGTTCCGCTGCTGGTCACCGACGGAAAAAGTAAAACGTCTGATGCAGAAAAGAAGATCTCAGTCCAATTTGGACTGAGTTTTTTATGTGTAAAGCAAGACCAAAAAGAGCAAAAAGATCAATATGGACAAAAATTGTGAACAAAACGTGAACAGTTTATACTTCTGAATCAGGAAAGGAGCGTTGCGGGATGCAGGTACCCCATGTTTGCAAACGCTTCCGAAGGATAGCTGCCCTGTTCTTCCTCATCCTGGCTGCAGCACTGCTTGTCTCCTGTGGTCGAAAGGCGACCGATTACGAACAGGTGAGTGAAGCAGAGAAGCTGATCATCCGCTTTTCCCATGTGGTGGGCGAGGATACGCCCAAGGGTCAAGCGGCCAGGCGTTTTGCCGCGCTGATGAAGGAGCGGACCAATGGACGCGTCGAAGTGCAGGTGTTTGCAAACGGTTCCTTGTACAGTGACTATGAGGAGTTGAAAGCGCTTCAGGAAGGTTATATCCAGATGATTGCTCCCAGTTTGTCAAAGCTCTCAGAGCTTGCTCCGGAAGTGGAAGCGTTCGATCTTCCTTTTCTCTACCCGTCACTCACTGACTATCATCGGGTACTGGACGGGGAAGCAGGACGTCGCCTGACAGAAATGATCGAGCAGAAAGGACTGGTTCCTCTCGCTTTTTGGGATAACGCCTTTAAGCAGTTTACCAGTTCTCCCCGACCGATCCATGTCCCTTCCGACATGCAGGGAATGAGGGTGCGGATCATGCCGTCCAAAGTGCTGAACAAGCAGTTTGCCATGTTGGGTGCAAAGCCGTTGGAGATGTCCTTTAATGACGTTTATCTGGCATTGGAAAAAGGCCAGTTGGATGGTCAGGAAAACACGATCTCCAATATTTACACCAAGCGCTTTTATCGGGTTCAAGATCATTTAACGATCAGCAATCACGGTTATCTAGGCTACCTGGTGCTGATGAACGGAGAGTTTTGGGAGCGACTGCCGGATGAGATTCGCCAAACTTTCGTGGAGACGATCAGAGAGGTGACACTGTGGGAGCGACAGATGGCAGAGCAGATCAACAGGGAGCAGTTGGACTATATCAAGGCCTGTGACTGCATCTCCATCTACAGACTGACGCCCGACGAGAAGCGCCATTGGAAACAGTTCTTTCAACCGCTATACCAAAGCGAACTGACGAGTTGGGACCCGGTTTTCGTGAAAGCGCTTCATTTGCCGGCGCCTTGACGAAAACCTGCCACCATACAAAAAGGTAAAAATGAAGGGGGAGCAAGTAGATGAAAAAAGGAGCATGGGTAAAGCGCACACTCATTGCCGTTCTGTCCACCGCTTTTGTGCTGACAGCGGCAGGATGCGGGGCGCCTAGCAGTGGTGGAGGAAGCCAATCTGCTGACAGTGGTGAGCCGATCATTTTGAAATTCTCGCATGTTACCACTGCGGAGAGTCCAAAAGGAAAAGCTGCCGAGAAGTTTGCCGAACTGGCGGCGCAAAAGACGAACAATCGCGTCAAGGTAGAGGTATTCCCGTCTTCCCAGTTGTACGGGGACAAAGATGAGATGGATGCGCTGCAGGCCAATAACGTGCAAATGGTCGCTCCATCTGTGACCAAACTGGTTGGGTTTGTGCCTTCCTTCCAGATTGTTGACCTCCCATTCCTGTTCAACGGTCGGGAAGCTGTGCTGCAGTTCTGGGACGGCGATCTGGGCAAAAAGCTGATGAGTTCACTCGAGCCGCAGGGGATTCTTGGCTTGGCGATGTGGGAAAACGGTTTCAAGAACTTCACCAATAACAAACACCCACTGAAAAGGCCAGAAGATTTTAACGGTCTCAAATTCCGAACCCAGGCCGGAAAGGTGCTGGAAGCCCAGTTTACAGCGCTGGGGGCAGGGGCAGCAACAATCCCGTTTGGGGAGACTTACACTGCTCTGCAGCAGGGCACAGTCGATGGGCAGGAAAACACGTTTAACAATATCGATACGCAAAAATACGCCGAAGTACAAAAGTATTTGACCGTAAGCCAACACGGCCGCCTCGACTACGTGGTGCTGGTAAACAAATCGTTCTGGGATGGTTTGCCTGAAGATATCCGCAAAGCATTGGAAGAAGCGATGAAGGAAGCTACCGAATACGAGCGGCAGCTGGCTGCCGAATTGGATCAACAAAGCTTCGAAAACTTAAAAAAGGCCGGAATGGAAGTAACCGAACTGACTCCGGAGGATCGTGCCGCTTTCCAAAAGGCGTTTGAACCGGTGTACACCGAGTTTGCCGAAGTAATCGGCCAAGAGTATATTGACGGAGTGAAAGCTCTGAAGTAACGATGGACTCTGAGAGAACGCGGAACGGGATGTTCCGCGTTCTTTCCTACCTGCCATCTAACGAGTAAAAAGGAGGGAGAACGACACGATGCAGACAATCAAGAAATGGTGGGACAACCTGGAGGAACTTCTCTCTGGTTCACTGCTCGTCATCGGACTGGCGATCTCACTGTACGGCGTCTTTATGCGCTACTTTATGAACGCACCGCAGGCCTGGGTGGATGAAATCTTTAAATACTTCGTCATCTGGGGGATTCTGATCGGCGGCAGCATGGCACTGCGCAACAACCACCATATCTCCGTGGATCTCCTGTACGATAAGTTTCCCAAAGGACTGCAAAAATGTTCCGATCTTTTCGCCAATCTTGTTGGACTCATATTTGGTGTGTTTCTCGCCTACAACGGCTGGGTATTGGTGATGGCGAGAGTGGTCAGTGGTCAAGTATCGACTGATGTTGGAGTACCACTGTGGATCGTCTACCTGATTCTGCCGCTCGCAGGCGTGATGCTTGGGCTTCGGTTCATCGAAAAGATCTATCGTCTCTTAAAAAAAGGCGGTTCACATCCGGAGGAGGGCACACATGACACTGCTTCTGTTTAGTTTATTCGTCATTCTGTTGTTGTTCCGTGTGCCGATTTTCGTCAGTCTGGCCCTGTCCACGATTTTTGTGCTATGGCAGCAGGGGTTCACCATGTATACCATTCCACAGCGTATCTTCGCCTCCCTTGATGCCACCACCCTGATGGCGATTCCGGGGTTTGTCTTCGCCGGCATTATTATGGCGCGCGGCGGCATCTCCAAGTATTTGATCGAATGTCTGCGTTCCTGGGTGGGACACCTACCGGGTGGGCTGTCGGTGGTGACGATTCTGGCCTGCATGCTGTTCGCGGCGATCTCTGGGTCCAGTCCGGCGACTGCGGCAGCGATCGGCTCGATTATGATCCCAGGCATGGTCAATGCTGGCTATGACAAGAAGTATGCGATGGGGCTCGTGGCAGCATCAGGAACACTGGGCATCTTGATTCCCCCCTCGATTCCGCTGATCATCTATGGTACGGTAGCAGAGGAATCGATCGGCAAGCTGTTCATGGCTGGAATTCTGCCAGGTATTTTGCTTGGCTTGGTGCTTGTGGTGTCTGCGATTCTCTTCGCCCGCAGGAAGGGTTACGGAAGACTGGAGAAGGCCAGTTGGGATGAACGCCTAAGCTCGTCGCTGAAAGCAGTTTGGGGCGCGTTGCTGCCGGTGATCATCCTTGGCAGTATCTACACCGGGGTAGCCACTCCGACAGAAGCAGCGGTTGTTTCCTCGCTGTATGCGTTGATCATCTCCATATTTGTTTACCGGGAGATGCGCTGGTCGGACTTCCGCCAGATCGTAAAAGAGACGGTTAATACGAGCGCCATGATCTTTTTCATCATCTCGGCGGCGATGGTCTTTGCCCTCTATCTGACCAATGAGCAGGTGCCGCAGCAAGTGGCAGAGTGGATCTCGCAAAGCATCACAAACAAATGGATTTTCCTGATTGCGGCCAATATATTATTCTTTATCTTGGGTACGTTTTTAGAGTCGGTAGCCATAATCCTGATCACACTGCCTATCTTCCTCCCTATTATCAAACAGATGGGGATCGACGTGATCCACTTCGCCATTATTATGACCGTCAACATGGAATTGGCGATGATCACGCCGCCTGTCGGGCTGAACCTGTTCGTGGTCAGCGGCATTGCCAAGGAAAAACTGGAGACCGTAGTGAGAGGGGTGGCCCCGTTTATTCTGATTATGGTCATGATTCTAGCCGTGATCGTGGTCTGGCCTGACCTGTCCCTCTATCTGACTCAGTATGTCAAATAACCTGCGTATAATCTAGTCTTGCAGAAAGGGGGAGCTGCCTTGCGGTTGTGGCCGATTACCATGCGAACGCGCATCGCTGTCGTGATCTCAGCGATTGTCGTATTAGCCGTCGTGAGTGGAGATTTGCTGGTCGTCGGCAAAGTAACCAGAGCGTACGAACAGGAACTGGGCAACCGGGTGATGGCAATCGGCCAGTCGCTGGCGCAGTCCCCCACGATTCGCGAAGGATTGCAGTCGTCCCTCAGGGGCTGGAGGATCATACAACCCATCGCGGAGCGGGTCAGACTGGTAACCAAAGTGGATTATATCGTCGTCTTTGACATGAACAAAGTCCGCTACTCCCATCCTCTTGAAGCTAGGATCGGAACGGTGTTTCAAGGCGGTGATGAAGGACCGTCGCTGGCCGAGCAGAGTTATGTGTCGAGAGCGGTAGGCGTAGAAGGCCAGTCGATCCGTGCTTTCGTACCGGTGATGGACGATGAGGGGCGAAAACAATTGGGGGTTGTAGTGGTAGGTATTATGGTGCCTACCTTTTTGAAGTTCATGAGCGAATACCGCGGCGATCTGTACCTCTCGCTGTTTATCGGGACAAGCCTTGGGCTGGTCGGTGCCTGGCTGTTGGCCAACAAAATCAAACGGCAGATGCGCAACATGGAGCCCGAGCAGATTGCCCGTCTGCTGGAGGAGCGGGAGGCGTTGATCGAATCGATTGGAGAGGGCATCATTGCCATCGACCAGAAAGGGAGAATCACGGTATTTAACGAACAGGCCAGCCAACTGCTGGGGATTACAGCTGATGCCTTGGGAAGGCCGATTGATGAAGCGATGGCCGGCAGCAACCTCCCTGAAGTGATGCGGGATCGGACAAGTCATCAACGGCAGATCCAGTACGTGAACGACACGATTGTATTGGTCAACCGGGTGCCGATCATCGTGGACAAACAGATTGTCGGTGCCGTCGCCACGATCCAGGATCGCACGGAAATCTACAAGTTAGCAGAAGAGCTGACAGGTGTGAAAAAGCTCATGGATGCGCTGCGCGCGCAAAACCACGAGTACATGAACAAGCTGCACACTATAGCTGGTCTGATTCAACTGCGCCGCTATGACGAGGCCGTCGAGCGGATCATGACCTTTACCGAAGAACAGCAGGAGCAGAGCCGGTTTTTGACGAAGCGGATTGCCGATTACAGCATTTCCGGTCTCATCCTGGGCAAGATGAGCCGAGCTCGTGAACAGGGCGTGCAAGTGACCCTGCATCCTGACTCCCAACTGCTGAAACTGCCGGAGACGATCGCGGTGCACGACTTGCTGGTTATTTTGGGCAACCTGCTGGAAAATGCGATTGATGCTGCTGCTGGCAGCGGTACAGGAGGGGGACAGGTTTCGCTTCGCCTGGAGGGGAATGAAGATGGGATTGAGATCGAGGTGGTCGATAACGGGACCGGTATTTCTCCCGAGATACGCGAGCGAATCTTTGAACATGGTTTCACGACCAAAGGGGAGCGGGGACAGGGAATCGGACTTTCCTTGGTTCGGCAGTATGTCGATTTTCAACATGGAACGATTGAAGTCGATTCTGAGGTAGGGGTAGGGACTAGATTTTTCATTTACCTGCCTGCACCCGCATTTGTTCCGGAACGAGGAGGTGAGGAGATTGATCTCCATCGTCATTATTGAAGACGACCCGATGGTGTTGGAGGTAAACAGACAGTTTGCCCAACGCCTGCCCGGTTTCCAGGTGATCGGCGAAGCGTCCAATGGCCTTGACGGGCTGTCATTAATCCGCTCGCTCCTCCCTCGGCTGGTACTGCTTGATATTTTTCTGCCAGATATGGACGGCATCCAAGTATTAAAACAGATCCGTCAGGAAGAACTGCCGACTGATGTGGTCATGTTGACAGCTGCCCGCGATGCCGAACGCATCCAAGATGGATTTCGCTATGGAGTGATCGACTATCTGATCAAGCCGTTTCGTTTCGAGCGCTTTCAGGAAGCGTTGGAAAAAGTAAAGCTGCAGCAGATGCGGATGGGAGCGGCAGAAGTGTTTAACCAGGATGAGCTCGATCATCTGAGGGGAAGCGGCAGTGTGCTGGCAGAAGCAGGGATGGCTCTGCCCAAGGGATTGAATGAAGTGACTCTGCAACAGATTACGGCCTACCTGAGGGAGCGGGCGCGTGCCGAATCGGCGGAGGAGGTAGCGGAGGGGACCGGTTTGGCCCGTGTCACTGTCCGACGTTACCTGGAGTATCTGGTGCGCAGCGGTGAAGTAGAGCTGCAAGTACAGTACGGGTCGGTGGGACGGCCGATGAATCGCTATCGTTGGCGCTGAGCAGGCGCCATTTTGTTTTGCAACAGAGTGGAGGAATATGGTATAGTAAGTGCCGATATCTACTGCTGTTGGAGAGGTTCCTCATCGTTTGGCCCTTCGCTGGACGGTGCTGAAGCTGCCCGGAGATGGGCGGGAAAAATCGGGGGTGTCTCGTGTTTCTCAGAAAACTGATGCCGAACGAGTTTGTAGAAAGCATTCACGATATAAACATGGAAGATCTGCGCAGTCGGCAGATCCGAGCGATCATTACCGACTTGGACAACACGCTGGTGGAGTGGGATCGCCCGCTGGCGACCCCGGAAGTGGAACGATGGTTCGCCGAGATGCGTCAAGCCGGCATTCAAGTGACCGTCGTATCCAATAATAAGCAAGAACGGGTACTTACGTTCTGCCAGCCGCTCGGTGTCAACTTTATCTGGGCGGCCCGCAAACCGACGAGTCAGGCTTTCATCCGCGCTGTAGAGAAGATGAATGTGCGGATCGAAGAGACCGTTGTAATCGGAGACCAATTGTTTACAGATGTGTTGGGGGGCAACCTGCTCGGTTTCTATACAATCCTGGTCGTACCGGTGACGGACACGGACGGATTTTGGACTCGTTTCAACCGCTGGCTGGAGCGGGTAGCACTGTACTGGATGCGCAGGAAAGGGATGATTTCGTGGAAGAACAAGTCGTAGCCGAGTCGACAGACAGACAGTGTGTCGGCTGCGGAGTACAGATCCAAACGGAAGATAAAGGAAAGCCCGGCTATGTTCCCCGGTCAGCCTTGGAGCGGGATCCGATTATCTGCCAACGATGCTTTCGCATTAAACATTACAACGAAGTGGCCCCGGTCAGCATGGATGACGACGACTTTTTGCGGATTCTCAATGGAATCGGAGCGACAGATAGCCTGGTTGTGATGGTTGTCGACATCTTTGATTTTCAGGGCTCCTGGCTGCGAGGACTGCCTCGTTTCGTCGGTTCCAACCCGATCCTGCTGGTAGGAAACAAGGTGGATCTGCTGCCGCGAAACATCAATCTGAACCGTGTGCGCAACTGGCTTCAGCACGAAGCCAAAGAGCGAGGATTGCGGCCGGCTGACGCTCTGTTGGTCAGTGCGGAAAAAGGGATTGGGATTGACGAGCTGCTGATCCGGATGGGCGAGTTGCGCGGTCTTCGGGACGTCTACATTGTCGGAGTAACCAATGTCGGCAAATCGACGCTGATCAACCGGATTATACACGACTACGGAGCTTCGGAGCTGGATATTACGACATCGCCGTTTCCCGGTACGACGCTGGACAAGATTGAGATCCCCCTAGAGGATGGACGAGTGTTGGTTGATACACCGGGCATCATCAACCGGGATCAGATCGGCCACATGCTCACCCCAGGTGATCTACGACTGATCACGCCCAGTGCCCGGGTAAACCCGAAAGTCTACCAGCTAAACGACGGACAAACATTGTTTCTAGGCGGATTGGCGCGGATTGATTATGTTCGTGGCGACCATCAGCCGTTTATCGTCTACGTGTCCAATCGGCTGAAGATCCATCGAACCAAGTTGGCAAACGCCGATCAACTGATGGCCAAACATCATGGCGAGCTTCTGGCGCCGCCGAGCGGTGATGCCAGAAGCGATCTGCCTCCTTTTTCCCGGCATGCGCTGAAGGTGGAGGCAGGTGAGCCCCGTGACATTGTGATTTCTGGACTGGGTTGGATCTCGTTGACGGGGAAAGAGGCGGCCTATCTGGAAGTGCATGTGCCTAGAGGGGTTCATGTAGGTATCCGCAAAGCGTTGATTTAGCCGCAGCTTCACTGTCCCCTTCGCATCTGTGAAGGGGTTTTCGTGGGTTAGAGGAAGAGAGGAGGAGCCGATGATTACGAGCAAAACGACTCTGGTCGGCCTGTTGGGGCATCCAGTACACCACTCACAATCACCACTGATGCATAATACAGCTTTCACCAGCAAAAATCTTGACTACGCCTATGCGGCTTTTGACGTGTCTCCACACGATTTGCCGAATGCGGTAAAAGCAATCCGCGCTCTTGGCCTGCGAGGGGTAAACGTAACGATTCCGCACAAGGTGGCTATCCTGCCCCAGCTTGATGAGATCGATCCGCTGGCCAAACGGATTGGCGCAGTCAACACGGTAGTCAATGAGAACGGCCGTCTGATCGGTTACAATACGGACGGATTGGGTTATGTTCGCTCCCTGATCGAGGAGACAAATGTGGACTTGGCCAAACAGACGGTTACGTTGATCGGGGCCGGAGGTGCAGCGCGAGCCGTTGCCTGTACATTGGCCGAGAGTGGTGTACAAGAGATCCGCATCATCAACCGATCTCGAGAGAAAGCAGAGCAGCTCGCCGGCCAACTGCGGCTTATGACAGAAGCACGGGTCGTCGAACAGAGAGAGTATCAGCAGGCGGTGGAGGGCGGCAGTTTGTTGATCAACACCACCTCAATCGGGATGTATCCGCATACGGATGAGATGCCGATACCTGCAGAGTGGCTGCACAGCGGCCTGATCGTCAGCGATTTGATCTACAATCCGCTGCAGACCCAACTGCTGGCGGAAGCCGAACGGGCAGGAGCGAAAGCACACTCCGGAGTTGGCATGTTTATCAATCAGGGAGCGCTAGCCTTTGAATTGTGGACAGGAATAGAGGCACCGGTTGATCTCATGCGGCAAACCGTGCTACACCATCTTCAGCAAGGAGGAAACTGATATGTTGACCGGTAAGCAGAAGCGCTATCTCCGTTCCATGGCTCATCATCTCACGCCCATCTTTCAGGTGGGCAAAGGCGGGGTGAACCAAAACATGATCAAGCAGATCGCAGAGGCGCTGGAAGCACGGGAGTTGATCAAAATCTCCATCCTGCAAAACAACCTGGATGACAAACGGGAAGTGGCGGAAGAACTGGCCGCTGGAGCAGGTGCGGAACTGGTTCAGCTGATTGGACACACCGTTGTTTTGTACAAAGAATCAAAAGAGCAGAAGACGATCGTTTTGCCTTGAGGGATGATGATGCGACAGAGACAAATCGGCATCATGGGCGGTACGTTTGATCCGATTCACTGCGGACACCTGCTGGCGGCCGAACAGGCACGCGAGCAGGCCGCTTTGGACGAGATCTGGTTTCTACCTACCCATATCCCGCCGCACAAGCCAGGAGAGGAGATAACGGCAGCCCATCATCGACTCCGCATGGTGGAGCTTGCTACCGCCGACCATCCCGCTTTTCAGGTCAACCGGATCGAGTTGGATCGTTCCGGTCCATCGTATACGGTTGATACGATGCGCCAGCTGACTCGGGAATACCCTGACACACGTTTTTCGTTCATTATCGGTGGAGACATGGTCAGCATCCTGCCGCAATGGCATCGTTTCAGCGAACTGGTGCAGCTTGTTCGCTTCATCGGGCTGCATCGACCAGGCAGCACATACGATAGACAGAGCCTTGCTTCCTATGTTACGTTTGTTGAAATGCCGCTATGGGACGTGTCGTCAACGATGATTCGCAACAAAGTGAAAGCAGGCAGCACGATTCGTTATCTCGTACCTGAAGCGGTGGAACGCTATATAAAGGAGAATCGGTTGTATGGGGCTACGTTATGACCGGGATAAACTGCTTCATCAAGTGCGATTGCAGATGAACGAGAAGCGGTACCGACATTCACTGGGAGTTGCCGAGTCGGCCCGGCAGCTGGCGGAGCGGTACGGTGCAGATCCAGACAAGGCAGAACTGGCCGGTTACGTCCATGACTACTGTAAATGCTGGCCGACCGATCGCTTGCGTGAGCACGTCGTTCGCTACGATCTGCCACAAGAAGTGCTGAATGGAGACAAAAATCTGTGGCATGCCTTTGTCGGGGCCATTGTGATCCAGAGAGAACTGGAGATCACCGACCCGGATGTGCTGCAAGCTGTTCGTTACCACACGACCGGCAGGGTAGGCATGTCGCTGTTGGAAAAAGTGGTTTGTCTGGCCGATTACATCGAGCCGAATCGTTCTTTTCCCGGTGTGGATGAGATCCGACAGCGGGCCCAGGAGGATCTGGACCATGCCTTGGCATTTGCCTTGGGCGGTACGATTCAGGATTTGATTGAACGAAACAAACAGGTGTATCCACTCACCTTGTTGGCCTATAACGATCTAGTCGTGTAACCGAGGAGGGTGTTCATGGCAGTTGAAGAGTTGGCTCGTCTGGTGGTAAAGGCAGCAGAAGAGAAGAAGGCGGAAAACGTCGTCGTGATCGATATCAGTAATCTGTCCGTTATTGCCGAGTATTTTATTGTCTGTCACGGTAACAATGAACGGCAGGTACAGGCGATTGTAAGCGAAATCCGCGACAAGGCGCACGAACAGGGGTATAACGTGCGCGGCATTGAGGGAGCGGACGAAGGCAAATGGGTGCTGATCGACATTGGTGACGTGGTCGTCCATGTTTTTCATCGGGAAGAGCGGGAATTCTACAATATCGAACGGCTGTGGGGCGACGCTCCCCGCGTCACGTTTGAAGAACAGGTATAAGCGAATGGCATACCATCATCTGGCCTCCGTATACGATAAGCTGATGGAGGATGCCCCATACGACGCCTGGGTGCGCTGGCTGGAAGTGGAATTGGCGTCGGACCCATCCTTTCCCTCTTCGCTATCGATCATCGACCTTGGCTGCGGGACAGGAAGCATCGCCATTCCGCTCGCCAAGAGGGGACACCGGGTGATCGGCGTCGACGCATCCTCCGAGATGCTGGCGATCGCCAGTGAAAAGATGAGACAGGCCAGGGTAGAAGTAGCCTGGGTTGAGCAGGACATGCGTCAGCTGTCCCTCTCACCGGTTGATGTGGTCATCTCGTTCTGCGACTCACTCAGCTACCTGCTGGAGGAAGACGACGTGCAGGAGACGTTCCGTCGTGTATACGCCCACCTGCATCCTGGCGGCCAGTTTTTGTTTGACGTGCATAGCCCTTACAAAATCCTGCATGGTTTTGGGGAAAATACGTTCACACTGCTTGATGAGGAAATCAACTACATCTGGCAGTGTGTCAGTGATCCGATCCGCCTCGAGGTGGAGCATCAGTTATGTTTTTTCCTACGCCAACAGGATGGCTTGTATCGCCGGATGGAGGAGGTTCACGCCCAGCGGGCTTACCAGCCGCTCTCGATGTTCAAATGGCTGAGGGAGGCCGGTTTTGAGCAGATTGCGGTAACGGCTGACTTCAGGCAGGAACCGCCTCACGAGCAGAGCGAACGCCTGTTTTATGCTGCGCGCAAACCGCGCGTTGACATCAGTGTCGAAGATTGACTATAATCGTGGTAATCAGACATAGGTTTGGCGATGACGAGGAGTAGTACGAAAGACGGTTAGTGAATAGAGAGTTGACGGTTGGTGCAAGTCAACCCGATCGCTTTCCGAACTGTCCTCCAAGCTCTCCCCCGAAGGCCAAAGCGGTTTTGTCCACAGCACCTGATCAGCGGAGTGGATCTGTCAGGTTAGGGCTTAGACGATGAAGCAAACCGGTACTGGTGCCCGCGATGGCTGTGTAGGACGGAGCGGCTCTTCCACGTTACGGAAGCTTGAGTGGGCAGATCCGGCCCGGTTCGGATCTGTCAAAAAGGGTGGTACCACGGGAAACAGACCTCTCGTCCCTGACAGCTTCTGCTGTTGGCGATGGGAGGTTTTTCTTATATCGTATTAGAGGAGGCAAACAGATGGCTAGACAATACGATCCTGCTCAGATCGAACAAAAGTGGCAGCAGCGGTGGAAAGAAGGGCATCAGCACAGAACCAGCGAGGAAGCTGGAAAACCGAAATTTTACTGCCTGGAGCAGTTTCCTTATCCCTCTGGACGTCTGCATATGGGACATATGCGGGTCTATTCGATCGGCGATATCATCGCCCGGTTCAAACGCATGAGCGGACACCAAGTCCTTCATCCGATGGGCTGGGACGCTTTTGGACTGCCGGCTGAAAATGCGGCGGTCAAGTTTGGCGCAGCACCATCCAAATGGACATACGAGAATATTTCCTATATGAAAGCACAGTTGGAGCGGGTTGGCATCAGCATCGACTGGTCGCGGGAAGTGACTACCTGCTCTCCGGACTACTACAAGTGGACCCAATGGCTGTTTCTCACCTTTTATGAGCGCGGCCTGGCCTACCGCAAAAAAGCCTCCGTCAACTGGTGCCCGGAGTGTTCGACCGTACTTGCCAATGAACAGGTGATTGACGGACTCTGCTGGCGCTGTGATTCAGAAGTGACGAAAAAAGATCTGGAACAGTGGTTTTTCCGCATTACCGATTATGCGGAGCGATTGCTTGCCGATCTGGATGATCTGTCCGGATGGCCGGAAAAAGTGCGGACGATGCAGCGCAACTGGATTGGCAAAAGCGAGGGAGCCAATGTCACGTTTACGCTGCCGCAGTTGACTGACGAATCGATCACCGTCTTTACCACCCGTCCAGACACCTTGTACGGCGTTACGTATATGGTGCTGGCGCCGGAGCATCCGCTGGTGCCCCGTTTGATTGCCGGAAAACCGCAAGAGGCCGAGGTTAGCGGTTTCATCGAACAGATGAAGAAGGAAAGCGATATTGTGCGAACCTCAGCTGACGTGGAGAAGGTAGGATACTTTACCGGTTCTTACGCCAAACACCCGCTGACAGGAGCAGAGATCCCGATCTGGGTGGCCAACTATGTCCTGCTCGATTACGGAACAGGGGCGGTTATGGGTGTACCTGCTCACGACGAGCGCGATTTCAGCTTCGCCAAGAAGTACGGTTTGCCGATCCAGGCGGTGATCAACCCGTACGATGAGTCCATCCTTGTAGAGGAGATCGGTATTGATGCTGCATACACCGGAGAGGGAACGCTGATTCACTCCGGCAGTTTTGACGGCCTGCCAAACCGGGAAGCGATCCAAGCGATTGCCGATCATCTGCAGCAAAACGGGCAAGGCGGTCCAGCCGTCTCTTACCGTTTGCGTGACTGGCTGGTCTCTCGTCAGCGCTACTGGGGGGCTCCGATCCCGATGATCTACTGCGACGACTGTGGAGTCGTGCCTGTCCCCAAAGAAGATCTGCCGGTTCTGCTGCCAGAGGATGTCGTGATCGATGGCAAGCGCAATCCGCTCACCTCGTCCGACTCCTTTGTCAACACGACCTGCCCCAACTGCGGCGGTAAGGCCCGGCGGGAGACGGACACGATGGATACCTTTATCGATTCGTCTTGGTACTATCTGCGTTATACGGACCCGCAGAACGAGCAGCTTCCATTTGCCAAGGAAAAGGTAGACAAATGGCTGCAGGTAGATGAGTACATCGGCGGTGTGGAACACGCGATCCTGCACCTGTTGTATTCCCGCTTTTTCACAAAAGTGCTGCATGACGCAGGGATGCTCTCCTACGAGGAACCGTTCCGCAGTCTGTTGACACAGGGAATGGTACTGAAAGACGGGGCAAAAATGTCCAAGTCAAAAGGCAATGTGGTCAGTCCGGACGAGATGATCGAGAAGTACGGGGCCGACACGGTTCGCCTGTTCATCCTGTTTGCCGCCCCGCCGGAGCGCGATCTGGACTGGACGGATACCGGGGTAGAAGGCAGCTATCGCTTCCTGCACCGCGTCTGGCGTCTGGTGGAAAGCCACGCATCCCTGTTTGCAGGGAATGTTCCGAAACTGCAGCCTGCAGATGGGGCTGCCAAAGAACTTTACCGGATGACGCACTTCGCCATTAAAAAGGTAAGCGAAGATATTGGTGAACGCTATACGTTTAACACCGCAATCAGCACGATCATGGAACTGGTCAACAAGCTGTACGCATACCCGCAAGAGGCTGATCGCGGCACGTTGGCCTTTGCGATCGAGCACCTGCTGGTTCTGTTGGCACCGATTGCACCGCATATCGCCGAGGAAATGTGGCAGTTGATCGGCAAAGCAGACAGTGTGCACGAGCAGCGCTGGCCCGAATACGATCCGGAGGCACTGGTGCTGGATGAAGTGGAGATCGTCATCCAGATCAACGGCAAGGTTCGAGACAAACTAGTCGTACCAAATGGACTGTCCAAGGAAGAGTTGGAAGGACTGGTCGCCAATCATGAGAAGACACAAGCACTCGTTCAAGACAAAACTGTTCGCAAAGTAATTGCCGTGCCAGGCAAGCTGGTTAATCTGGTTGTCAGTTAACTTTGTGGACCGAGCCATCACTACGAGCCACCACTAGTGGTAGAACTGACAAACTAAGAGACTCTCAACACGAGACACGATGCTATTCGTGAAGTGTCTCAGAATGCAGACAAACTCCCTCGCTACCGATTGTGAAGTGCAGAGGGAGTTTGTTATGTCAGTGTGCAGACAACTTCAACAAGGGAGTGTTGGATCATCGTATACATTCTTGGAGCGCTGCTGCTTTTAGCTGTTATGGCGAGTTGTTATCTCGCGCATCGAAAGTGGGTCGTGGTATATGAAGGCCATCTGCAAAGAGCCCACTCACGATTTACCTATTTACAAGCCAAGGGTATCCGCTGCAAAGTGAAGAACTCGACAGATCCATCGTTTTACGCCGAGGGCATGGTCAGCATGGAACAGCAATCAACCGGAAAAGTAAGTGTCCATAAAGGCGATGTGCAGAGGGCGTACGATCTGCTCTCCCAATACAAAAACGATGTGACTGGATCCGCTCCATGAAATTGGCAGAGGTGTGGGACGCTCAGGTTGTCTCGTCAGGTAGGTTGATCAGGGTTCATTCATCAGGTTGTCTCGCTCGATTCCGGGAACAAATGTTTACTCATCAACTCCCGATCCTCTGCGAACTTGGCATGGGTCCGACGGAACACCTGGCCAAATACGCCAGGAATTCCGTCACGGAGGGCGATGAGACCTTCCCCAGTGACACCTCCAGGGACGCAGACTCGCTCTTGCAGGGCAGGCAGGGAAAATACCTCTTGCTGTAGAAGATCAGCGAAGCCAATCACCATCTGTGTGGTCAGGAAGGTGGCCGCATCGCGCGAGATGCCCGTCTCCTCCACAGCTTCCGCGATCATCTGCTGCAGGACGTAGCTGAGAAAAGCTGGGCCGCAGCTGCTGATGTCAGACGAGATGCGCAAAAACTTTTCTTGAATCTCGACTGGATGGCTGATCTGGGAAAACAGTGAATAGGCAGATTGTTTCTGTTCCTCTGAGATACGTGAACCGAACTCGATTAGCGTTAGCCCGCTGCGAGCAGCATTGGTGATGCTGGGAACAGCACGCATTACCGGGCAGGGTACGGTTGCTTCCAACTCGGCGAGCCGGACGGGGCTGGTGATGGTAACCAATACGTGCCGATCACTCAGTTGGTTCTCACACTGGGTGATCGCTTGTTGATATTCCAAAGGTTTGACGCAGAGAAACAACCAATCGCTTTTTCTTGCGACTTCCGCATTGTTCGCTGCTACTGTTACTCCGGGATGTTTTTCAGCGAGGCGGACAGCCTTTGAGGGAGTACGATTATAGATGACAAGCTGATTTGGCCGCAGTACTTTTGCACGGAGAAATGATTCTATCAGGATGCTGCCCATGCTCCCCGTACCAATAAAGCCGACGTGCATACGGATCCCTCCAACTCCTTCTTCTCATACAGAGAATATGAGCGGTTGAAGGCAAAAATGCTCCTTTTCTGTAACCGATCCATTGTCGGCATGGTATTCGTGCGATAAGATGGAGGAACTAGGAAACAGAACAAGGAGGATCGATGCCGTTGCCTAGAGAGAAACTGCAGGATCGCATGGATGGCTTAGCTTTTGGCGAACTCCTGCGAAAGAAAAAACGTTTCATCATTCCGACAACGCTGTTCTTCTTGGTTTTTTACTACATGCTGCCTATCCTGACCGCTTATACCGACTTGCTCGACGGAAAAGCGGTAGGCCCGATCAACTGGGCCTATCTTTACGCCTTTGCCCAATTCGTGATGACCTGGACGATCTGCCTGCTCTATGTGAAAAAAGCACGGACATTTGATCGGTTGACGGAACAGGTAAAGCAAGAGATGATGCGTGCACCGGCAGAGCGGGAGTAGGCGTTGCCCTAGGCCAGATCTAGTCGATTTTTTCTAGTCGAGTCTCATCTAGTCTCGGTTCCTCCGATAGGAGGGCTTTAGGGAGCGGCAATATGGTTCGCCAGTTCGGCGTAGGTTTTCTCACCGATCCCTGTCACATTTTTCAACTCTTCCGGCCGGGAAAAGGCTCCGTTCTGCTCTCGATAGGTGATAATCGCCTTGGCCCGTGTCTCGCCAACTCCGGGAAGGGTCATCAACTGCTGCAGCGTAGCACGATTCAGATTGATTTTGCCGTCTGCGGTCAGACCATTGGCGTCCCCTGAGGCAGATGATGCGCCTGTAGTCGCTGCACCAGCAGTCTGACAGATGCAGTTGGCAGGAGGATAGGGGGGAGGGCTGTCATCTCCCTTTTGTGGAACCCAGATCACCATGCCATCAGCCAACGGCTGAGCGAGGTTGACGCGGCTGATGTCCGCGTCGGGCAAAAAACCGCCTGCTACCGTGATCACGTGCTGTACCCGGTCGTTTTCGAAGAACTGATACAAGCCGGGATGCTGTACACTTCCTTTTATATCGACATACATCTTTAGGGCTGGCTTTTCCGTTGATTTGTCCGCCTCATCCGGTTCAGACGATGGGCTGGTTTTTGCAGCCTGACCCTTCACTTGCTCTTCTTCGGATTCCATAGCATGGACATAATGGTTCAATGGCAAGACTGGGTCCTCCCGTGCATTCCCAGGATAAAACATCCACGCACAAACCACGACTACTGCCATTCCCAGTACAATCACGATCGTCCGATAACGTTCCCACAGATCAAACAGCATAACGAACCTCCTCCGCAACTCGTTGTTTTTAGCGTACAAAAAGACAGAGGGAGGCACAAAAAAACTCTCCAGAGTGTGGAGAGGGTGTAATCGGATGAGACGCTTAAAACGCTTGAAACGATTAAAAGCGAGTCAATCATCTTAACGATTGTTAATCTCGTGTATCCTTCCATGCATCGAACGAATCCCTGCAAGATACGTATCAATTAATAGCCGGAGGCTCACATCCCGATCGAGCCTGAGTTGAAACCCACCTTGCTGCTCAAGAGAAGCAAAACCGTGGAAAATACTGCGCAAGCCGCGTACGACATGTAAGGCGGCCTCGTCTCCCAGGTCGTAGGCGCCCAGCACGCGGAGAAGCAGGTCGACGATTTGATTTCCCGCCCGCTGAACGTCTGGATCGCGCAGATCAGGGCCAACGAGTGCAGCTTCGTACAATCCGGGATGCGTCCGGGCAAATGTCACATATGCTTCTCCAAGTGCCCGCACCGCTTCATCCCCGGAACGTCCCACAGCGACCTGAGTCATGATGCTGTAGAGCTGTTCCAGGCCGTAAATAGAAAGTTTTTTTCGCAAACCGTGCAGCCCGTCGATATGGTTGTACAGCGAAGGAGGGCGCACATCCAGTTTTTTTGCCAAAGAGGCCAGGGTGATGGCATCAACACCGTGTACGTCAGCAATCTCCGCGGCGGCTTGCAGGATGGTAGGTACATCAAGACCGATTCGTGGGCACATGTCCGTCAAACTCCTTTCTGTTGGAGATAGGCAAGATTTCGTTCTGCTTCGGCAATCGCCAGATCGATCAAGGATACCGGATCAATCAGCATCCGGCCGTGACCAACGGCGAGCAGGGACGGTCGCAGCTCACGCAGTTTAAACGCACTATCAAGTGCAAACTGTTTATTCCAGGTGGCGAGGGCAGGGAACGGAAACCACGGCCGCAGCTGTCCCGTGACCGCAAGACCAGCCCTGGTTTGAAACGCGTCACCGGCGATAAGAGCGTTGTTCCGTGTGTCGAGAAAAGCAAACGAGCCAGGTGTATGCCCTGGTGCGGATACCGCAAGCAAGGAACCAATCTGATCTCCGTCCTGGAGCAACACATCTGCCCGTGTTTTCAACCGTTTTGGCACACCGCCACGTATGGGAGTATTCGGTTCATCCGGGTCCAGCGAACGATCACCGCTCATCAATCGGGCATCCCGCTGGGAGATATGTACCGGCACCTCCGGCAATCGCTCTTTTAGCGTATCCAGCGCACCCACATGATCGTCGTGGGCATGGGTTAGCAGGATGCGGGTAATGGGTTTTCCAATCTGGTCGGCTGCTTGCAGAATGCTTGCGGCACTATACGGAAGAGCTGCATCAATCAGCGTCAAACCGTCCGACTCCTCGATCAGATAGCAATTGACGGGAAAAAATCGGGGCAGAAAGGTGATCTGTACGATCGTCGCTTCGCGAATGATGCGCATGTGAATTCTCCTCTCGAAAACTAATCATATTAGTTTTATTATAACTAATCGTATTAGTTTTTCAAGAAAAAATTCCCCGGATGGCCCAATAAAGCCCTTCAAAACAAAAGAGGTTGATAAAAAAACATGTCGTCTTTTCACTTTTTACAGAAGCTGTGGTGCAGTGATGCAGCGATTTCTCCTATGATCCCTTTGGTTTGGTGAACGCCTAAATCAGCATTTGTCATCATCACAGCACCTGTGCCTGCATACGGGTATGCGATCACTATGCTTTGAAATCCGACGCCCCAGCCAAGGGAGGAGATCTCAAGTTCTTGAGCCGAGCTGTCCAGAAAAAGACCAAGTCCCGTCCACGGTGAACAGCCTTGTGGCGTAATCATTTCGTTGATCAGTTTTGGGGAAAGCCCTAGTTTGCCCTTTCCTTTTAGAGAATCCATGATTTCGATGACCAGCATGGCCAGATCGGTAGGCGTGGACCACAGACCAGCAGCAGCTTGATATGGGTATATAGGGTATTTGCCTTCTATGACGCTCCCATTTTGATTGTGCCCGCAGGCAAACCGATCATGTCCCGTGTCCGGTATCGCCCATTCAGATGTGCTGTTGTTCATCTGCAGCGGTTCAAATATAAATTCTTTGATCACTTGTTGAAAAGACTTTCTGGTAACATCCTCCACAAGCTGCTGGATCACGCAAAATCCTGCGTCTGAATATTGAAAGTCACTTCCAGGCTGATACTTCAAGCTGATTGGTTCCGGACAGGATGATGTCCTGCCCTCCAGAAGGGAAAGCATGGTTGGGATGTTCTGCTCCGAATCATGTTCACGAAAACTTCCTTCGGGATCAATGAACCCCGCTTGATGACTCAGCAGTGTTCGCAAGGTAACTTGTTTCTGATTCGTATGATGATTGTCAGGGACTTTCCAAGATATCAACTGTTTATTCACATTCTCATCCAGGTCAAGGATGCCTTGTTCGATGAATCTCAATACGAGCATGGCCGTGGCTAGCTTGCTTATGGAACAGGCATGAAAAACAGAATGGGTGGTAACGGACCGATTGGTTTTTCCCTCCAACACTCCATAGCCTTCTGCCAAATGAAGTTTGCCATCATTGATCAAGGCTAGGCTGACACCAGGTACACGGTAATACTTCATCCGTTCGTTCATGTTTATGTGCTTGAGGTTCATCTCTGTCTCTCCCCTTGCCGCGCGTTATACAGCGATTGCAGATATAAACTGATTCAGAAAGCAAACAAAAAGGCAGCCTTCCATAAACGTCAAGCTGCCTGAATGATAGGTGACCAGTCGGCGGTCTCTCCCGGTGTAATAAGGGGAGCGGTGTTCGCGCTATCTGATTATCCGATCTGCTGCAGTGTTTTGGTATTTTTCCGCCGCAGGGCCACTGCCGGGCTGACATATGGTCCAAAGTCGTACCTCTGCTCAATGAAGATCTGATGCCAGAGCATGAAGACGAGAATCGTCCAGATTTTCCGGCTGTAGTCGGCATGACCCTCACGATGTTCGTCCAGCATGTAGAGGACGTACGCCTTGTTGATCAAATGATCCACCTTGCTCTCGAAGATCAGCTCCTTTGCCCACTGGTAGAACTCCTGTTTCAACCAGTGGCGGGTCGGTACCGGGAAGCCCAGTTTGGGACGGGTCTTGATCTCCGGCGGCAGAAACTCCTTCATCGCTTCGCGCAGGACGTGTTTGGTTGTGCCAGCCGCTATTTTGTACTTGGTGGGGATGGTAGCGGCAAACTCAAAGACTTTTGGATCGATAAACGGTACACGCAGTTCCAGCGAGTTGGCCATCGTCATCTTGTCTGCTTTCATCAGGATATTGCCGCGCAGCCAGGTGTGGATGTCGAGAAACTGCATCTTGGTTACGTCGTCATAGTGGGTGGCTCTTTGGTAAATCCCATCGGTAACCTCCCATGGCGACTGATACTTCGCCGAATGGAAGATATCCTCCGTCACCACCTGCTGTTTCAGTTCTTCACTGAAAATCAGGGCGTTGCCAAAGAAGCGCTCCTCCACTGTTTTAGAGCCGCGGATGAGGAAGTTTTTCCCCTTTACGTTGTCGGGCAGCTTCTCGGCGAGGGAGCGGATCGTTCCTTTCATCCAGCGGGGGAGCGGAGCAAACATACGCAGCGACTGCGGCTCGCGGTAGATGTTGTATCCTCCGAAAAACTCATCGGCGCCTTCACCGGACAGTACTACAGTTACGTGTTCGCTGGCCAGTTCGGCGACGAAATAGAGCAGGATCGCCGAAGGATCGGCCACCGGCTCATCCTGATGCCAGATCAGCCGTGGCAGCTCCTGCATGTACCGTTTGGCAGAGATTGTTACTTCGTGATGCTCGGTGCCCAGGTATTGGGCCGTTCGCCGCGCGTACTCCAGCTCACTGTAACCGGGAATGTCGGAGCCGACAGAAAAGGTTTTGACTGGTTCAAATGTTTTCAGCATCCCGACAATACTGCTGGAGTCGACGCCGCTGGAGAGAAACGCACCACGCGGCACATCGCTCATCCGGTGTTTGTCGACCGATTCCATCAGGATCTCACGGGTGCCTTCCACGTAATAGGAAAACGGCTTGCTCTCGTCCGGAGCAAAGGAGACTTCCCAGTACGGTGTGACTGTGATCGCATCGTCTTTGACCACAAAGCTGTGCGCCGGCGGGATGCGGTAGATTCCTTTGTACATGGTTTGGGGATCAGGTACGTATTGAAACGTCAGATAGTGATAAAACGCCGTCTCGTTCACTTCCCGCTGAAACCCGGGCAGCTCCAGCAAGCTCTTGATCTCGCTGGCGACGGCGATCGAATCTCCGGTCTCTGTGTAGTAGAGCGGTTTGATGCCGAAGTGATCGCGTGCTCCGAACAGCAGTTGTTTCCGGCCATCCCAGATGGTAAAGCCAAACATCCCGCGCAGATGTTTGGGGGCGTCAAAGCCCACTTCTTCGTAGAGGTGCAGGATGGTCTCAATGTCGGAACCGGTCTCAAACACATGTCCCCGCTGTTTCAACCAATCCTGCAGTTCCTTGTAGTTGTAGATTTCCCCGTTGCCGACAATCCAGATCTCTTTTGTTTCGTTGGCCAGCGGCTGGTGGCCGCCTTCCAAGTCGATGATGCTCAGCCGACGAAATCCGAGTGCGATGTGATTGTCTATCAAAAAACCGTCATCGTCCGGACCGCGATGCAGGATGATATTGGTCATCGCTTCGATCACGTCCGGACGAACCGGCGCTTGTTGTTTGTTGTAGAGTGATGCAATTCCACACATATTGTCTGACTCTTCCTCTCGCAGGGAGATTCCCTATAAATACGCTCTAGCTAAATCTATCACGGATTCAGGAAGCATGCAATCTGACGAGGGCCTATGCTTGTGAATACTCCTATTGTTGACACGACAGTGGGTGTTTTAGACGGGGTAATGCAGGTGGTGCACAAGGGGAGGACAGTGTCTTTTTGGCTCTGTTCTGGTAGTAGGCATATTATCCCATTGCTGGAGGATTGATTTTTACTGTAAAATAAAAAATGTAAACTAAGGAAATTGTTGGGTTCGGCTTAGAGAGGTTTTCCAAAAGATTTTATTTTCAAGAAACGCAAAGGATTGTAACGTTCTCAAATTATCTTGATGTAAGTAATTGCCAAGACATAAAACCAGAAGATGAGGTGATAAAGTGACGTTTTTTTTCCTTGTGATATACATAGTCTTCCTAATGATTGGCATCTTTAAAAATAAGCAAGGTCATTACCTCAAGCTAGGATCTCTTTCGGTAATGGTTTTGTCTATCTTAAATGCGTGTCTTTTGGGCTACAAGGGGGCTTATATGCCAGGCGGAAGGGGAATTCTTGGGTACCTGGATTTTTTTGCTCTCCCTGCGTCTCAAATATCCAGTGTTATTAATGGTTCGTTAGTATTAGCTTTATTTGCCCTAATGGTATATGTTTACGCAAGTATAAATGAGTAAAGCGGCAGTTGGTAGAAAAGCCTACTTTTAAACATGAACAATACAATTATGGTTCGCGACTGTCTAATTGTTGGTTAAATAAATGACAGATTCAGAATCTTTGCCCCCCAAAAGTCCAGGCAGTTTGGGGGGCATTACATTCTGAATTAGACTTTAGTTGCCGGAATCATAATCAAGCGAAAGGCGCTCTGATTTTTCATCAGTCCATGTGTAATCCAAGTCATTCGAGATTGTATAGTCCCATTTTACCCTAAAGTTTTTATTGCCACTTTGATTGTAATATCCTACTGAAAATATTACATCGAAACTATCATCTTCGTCTATTAACTGTTGCTCTTTCTCATCAAAGTCAACTGCAGCCTGCCGTACCTTTTTCTCGCCGGAATTATCAAATACCTTCATGGTATTAGACTCGTGCCTCTCTGCGAATTCCCAGGTACCAGTAAAACCAAGCGTCGTATAAGGAAATGCGACATCCCAACGTGCAACGATGTTTAAATCATCTTCCTCATAGTAAGTGCCATCCCATTGGATGTAACGCAATACGTCACCTGGCTCGGTATAGGCTTGAATAATTGTTGGATCATAATATCCAATGTGCATACCTGTTTCATCACTATTCATGGAGTCGCAATCTAAAGACCAGGTCTCTTCATGTGTCACGTACATTTTTGATGTAAACTCATCAGAAGTAGTGATCTCTTTAGGACCTTCCAAATAATGTTTCACATAAAAATCTTCATAGATACTACAACCAGAAATATTGTACGAATATTGGTAATATCTTGTTTCGGAATCATTTTGTAAGGAGGCTATAACTACATCATCTTCTTCAGATACAAGTCTAGCTTCATTTGCTCCAAGCTCTTTTGCCTCAGTAGGCTTAAAAATTTTATGGTACCAAAACTGATCGCTGTACTCTGCCTGTTTAAAACTTTTAACGTTGTCGAATAGTTCTTTGTATTTAATTGACTTAGGTACATCAACCTCCAGTACCGTTAAGTCTCTTGTACCCTGTTTCAGTAGGTATAATTTTAGTATAGGCTTATTACCCCGTTTCTTTTGGTCAATGACAATACTTTTGTCTGGGGAGCGGTCCAAGCCAAAGTGAATCACTTCAAAGTTTCCAGAGTTATCTACTAAATCACCTATGATTAGGTCATCTGTTTTTTCAGCCTTGCCCAATGTTCCTGATAACGAGAAGGGGACTCTCTCATCGTTAGAGTATGCTATTTCACCAGTAAGCTGTACGTCCGATTTTGATACTGACATCTCACTGAAGGAGATTTTAGACTCTTGGTGGTTGCCTGCTGAAAGATCTTGACCTTTATCGTCCAAATTATAATAGGTTCTTGCAGCCAAAACTTCTTCTGCTGCTGAAAAGGTGTCAGTCTCTGCTTTAGCAAGCGGTGTAGTCGCAAGAGAGGAGACAAGGGCGATTGTCGTAAACAGTAACGCTATGCTTTTTTTCAAGATTGAGACCTCCTTAAAAACGAATTTATGGGTATTATATCCATAAAATGATATTATTTCAAATATTTCTTTTTGTTTTTATGCGTGCTAGGATTAATTATTTTGAATAAATGTTTGTTTTTACATACTTTGGCTGGTCAGAAGAACATCGTATGTTCAGTAACAGAATCAGGTGCCTGTGAACCTAATATTTTTACTTTTAGGATGTTGTCACAACATGCCATCTGTGGATCGCAAAGTTTTTATTGTCCTACCTCTATCTGATACAATTCCCCCGTCGATTCCTAAGGGAAGCGGGGGGAGCACGATGGGAAAAGAGCGCCATTCGTATTTCTTATACAGCATTTGTGCCGTGACCGGCATCGTTGCCGCGGCCTATTCTCCTGTTTATCTCTTTTTTTCGACTGCAGGAGTGGTGCTAGGCCTTCTGCTGCTGGCCCGACAGCGCATGGCGGTGCTGTGCCTCTCCGTAGTTCTCTGTGCGGGAGGGTACTTCTATCTCTATGACAGTTGGCACGCTTCCTCCCTTACTCGTTATGCAGATGGCGCGACTTCCCTGGAGGTGACCGGGCGGATCGCTTCGCCACCCGAGCGCGACGGCGACACGGTCCGCCTGTTTCTCGATGTGGGCGCTTACCAGGTTGCCGGGCGACACAGAGCGTTGTTTCCGGCAGAACGGGTAGCTTGCCGCATCAAGTTGGACGCAGAGGAACAGATATCCGTCGTCGAGCGCTGGCGTACGGGCCATCAACTGACTGCTTCTGTCCAGCTGCAGCTTCCCGACGGTGCCCGCAACCCTAACGCTTTTGACTACGCCCGTTACCTGCGCTGGCAGGGGGTCTATGTAACGGCAAAAGGCAGTTTTGCCCAGACACAAGTGGAGGTAGACAACAGCAACCTCTTTGGCTGGTTTGAGACATGGCAGCAGCATCTCGCCAAACGATTGGACTTGCTGTTTGCCGACTCGTCTGTCTCTGGATTTATGAAATCGCTGCTGCTGGGACTACGGGATGAGGTAGAGCCGCGGCTTGCTGACACGTATGCCGATCTGGGCTTGATCCACGTATTGGCGATCTCCGGACTGCACGTAACGTTGGTCAGCGCCGGTTTTTTGTGGTTGATGGAGCGATTGGGTTTGACACGTGAGTGGTCCTTGGTGGCAGCGATTCTCTTTATCGCCGGCTACGTGTTGTTGGTAGGAGCAAGTCCATCAGCCGTCCGTGCCGGACTGATGGGGGGACTCGGGTTGTGGGCCGTGCGAGCGCGAAAACAGATCGAGATACGTCAGCTGTGGGGGATAGCTCTGCTGCTGATGCTGCTGTGTAACCCGTATCAGCTATGGCAAGTGGGGTTTCAGCTATCCTTCTGTGTCACTCTTGGTCTGATCCTGTATGTGCCGATTCTGATGGAATCGCCGTTGCCACGCAGTAGCTGGCTTCGTTCCTCGATGGCTGTCGCCACCTCGGCGGCGCTTGTTTCGTTTCCGTTTCTCATCTACTGGTTTCACCAGTTCTCACCGCTCTCTTGGCTGCTCAACCTGCTCGTCGTGCCTCTTCTCTCGCTCATCGTACTTCCGGCCGGCTATGCGGCTCTGGTTGTCTCCTTTCTCTTTCCGCCACTTGGTTCTTTGATCGGGCAGTTGGTGAACGGGCTGCTGCCTCATCTGCATCATGGACTCAGCTGGCTGCATGATCGATCGCTGCCCTTTTCCCATTGGCCCCATCCTCACTGGTGGTGGTTGGCCGGGTACGCGATATGGCTCATTTCCATTCCGATAGGGTGGCACCTCGGCTATCAGCGTCGGCGTGATTTTCTGGTGTATGGGACTGTTTTCTGTTTGCTGCTGGTTGCCGCCCGGCAGCCGTTGGACGGAACAGACGAGGTGCGGATCACCTTTCTTGACGTGGGGCAGGGTGATTCTATCGTTGTCGAAGTCACCAATGAAACAGTATACTTAATAGATGGCGGCGGTATTGTCCGAATCGGGCAAACGGAACGATGGAGAGAGAAAAAAGATCCGTTTGATCCCGGGAAGGATATCGTCGTGCCATATTTGCGCTCGCGTGGGATTGAGCAAATCGATCGGCTGGTCGCCACCCACGGCGATCAGGATCACATCGGCGGACTGCCTGCTGTAGCAGCTCGCATGCCCATTGCAGCAGCGCTGCTGAATGGAACACCTCCCTCCAGAGGGGACAGGGAGCTGCTGGCGTCGTTAGCCAGGCGGGGCGTACCGCTGGTAACCGGACAGCCAGGAGTGAGCTGGGAGGACGTTCCTGGAGTGGTTTGGACGTGGCTTTCACCTGATGGAAGCAACATGTCTGGAAAAGGTGAAAAAAACGATGCCTCGGTTGTTCTGCTGCTCACGGCATACGGGACCCGAGTACTGTTCACAGGCGACATTGAGCAAGCCGCAGAAGAACGGCTGTTACATAGCTATTCACCATTGCTGTCAACTGTCGATGTATTAAAAGTAGCCCATCATGGCAGCAAGACTTCGACAACGGCGGCATTCCTGGAGCGCATGCAGCCACAAGCTGCCGTCATCTCGGTTGGCCGCAACAACCGCTACGGTCATCCTTCATCCGATGTGCTCGCACGTCTTGAAGAGGCGGGGACGACTGTTTTTCGGACGGATCGACACGGAGCGATTACACTGATACTACGACCTGATGGAATGGAATGGCAGATTCAAAATAAAGTGTACGGTTTGCAACCTTTCCGAGCAGCGTCACGTCAGTAAGGGAGGAGAGAATGGAGCATGGGTGAAGCAGAGCTGGTCAGAAGAGCTCAGACCGGTGACCACGATGCATTGGTCGAGCTGCTTCGTTCGATTGAGAACTCTGTTTACCGGAGCGCTTTCTATATCCTTGGCAATGAACAAGATGCGCTAGATGCCTCTCAAGAAGCGCTGATTCGGATTTATCAAAAAATCCACTTGTTTCAGGAAAAAGCGAAGTTTTCCACCTGGGTGCAGCGGATCGTCAGCAACATCTGCATGGATCGGTTTCGCTCCAAAAAAGATGCGATCTCCCTTGACGAGCATGAACTGGTATTGCCGGACAAAAACAATGTGGAAGAAGCAATTCTTCTGACCAGTTTGTCAAGCGACGTGCAGAGCGCAATCAACAAGCTGCCGAAACAGTACCGCTTGGTGATTGTGCTGCGCTATCTGCAGGATTTTTCATACCAGGAGATTGCTGATACGCTGGAGCTTCCGCTGAACACCGTGAAGTCCTATCTCTTTCGGGCCAGGCAGCAGTTGCAGGAGTTGTTACACGATTACGAGAAAGGGGGAGTTGGGTGATGAACGAAGCGGTTATGGAGCTGATGCAGCGGGATTTGGACAACGACTTGAGCGACGAAGAAAAAGAACAGCTTCATCACCTGTTGAGCAAAGATCCGGAACTGCAGCTTGCCTATGATCGCTTAAAGCGTGTTTCGGCCGAGCTGGCAGATCTTCCACCTGTCTCCCCGCCTTTCAGTCTGGTTGACGCGATTTTAGCGCAGGCTGAGCCGCCAGGCCGCCTGTTTCCGGATACAGGCGAATCGGCAGGGCAGCCGACGCTTCCCCGTCTGCGCTCAAAAGAGACAGCAGTTTCCATCCCGCCGAGGCGATCCTTCCCGGCATGGGTCGCCAAAGCGGGAACAGGTGTTATCGCTGCTTCCCTGCTGTTTGGTCTGTTTTTGCTGGCCAATGGTGGTGGCGATGCGGACCGTCATCATGCCGCGCCACCCGAACAGCCATCTACACTCTCGCCGAAAACGGTGAAAGTAAGCGAAGATGAGGGCGAAGAACGGACAAATGTAGACCAAGACCCCACCAATGAGGTCCAAGAATCGACCAATACAGTCCAATCTGAACCAAATCAGGCAGACCAACAGCAGCAGCCCCCCGCTTCGGAGTCCGATGAACCTGACAAAGATCAGCCTGTTGATCGGAGTGAAGAGAAACAGCCTGTACAAAATCCTCCTCAACAGGATCAGTCCAACAAGCTGCAACCCAGCCAGTCTGAGAAGCCGAGCAAGGAACAGGACGATAGCGGACAGCCGCTTCTGCCAAAAGGCAACTGGGGAAAAGCAGCAGTAACGTCTCTAGATGACGAGGAGGAAGATCGGGCGGACGGAGCAAGTGACAGACCGGACGAAGAACCAGAGAGAGGTAAAGGACCGCCTGCATGGGTAGATCCACCTGGCCAGAGCAAGGAGAAACAAAAGCAGAAGAAAAACGAGTCAGAGAAGGGCAACCAGAAAAAACAGGCGGAGAAGAAAGAGGAGAAAGAACAAGAAAAAGAAAAAAAGGATAAAAAGGTACGCCCGGGACAAGATGACGATGATGAGGATGCACCAGCCGCAGGTGATGATCAGCGTGAGGATGACAAGGAAAAAGAAGATCGGACCAGCGGAGAGGAGCGATCCGAAATCCATCTCCAGATTGAGGTAGACGTCGATAAGCTGATTCAATCTGTACTGGAACGTTGAGGGCTTGGGAATGGGGTCTCTGTTTCGCCTTTCCTCCTCAAAAGAATTGTTGATGAGGACACGCACTACTTTTTGCTATTACACATATGTTAACAGTACCAAGCACCCCCTGCTTTCCGTTTAGGGAGAAAACATCCCGGGGTTTTTTCCACTAGACGTTCATCATTGATTCAGGAAGGACGCCGTTCGTACCAGCAATGGGATGAACGGCGTCCTTCCGCTGTGTTCGCACTATTTGCGCGAGTGGTTCATGTGTGCAATCAGGGGCTGACCGCAAGCCATACTTCAAGACGGTTTTATGCTATACTTAAAGGCAGAGAATCGGTGCGATGGGGAGGAAGAACCAGATGCCGCTGCACACGGCCGTGCAAGCGATAAAAGAGAAGCAGTACGCCTCGGTGTACGTACTGTACGGAACAGAGACGTATTTGATGGACGAGTTTGTCTCGTTTGCCAGTCGTGAAATTGTCCCGCCAGATAGTGCCGACTTGAACCTCAGTCGGTATGACTGTGCGGAAGTACCGCTGCAGTCGATCCTAGAGGATGCGGAGACCCTGCCGTTTTTGGCAGAGCACAGAGTGGTGATTGCTGCTAACGCCTATTTTTTGACGGGAGCAAAACCTCCGAGCAAACTGGAGCATAATCTTGCTGCGTTGGAACAGTATCTCGAACAGCCGCCAGCGTACGCGTCGATCCTGTTTCTGGTCTATGCCGACAAGCTGGATGAACGGAAGAAACTGGTCAAGAGCTTGAAAAAACAGGCGACCGTGCTCTCGTTCGCTCCGTTGCGGGATGGCGACCTGCTCGCTTGGGTACAACGGCGGGCGGAGCGTCATGGGGTACGGATGGAACGGGTACGGGTACAGCAGTTGGTCGACAGGGTCGGATCCGACCTGCGTCTGTTAAACAACGAGTTGGAGAAACTGGCCCTTTACCTGGGTACGCCGGGTGCGGTCATCACCGATGATGTGATTGAGCAGTTGACACCCCGTACGTTGGAGCAGGATGTGTTCAGGCTGGTCGACGCGGTTGTTGCGGGTAGGCTGCCGGAAGCATTTCGCACACTGTACGACTGTCTGTTGACAGGAGAAGAACCGCTCAAGCTGCTCGCGCTGCTGGCCCGACAGTTCCGGCTGCTGCTGCATGTCAAGCTGTGGGCTCCACGCGGATACAGCCAACAGCAGTTGGCCGGCATGCTAAAGGTGCACCCGTTTGCCGTGAAGAAAGCGATGGAACAGACGCGATACTTTGATGAAGCATCTCTGCGCCGCTTGCTGGGGCTGTTCGCGGAGGAAGACTTCCGCATCAAATCAGGTCAAGTGGACAAGCGGTTGGCGTTGGAACTGTTGATGACCCGTGTAGCCGCTGAATTGAAGCCAGCGCGGTAGCGTTTGGCTGCCACTGGAACAAAGAACGAAAGGATATGAAAAACTTCGGCTCTCCCCATGGGTTTGGGGCACAGCCGAAGTTTTTGTTTTGGCATCCACTTTGCAAAATGGAGACTGACTATTTAGGTGCAATAGATCTAGTCAGATGTATCCTGCTCAAACATCCAGGCGGCCATCTGCAAGGAAACAGCATCTTGAAACAGTTGCGGATCGCAGCCGGTCTCTTCTTTGATCTTCTTTAAGCGGTAAATCAGTGTATTACGATGAACATACAAGGATTTAGCTGTTTCGGTAATGTTGCAGTTGCACGCAAAAAAGACCTGCAGGGTTTTGATCAGTTTCGGCGAGGTCCTGGCGAAGATGCGTGTGATGTATCGTTGTTTCACCTCGTCATTCATCTCATAGATCAGCGCTTTTGTTTGAACGTCGGAATAAAGGATGATTCTCTCTCCTTCTCCTCCGACTGTTAGGGCAAGCGCTGCTTCCTGGTAGGCGGTAGAGATCTTCTCTCGTTCGTGTACCTCTGTTCCGCAGCCGACTCGAAATGTAAGCCCTGCATGGTCGAGTGCATTTGCGATGGACAGCAGCTTGTCCTTGCAGCGTTCCTCTGTCAACCCCGATAGTAAGATGAACAGCCGATGGACGTTGACAAAACCGATCAGATGCCGCTCTGGACCGACGATCTGCTCGATTTGCCTCATTAGCACGTGATTTTGAATGGTTCTCTCCTTTAGCTCGATGAGAAATAGCTGATAAGGAGGGGATAGCTTTAGGGCAAGCATATGAAGCAGTTGGTCGATGCGTTCATGGTCGATCTGGGATTTGATCAGCTCTTCGATCACCATTTCCTTTGTATGCTGCAGCCACTCCAATTGGGAGGCTAGGTAGGATTGCTTGATCATCAACTCGGTCGTCATCTTTACAATACCGCCGAATTCCTCCACCTCCTCTGGACGACCGGTGATGCCGATCACACCAACGATTTTGTCTTGAAACTGGATCGGCAGGTTGATCCCGGAGCGACTGCCCGGCCACCGATTGGCCTCTGCCTGTTTGATGATGAGTGCTCTGCCAGTTCTCACCACTTGCAGAGCTCCTTCATGTCGCTCCCCAACACGCGTCGGATCACCAGAGGCAATAATCACACCTGATTCATCCATGATATTTATATTCCGATGCAACCGATTCATCGTTTCTTTGACAATCGCCTCGGCTATCTCACGGGTTAACAATGTCATGTCATCTCACACCTCTTATCGGCAGGGTAAACTCCACCCTTTATATTTATGCAATATAACCAAAATAGCAAGGAAAGTATCCGCTTTTTTTGTATAATGTAGCCGAAGATTTAGGGATGGCAAGATGTATATAATAAAACCAGGTCAAACAGCAAACACTTGGAACCATCTCGTTTTGAAAGCGGTTTCCACATGTGAGAAAAAAGAAGGTGGTGATTACAATTAAGATCGTGATTGCCCCTGATTCATTTAAAGGGAGTGTAACGGCGATGGAGGCCGCCGTTGCCATTGAGCAGGGGATCAAAAACGTTCTCCCAGACGCAGAAACGGTACTGGTACCGGTAGCAGATGGCGGAGAAGGCACGATGGACAGTCTCATAGCTGCCACTGCGGGAAAAAAGGTAGAGGTACTGGTTACCGGTCCTTTGCACAAACCAGTCAAAGCAGCGTATGGAGTGCTGGGAGACGGGAGCACCTGCGTCATTGAAATGGCAAGCGCCTCCGGATTAGGTCTGGTACCTCCTGATCAACGGAATCCTCTGATTACTACCACGTATGGTACGGGAGAATTGATCAAGAAAGCCCTCGATGACGGCTGCCGCCATTTTATTTTGGCGGTTGGTGGAAGCGCTACCAATGACGGCGGAAGCGGTATGCTGCAGGCATTAGGAATGAAATTGCTTGATTCTTCTGGTAAATCCGTCGCTTTTGGCGGAGGCCAATTGCAGCAAATCGTCACGATCGATGACAGTGAGTGGGATGCGAGAATAGCAGATGCTGCCTTTTTGATCGCAACAGATGTACAAAACCCGCTGATCGGTCCAGATGGAGCCTCTCATGTTTTTGGCCCGCAAAAAGGAGCGACTCCCGAGATCGTGGAACAGTTGGAGAGCAATCTGCATCACTGGGCCAATCTGGTACAAGCGAAGACAAGGATTCGGCTGCATGAGATGCCGGGTGCAGGTGCCGCAGGTGGGATTGGTGGCGCGTTTCAGGCGTTTTTTCCGGCCGAGATGAAGCGCGGAATCGACATCGTCATCGAATATACCAGGCTGGCAGATGCTATGGAGGGAGCTGACCTGGTCATTACGGGGGAAGGACAGATTGATTTCCAGACTGCCTCCGGCAAAACGCCGATGGGGGTTGCGGAAGCAGCGAAGAAGCAGGGGATTCCGACATTTGTCCTCGCTGGATCGATCGGAAGGGGAGTAGATGTTCTCTATCAACATGGGATCGAATGCGTGCACAGTATCATCAATGCGCCGATGACACTAGAAGAAGCGATCCGGAGGGCTCCGGAGTTGCTGGCCGAAAAGTCGGAGCAAGTATTGCGTACGTATCTGGCTAAAAAAGTGTACACAAACGGGGTTGATAAGAAATGAAAATCAAACAAACGATTGAAAAAGTACCAGGCGGATTGATGGTTGTTCCGTTGCTCTTGGGTGCATTACTAAACACAATCGACCAGATGCACATACCTTTTATCATGAACATTTTGAAGGGGTTAGGGGTGGCTCCGACCGAGCAGGGATACTATGAGTTTTTACGAATTGGCGGGTTTTCAGAGGCGCTGTTTAAGACCGGTGCATTAACGTTGATCGCCCTGTTCGTCTTTTGTGCAGGGAGCCAGATGAACCTGCGTGTAGGGGGAAAAGCCTTAAAGAAGGGGATCCTCTTGACGACGTCGAAATATGTAACCGGTTTGGCCGTCGGGTATTTGTTCGGGTTGTTTTTTGATCCGTTCAACGGATTCCTCGGGTTGTCTTCGATGGCGATTATCGCCGCGATGACGAATGGTAACGGCGGGATGTACGCTGCCCTGACCGGGCAGTACGGCAACCGCTCCGATGTAGGGGCAGTCTCGGTTCTCTCGTTGAACGACGGACCATTCTTTACCTTGATGGCTCTGGGACTGATGGGCTCAAGTTTCCCAGTGATTGCCTTTATCGCCGTATTGCTGCCGATTGCGTTGGGGATGCTGCTCGGCAATCTGGATGAGGACATCCGTGAATTCCTGAAGCCGGGAGAGACGATTCCCGTACCGTTTTTTGCCTTTGCTTTGGGCGCAGGAATGAACCTGGCCAACTTCTTTAATCCGGAAGTAGTGGGAGCGGGGCTGCTGCTCGGGATCATGACCACCGTGCTGACGGGAGGAGTAGGGGTTTTGGTCTTTCGATTGTTCCGTGAAAAGAGCCAGATCGCGCCTGTGGCTGAAGCTTCCACTGCAGGGAACGCAGCTGGTACGCCGGTAGCGATTGCAGCAGCAGCTTCAGTGGCAGCCGGCTCCGGGATGATGACGGCCGCTGAGGCGCAGGCCTACCAGGATCTAGTCAATATCGCAACTGCTCAAATCTCGATTTCCACCCTTACGACGGCCATCCTTTGTCCCGTAGCTGTCATCCTGATGGATAAGTATCAGCAAAAGAGAGGAATCGATGCCAAACTGGAGCAGTAAACTGGCAGAAAACCGGTCTCGTCATCCCATCTACAAGTGAGGTAATCAGTGTGAAAACAACTCTTTTGTACGGAAAAACAGGATTAACGATAGAAGTCCCTGATGATTCTGTGATCGTGGAACCAAAACATCTCCCTGGTCTGGCAGATGAGGAGAAAGCGGTACGGGAGGCACTGCAACATCCGATCGGCACTCCTCCACTGCGAGAGATGGTGAAGGAAACCGATAAAGTGGCCATCGTGATCAGCGACATTACCCGACCTACACCCAATCACAAGTTGGTGCCGTGGCTGATCAAGGAATTGCCTCATGTGCCGTTGGAGAACTTTGTCATCATCAACGGCACGGGAACGCATCGTGATCAGACGCGTGAAGAGTTCGTGCAGATGCTGGGGGAGTGGGTGGTTGATCATATTCGCATCATCAACAACCACTGCCATGAGAAAGAAACGTTGGCCAAGGTTGGCCGCAGCCGTTTCGGTTGTGATGTCTATCTGAACAAGGAGTATGTAGAAGCCGATTTTCGGATTGTGACCGGTTTTATAGAACCCCATTTCTTTGCCGGTTTCTCTGGCGGGCCAAAGGGAATCATGCCTGGTATTGCCGGCATTGAAACGATCATGACGTTCCACAACGCGAGGATGATTGGGGACCCCCAAGCAACATGGGGCAACATGGTGAACAACCCGGTGCAGGACATGACCAGGGAAGTAAACCAGATGTGCAAGCCGCATTTTATGCTGAACGTGACATTGAATCGGGAAAAAGAGATTACGCAGGCATTCGCCGGCGAGCTGTTTGCGGCACATGACGCCGGCTGCGCCTTTGCCAAAGAGCACGCGATGATTCGATGTGATCACCGGTTTGATGTGGTGATTACGTCCAACTCCGGCTACCCGCTGGACCAAAACTTGTACCAAGCGGTGAAAGGGATGAGTGCTGCTCATAAGATCGTCAAACAAGGTGGTACGATTATCTGTGCCGCTGAATGCTCCGATGGTCTGCCGAATCACGGGAATTACGCAAAGATCCTGCAGATGAGACGGACCCCTCACGAAATCCTGGAAATGATTAACGATCATACGTTCCAGATGTTCGATCAATGGCAGGTTCAAAAACAAGCCGTCATTCAAGTCTGGGCTGACGTATATGTCTATTCCTCTTTATCTGAGGAAGAGGTAACGAAAGCGATGTTTAAGCCGACCAACAACATTGAGCATACACTGGAACAATTGAGGGAACAGTACGGCGAGGGGATGACGGTCGCCGTTCTGCCGTTAGGTCCGCTCACAATTCCCTACGTGGAAGAGTGAGAACAGCGGTTCAAATCTATCCCCTTTTCCGGTCATAAAAAAACACCCCTAGCAGGATGTATGGGGCAACACCGCAAGGTGCTGTCCCATGTTTTCCAGGTGGGGTGTCTTTCATTTAGATTGGCCTGTTCTTTACGCGACTGGTGAAGTCAACCCGTTGAGCTTTTTCATCAAGCGGGATTTTTGGCGATTCGCCGCGTTTTTATGGATAAGTCCCTTGGTAGCAGCCTTGTCCAGCTTTTTCACAGCGACCACAAGGGAGTTTTTAGCCAGTTCCACGTCGTTTGCGGCAATCGCTTTCTCGACGGTTTTCACAGCCGTACGCAGGTCGGACTTTTGCGAGGCACGGTGCAAACGGCGTTTTTCAATCTGCTTGGTACGCTTGATAGCGGATTTGATATTTGGCATGTCTGTCACCTCCTTACAGCAATCGAACAAAACGGATAGACCGATAAATGGTCTACAGTAGTACAACAAAACATATTCTAGCACGCTCGGTAATCGATTGCAAGAAAGGATTCGGAATAAGTAATACACTTTTATGCAACCTAAGACAAGAAGCAGAAAGGAGGAATCACCGTGACAGAAGCACACAATGTGGATCTGGCGGGATATGGGGTTCGAACCGATCTAGCCTTGGAAGCTCACGAACTGGCTACGAAGGCGCAGGGAAAAGGTGAACTATCCGGGGTTGTCGTAGATACGGACGACACAGATCCGGGCATACGGGTAACCCGGGTCGAGGTGGAGAATGAGGAGGCTGGCCGCCAGATCGGTATGATGCCCGGCCGGTACATAACCATTGAAGCGCCCAAACTGCGGGAGAATGATACAGAGTTTGAGAACGCAGTGATGAGACGGTTCGCCAGAGAGATTGACCGTTATCTCCAGCAACTTGGCCTCGCAGAAGATAAAAAAGCATTGGTCGTGGGTCTTGGCAACTGGAATGTGACACCGGATGCGCTTGGGCCGATGGTTGTCGAGAATCTGCTGGTCACCCGTCATCTGTTCAAGCTGGCGCCGGAAACGGTAGAAGAGGGATACCGTGAAGTGAGTGCGCTCTCTCCCGGCGTGCTGGGGATCACCGGGATCGAGACGAGTGAGATCGTCTTTGGCGTGGTGGAGAAGAGCAAACCCGATTTCGTCATTGCGATCGATTCGCTGGCGTCCCGCGCTCTGCATCGGGTCAATACCACGATCCAGATTGCCGATACGGGCATCCATCCCGGTTCTGGCGTGGGCAACAAACGAAAGGCGATCGATCGAGAGACTCTAGGCATTCCAGTTGTTTCGATCGGTGTTCCAACCGTTGTGTTTGCCTCTACCATCGCGAACGATGCGATCACTTATCTGCTCGGTCACTTTGGTCAGAGCATGAAAGAACAGGATCGCCCCTTTAACCGTTTGGCCGTCTCCGAGCTGCCGGAACGGAGAGAGCCTTATACGGAAGACGATTTGCCGGAGATGGAAGTACGCAAAACGTATCTCGGTTTGATCGGGCAGTTGGCGGAGAACGAGAAGCGGCAGTTGATCCGCGAAGTGCTGCAGCCGCTGGGACAAAACCTGGTGGTGACGCCAAAAGAGGTAGATGAGTTCATGGCCGGAATCGCCAACATCATCTCCAGCGGGCTAAACAAAGCACTCCATCGTCAGGTCGATCAGGAAAGCGTCGGTGCTTATACCCACTAGTGCCGTGAACCTATGATTCTAGCAAGTGTCTAAAATAATGGGTTGTCCGTTCTAGTTTCTCTACCATTGGCATAGTCATAGACTAAGCACACTGGATCCAGCAATGGAGGGGAAAAGATGGCAACCCTTATTCAACGTCAGTTCGTTCTGCTTGCACTCGCAACCGCTCTGCTGTTTGTATTCACCACCTTTTTCGCCTTAAACGGCAGCAGGCCAATGGTTCACTCCGCATCGCTGCAGGTGGCCACATCCAAGCTCTCAAGCCTAGCCCTGCTCCGGATCATGAGCATGGAGATCCCACTCTTGGGTAAAACCGTACAAGCTTCCCTGCAGCCAGAGGACGTCTCGTTGACCGGCATGCTATTCGAGCTGTCGACCGGCATCGCTCCAGGGGATCTGCGTATGCTGCTGGGGAGAGAGCTGCCTGGGTTTCTGGCAGTGACCAATGCCGCCCATGTCATGGCGAAGCAGGATCAATCGCCCGCCCTCTACGTCGAGTCGCCGCCTCCTCCTACGGTAGTCGCCGGAGAAAAGCAGGCTGATCCAGCGGTTCCGCCGAAGGAATCAGGTGATGGATCGGGTGAGCAGACTGCGGACCCAGCGCAATCACCCCCCACGCGGCAAGAAAAAGATGTGGTCTTTATCTACCATACACACAACCGAGAATCGTGGCTCAATGTGGCAAAACGAGTAGGCAACTCCGTCGATCATCCCACAAAGAACATTACGCTCGTCGGCAAGCGATTGGCTCAAGAGCTGCGCGATCTGGGGATCGGAGCAATCGTCAATACCGACGACATCCAACAGCGACTGCTTGATCAGGGGCGAAGCTATGCTCTGGCTTACGCTGAATCACTTAAAGTAGTGGCTGCGGCCAAGCAGAATCATCGGGAACTGCAGTACTTTTTCGATATTCACCGCGACGATATCTCCCGCGAAAAATCAACGGTGACGATAAACGGCAAAACCTACGCCCGGGTCTCGTTCGTGATTGGTACAGCCAACAAGGATTACGAGAAAAATCTGCAGTTTGCCAAGGAACTGCACAAGTTGATTGAGCAAAAATACCCCGGTCTCTCACGTGGTGTCAACGATAAAAACATCAAAGAAGGACACGGGGAGTATAACCAATCGATTTCACCGGGCAGTCTGTTAATAGAAGTCGGCGCAACCAGAAATACGCTGGAAGAGAGCTACAACACCGCTGAAGCATTGGCCGAGGTGTTTGCCGAGTACTACTGGCAGGCGGAAAAGGTTTTTTCACCTGCCGATGACCAGCCTGACAAGAGGTGAATCGGTGTGAACGTGACATTCAAGTTTATCGGCATGCTGGTGATTTTGCTCACAGGCGTCGTGATCGGTCTGCAGACGGCGGAAAAGGGGCTTCAGCGGGTTCACGGCCAGCCCGATGCAAAGCCGCAAACCTTTTACATCACCAAGGTTGATCAGGGGGAAGTGGAAATGGCCGTGATGGGTACGCCGATCAAAACATCTCCGGGCAAGATGGTCAACTATATCAGCGAAGTGGGTAGTGCGCTCGGCCAAATCGTAAAAGACGGGGCAAAGTCAACCTTTCGTTGGCTTGCCTCGTTGTTTGAGCCTTGAATGAGACATCCTGTTCGATTAGACTAAATTTTAAGTCTCCAAGTAGGGAGCAGGGTGCTGGATGAGAAGAATGAGTGATTTGTGGATGGTATGGCTGGGAATCGGATTGATCATCATCGGGATTACCGTACCAGATTGGTTCGGGCCTAACCAGATCGGGCTGACCGAAACACTTCAGGCTATGGAGCGTGAGGAGTCCGGCAGCCTGCTGATGATCGCGGCGTTTATGCTGGTAGCGCTCAATACGATTATTTCCTTCCCGTATTACCTGGGTGCGTTCTTGCTGGGAGAGAAAATCGGCGAAATCTGGGATCGTCCGTGGCTGAAAACTGCTACCCCCCTGGTTGTTGTGCCGTTGGTGCATATCATCATTAACTCAACGATGGAGTTAAGCTACCATTTCGGCGGTACAGCCATTTTTTTGCTGCTGACGATTTACGTGCTGCAGAAGCTAGGCAAGGGCAGACTTGGATTTACGATGAAATCTCTCGTTTTGACGCAGTTGTTGTTTGGTGTCAAATGGTTAAATCTGGTCCCATTCCTATCAGCATATGGCTTCGGCCACGGTTCCGTTTCCATTCAAGTGAAAGAGATGGCCGTGCAGCTGGGTTTTGATCAGGTGCTGACGTTGTATTCTGTGGTCTTATGTTTGATTTTTATGATTAATGCGATTGTTCTTGGGGTGTACCTCGGTGTCTATGCGGAGAAGTGGACCATCAGCCAGGAGCTGCACCGGGCCCAGTTGGAGGCGATGGAGTCCCGCTCTGGCAGGGAAGTGCTGCACCTGGTTCACGATTTGAAAACCCCGCTCACTACGATCGAAGGGCTGATTTCCCTGATCGAGATGCGCTCTGTCGACCACAAAATGAAGGAATACTGCCGGACGATCTCTCTTTCGATCCGCTCGATGAGCGACATGATATCGGAGATTCTGTACGAAAACCGCAAACACTGGTGTTATGTAAAAGATCTGATTGATTATGTGCGAGCTAGCCGCTTGAGCGGGACGAAAGCTTCGCTTGAGATCGAACTGCCAGAAGACCAAAACGTTCGCATCTGGATCAACAAAATTCGCATTACGAGGGCCATTGTCAACTTGATTGACAACGCATTTGACGCTATCCAGGGACGAACTGATGGCAAGGTGACGCTGCGTGCGCAGATCCATGAGAGCGAGATCTGGATCGGTGTGAGCGACAATGGTTTCGGCCTATCCTCTGAAGAGCGAAAAAAGGTCTGGCAGGCAGGGTACAGCACCAAACAGCATCCGGGCGTCGGGCTCTCTTTTGTCCGCCAGGTTGCCGAGGGGCACGGGGGAGCGGTCAGCATCGACAGTGAGATGGGAAGAGGGACAACAGTATGGATTCAACTGCCGAAGGAGGACGCTGCTGATGAAGATTTTGATCATTGACGATGATGCTGCGATTCGCTACATGTTGAGCGAGATTTGTTCATACGCTGGTTGGAAAGCGTTTACATGCGCAAATGGGAAAGAGGGAGTGGGGAGGTTTGTGCAGGATAGCGCCGATGTGGTCCTGGTTGATTATCACATGCCGGAGATGGACGGGTTGCAGACGGTTCGGGAAATCCGCAAACTAGATCGACAAGTCCCGATTCTCGTTCTGACAGTAGATGAACGGCAGGAGATCGCAGATCGGTTCCTGGATGAAGGAGCCACCGACTTCGCCCTCAAGCCGGTGAAAGCTCCTGATCTCATCTCGCGAATTCAACTGCACAAACGGTTGATCGAGCTGACCTCAAACCAACGCGCAGCGAAAAAGCCGGAAGAGGAAGTGTTTGTTACCAAGGGGATCAGCAAAATCACCCTGTCCCATATTGTCAAATACTTGTCTTCACAACGGCAGCCCTGTTTGATCGACGAGATCTCAAAAGAAGTAAATCTGGCCTATCCTACTGTGTATCGCTACCTCGTCTATCTGATGAAGATGGGCAAGGTGCGCGCCATCGTCAGTTATCAAAAAGTAGGACGGCCCAAAAACCGATATCAGTGGATACAAGAATGAACCGCACGAAACAGGATCGTGCGGTACTTTTTTGATTTTTTTCTTTTTTTTCTATTTTGATAATATAGCAAAATTATTATAATCAATATAAAGTCTTTTATAACGAATCATTGCTATTATTGGACAAAGTTGTGAAGTGAGCGGCTATATGTCTTTTCTGCTCTGATTTTACAGCTCGTCCCGGTCTTGATGGACGGATGGAGGACGATCTGATTGATTACGTTGGTTTGAGGGAGTGCTGCTAGTGACGGATGCGATGCTTGAAATCAAAGGACTGCAAACTCATTTCTTCACCGATCACGGCGAGATTCCCGCTGTGGACGGGGTGGACCTCTACATAAAAAAGGGAGAAGTGCTTGGAGTCGTTGGCGAATCAGGTTGTGGCAAGAGTGTTACTTCCCTGTCTGTCATGCGGCTCGTGCCTCATCCCCCCGGAAAGATTGTAGGCGGCTCCATTACTTTTAAGGGGGAAGATCTGGTCGCTGCTTCCGAGAGACGGATGAGGCAGCTTCGCGGCAATCAGATCGCGATGATCTTTCAGGAACCGATGACATCGCTCAACCCTGTATACACCATTGGTGACCAAATCAGTGAAACGGTGCGCCTGCACCGCAAGATGGGCAAAAAGGAAGCGCGTCAGCACGCGGTTGAGATGCTGCAGAAGGTAGGGATTCCCCGAGCGGAGTCGATTGTGGACGAGTATCCGCATCAGCTCTCCGGAGGGATGCGCCAGCGTGTCATGATCGCGATGGCCATGTCCTGTGATCCGGAATTGCTGATCGCCGACGAACCTACAACAGCGCTGGACGTAACGATCCAAGCGCAGATTCTCGACCTGATGCGCAAGTTAAACAAGGAATCGGGGACAGCGATCATGATGATTACCCACGATCTCGGTGTCGTCGCGGAGATGTGCGATCGGGTGGTCGTCATGTACGCGGGGAAAGTGGTAGAAGAGGGAGATGTTCGCTCCATCTTCAAGAATCCGCAGCATCCCTATACAAGAGGATTGATTCAATCCGTTCCGCGGATGGATGAAAAGCGGGAGCGTCTCTACTCCATCGCCGGCAATGTTCCTACCCCCGGCTCGATGCCAAAAGGATGCCGTTTTGCTCCGCGCTGTGAGTCCGTCGTGGATCAGTGCCACGAAGCGATGCCGGAACTGGTCAGTGTGGAAAAGGGACATAAAAGCCGTTGCTGGCTGCAGGGGGGTCTTTCGTGAAACAAGACTTGCTTGAGGTACGCAATCTAAAAAAATATTTTCCCATTAGCGGTGGTCTGCTCAGTCGCACAGTAGGGCAGGTAAAAGCAGTCGACGACGTGTCTTTTGTTGTCAAACGAGGAGAAACGTTGGGATTGGTCGGAGAGAGCGGTTGCGGCAAATCGACGACCGGACGCTCGATCCTCAGATTAATTGAACCCACCGAGGGGCAGGTCCTGTTTGATGGCAAAGATGTCACCAAGATGAACAGCGATCAGCTGCGCACGATCCGCAGAGACATGCAGATTGTCTTTCAGGACCCGTTTGCTTCTCTCAATCCCAGACATACGGTAGAGCGTATCTTGGAGGAACCGTTGATTGTTCACGGCATAGGAGATGCCAAGGAACGCAAGGAGCGGGTGATGCACCTGCTGGAAGTGGTCGGACTGCATGCCTATCACGCAAAACGCTATCCGCACCAGTTCTCCGGCGGGCAACGTCAACGGATCGGCATTGCCAGGGCGTTGGCCGTTCACCCCAAGCTGATTGTAGCGGATGAACCGGTCTCCGCGCTGGACGTATCGATTCAGTCCCAAGTGTTGAACTTGATGCAGGATCTGCAAAAGGAATTCTCTTTAACCTACGTCTTTATCGCCCACGATTTAAGTGTGGTCAAACATATCAGCGACAGGGTGGGTGTGATGTACCTCGGCCGGCTCGTGGAGCTTGCCGGCAAGGATCGTCTCTATGACTATCCCAAACATCCGTATACGCAGGCGCTGCTGTCCGCCGTGCCGATCGCCGATCCAGACGTCGAGCGAGAGCGGATCATCTTGCAGGGCGATGTACCCAATCCGGCCAATGCGCCTGCTGGCTGCGCGTTCCACACCCGCTGCTCGGCGGCGATGGAGATTTGCAAATCTGTCCGTCCGCAGTTTGAAGATCTGGGGGATGGTCATTTTGTAGCCTGTCATCTTTATAACTAGTTTCCGCAACCAGGAAGCAGTTATGGAGATATATCATTTTTCATCATCAAAAGGGGGCAAAATGAATGAGAAAGTGGAAATCGGTGGCCATGTCCATGATCATGGCCATCTCGCTCAGCCTGGTCGGCTGCAGCGGGGGGGCTGATCCAGCCCAAGAAACAAGCGGTGGAAACACGACGCAGGATGGCGGCACTTCACAACCTGCCGAATCGGCCGCATCGACACAAGACACGCTGATTGTCGGACGGGGTGGAGACTCTTCCGCACTCGATATGTCGATCGTTACAGATGGCGAGTCGAGCAAAATCGGACAGCAGATTTATGAGACCCTGCTTGATTACAAGGAAGGAACGACGGAGGTCGTCCCAGCTCTGGCAGAAACTTATGAAGTGTCCGACGATGGTTTGACCTATACGTTCAAACTGCGTCAAGGCGTGAAGTTCCACGATGGAACCGATTTTAATGCCGAAGCCGTCGTGTTTAACTTCATGCGCTGGCATGATCCCAACAGCGAGTACAAATTTGAAGGGGACTCCTTTGATTACTACAACAGCATGTTTGGACCGCCGGACAACCGCGTGATCAAGGAAGTAAAAGCGGTTGATGAGCATACGGTGCAGTTTGTGCTCAACAAGCCACAGGCGCCGTTCTTGCAAAATGTGGCGATGCCTTTCTTCGGAATTGCCAGCCCGACCGCGATCAAGGAAAAGAAGGAGAAATTTAAAGAAGAGCCGGTGGGTACCGGACCGTTCATGTTCCAAGAGTGGAAACGGAACGATTCGATCACGCTGGTGAAAAACCCGAACTACTGGCAGGAAGGACTGCCTAAGCTGGAAAAAATCATCGTTCGTTCCATCCCGGACAACTCGGCCCGACTGACTGCACTGCAGGCAGGCGAGATTGACCTGATGGAAGGTCTCAATCCGGACGATCTCACCATCGTCGAGAACAACCCGGATTTGCAGAAGTTCACCCGTCCTTCGTTTAACGTCGGGTACGTCGGATTTAATCTCAAGAAGAAGCCATTTGACAACAAGTTGGTACGTCAAGCGTTGAACCATGCGGTCAACAAGGAAGCGCTGATCCAGGCCTTCTACGCAGGTCAGGCGATCCCAGCCGTCAACCCGATGCCGCCGGTACTGCTGGGTTACAACGACGAAATCCAGGATTATCCGTACGACCTGGAAAAGGCAAAAGAGCTGCTGGCGCAGGCAGGATATCCAAACGGATTTGAAGAGGAATTTGTCTTCTATGCGATGCCGGTTCCCCGCCCCTACATGCCGAACGGCCAGAAAGTGGCGGAAGCGCTGCAGGCAGAGTTCGCCAAGATCGGCGTGAAGACGAGAATCGAATCTCCGGAATGGGCGGTCTACCTGGACGATACGCAAAAAGGAGAGAAAGACCACATCTTCATGCTCGGCTGGCAGGGTGACAACGGCGATCCGGACAACTTCCTGTACACGCTGCTGGACAAAGATACGATTGGCAGCAACAACTACTCGTTCTACGCCAATGACGAGCTGCACGAGATTCTCTCCGCCGCTCAGGCTGAAACCAATCAAGACAAGCGTGCCGAACTGTACAAACAGGCGCAAGTGATCATCAAGGAAGATGCTCCTTGGATTCCGCTGGTTCACTCCACGCCGCTGCTGGCTGGAAAGGCCAATCTGAAGGGATACGTGCCGTCTCCGACGGGATCTGAGTCGTATGCGAACGTTTACTTTGAGTAATAGGACTGACGAAAAGGGTAGTAGGTTTCTACCTACTCCCTTTTCTCATTCAATCGAAAGCAGGTGATCACAACATGGCAGCGTACGCGATCAGGAGACTGTTGATGCTTATTCCGGTGCTGCTGGGGATGAGTATCATCGTGTTTTCGATCATTCACGCCATCCCAGGCGATCCGGCAGAAGTGATCCTCGGCGAGAAGGCGAGCGAAGAATCCAAGCAGGCTCTGCGGCTTGAGCTGGGGCTGGACAAACCGTGGCTTGAGCAGTACGGCATTTACATGCAAAACTTGTTGTCGGGCGATTTGGGCAATTCGATCCGGACTAGGGCACCGATCGTAGAAGAAATGCTTCCTTATTTGGCAGCGACGCTGGAGTTGACCGTGGTCAGCATGCTGATTGCCGTTTTTGTCGGGGTGAATGCCGGGATTCTGAGCGCCTGGAGACAGAATTCGTGGTTTGACTATATGAGCATGCTGATCGCGCTGATTGGCGTCTCCATGCCAATCTTTTGGCTTGGTTTGATGGAGCAGTGGGTGTTTGCTCTGGAACTGAAGTGGCTCCCATCCAGTGGACGGATGAATGTACGGGACCCCGTTGAAGCAGTTACGCACTTGTACATCATCGATTCGATGCTGGCAGGTCGCTGGGATCAGCTGTGGACGGTGATCAAGCACTTGATCCTCCCCGGCATCGCACTGGGGACGATTCCGATGGCGATTATTGCACGGATGACTCGTTCCAGCATGCTGGAAGTGATGCGTTCCGATTACATTCGGACCGCGCGCGCGAAAGGGTTGGCCCAGTTTTTTGTGGTGTACAAGCATGCACTGAAAAATGCCTTGATTCCGGTTGTCACAGTGATTGGTCTACAGACCGGCCAACTGCTCGGCGGTGCAGTGCTGACGGAGACGATTTTCGCCTGGCCTGGCATTGGACGTTACATTTTCGATGCGATCAGTTTTCGCGATTATCCGGTGATTCAATCTGGAATTCTAGTGATTGCGTTTATTTTTGTCATCATCAATCTGCTGGTTGACCTGCTCTACGCCAAGCTGGATCCGCGCATCAAATATCGATAAGGGGTGATTGAATTGGCACAACTGACCGCTGACGTAAAGCCCAACCAGCAACAGAAGTTGCGTGAACCGATTTCCTCCCCTTGGCGGGATGCGTGGCGCAGCTTGAGAAAAAACAGGCTGGCCATGGTCGGATTGTTTCTGATTCTCTTTTTTATCCTGCTTGCTGTGTTTGCTCCGCTGCTGACCAGTTACGGCTACAATGACCAGGAGTTGATGAACCGGCTCCAACCCCCTTCGGCAGAACATTGGTTTGGAACCGACGATCTAGGCCGGGACTTGTTTACCCGGGTGATCTATGGTGCACAAATCTCCTTGTGGGTAGGGTTTTTCGCGGTAGTCGGCTCGATCATCGTTGGTTCTCTATTGGGGATTCTTGCCGGTTATTATGGAAAATGGGTGGACATGCTGATTTCTCGTTTGTTTGATATCATGCTGGCTTTCCCTGCGATCTTATTGGCGATCGCCATTGTCGCCATGCTTGGCCCTTCCTTGCAAAATGCTTTGATTGCGATCGCGGTGGTCAATATCCCGACGTATGGCCGGCTAGTGCGGGCCAAGGTTCTCAGCCTGAAAGAGGAAGAGTTTATCATGGCAGCCAAGGCATTGGGCATGAAAGACAGCAGACTCTTATTCCATCACATCCTGCCTAACAGCTTGGCGCCGATCATTGTGCAGGGAACACTGGGGATTGGCACCGCCATCATTGAAGCGGCAGCACTTGGTTTCTTGAACCTTGGAGCACAGCCGCCCGAGCCGGAATGGGGAAAAATGTTGTCGGATTCCCGGCAGTTTATCCAGATCGCTCCTTGGACTTTGATTTTCCCAGGTTTGTCGATCATGCTGACGGTTTTAGGATTTAACCTGGTTGGAGACGGATTGCGCGATGCGCTTGATCCTCGTATGAAGAACTAGTCCCCTCTAGCAAGCCTTCGCCATGCTGTTGGCGGGAGGCTTTTTTGCCTGTTGCACTCGGCTACTTCTCACCCTGCATGACTAACTGCTTGTCTGTGGCCAGAACGCGATCAGCGAACTGTCGGCAGAGGCGGTTGAAAACAGGAGCAGCTTTGGTCACCACTTGATGAGAGACGCGCGGGATCAATGTCAACTGGGAGCTTCGCAGCTGTTCTTGCAGAATCTTGGCGTATCGGTGCATCGGCTTATCTTCCCCTCCGTAGACGAGCAGGACGGGAGCTGCGATTTCTTTCAGCTGATCGGAGCAGTGGTAATCATGGCCTGCTTTGTACAGCTGATGAAGGGTGGGCGGGTCGGTTCTGCTCCCGTGTTGGGTCCATAACTGGCGTTCGGCGGGATCGTCGAGGTGAGATTGGGCCGTGGAGTGTACAATCAGCAGCAAGCCCCGGGCAGCTGACATCGCTTCCGCCAGGTAGTAACGGGAGTGCAGGTAGAAATCACTCACCTCGGAAAAGCCGCTTGCCAAGATGAGCCCGGCGATTCGTTCAGGGAAGCGCAGACAGCACTCCAGTGCGAGCGAGCCGCCTTGCGAATAGCCGCAGATGAGCGCTTTTTCCAGCCCAAGCTGACGAAGCAAAGCCTCCAGATCGTCCGCTATCTCCTCCAAGGCAAAGGGGCGCGGAACAGGAGAACTGTCGCCATGCCCGCGCAAGTCTGGTAAGATCAAGAGGTGATCTGCAGCGAGCGGCTGTTGTCGCAAAAAGTTGATATAACCAATAGCAGGGGCATGGATGAACAGAATCGGCGTTCCCTGACCGCTAATATGGCAGGCTAATGTTCTGCCATCAGGCAGATCTACATACTTTTGTTCCAAGGTGTTTCCCTCCTTTTTCCGGCTCTGCCTTATGATGCGCGAATCAGCTGAGACCTATTGATCTGTCCCCAATATTGAAAAAAGGTTAGGTGGTGTATCGATGGATTCTTCCCGTTTTCAAAGACTTCGTGCGTTCATGGAACAGCAGAATCTACAGGCGGTTCTGCTGACATCGCCCAAACACGTTTATTATTTCACCGGGTTTTACACCAATCCGCATGAGCGGTTTTTGGGGCTGCTGGTCCCACACCATGGCGAACCCGTGTTGATTGTACCGGCGCTCGATGAAGAAGCAGCCCGGCAAACATCATCGATCCAACAAATCGTCAGCCATACCGACACGCAAAATCCATATCTGTTGCTCCGGTCGGTGATGCCCGCTGCTGTAAACCGGCTTGGAGTAGAAAAAGATCACTTGTCCGTTACCCGTTTTGAAGAGATCATCGATCAGCGGATTGCCAGCGAATACGTCAATGTCGAGGAAGTGCTTCGCGCGATGCGGCTGATCAAGAGCCAGGATGAAGTAGCGCGAATCCGGAAGGCGATTGATCTCGTTGAGGACGTGCTGCGGGAAGGACTGCAAAAAGTGGCAGTCGGCGTAAGAGAGATTGAGCTGGCTGCCGAACTGGAATACTTGATGAAAAAGCGGGGAGCAGACGGCCCTTCTTTTGAGACGACTGTCCTGTTCGGAGAGAGGTCGGCCCTGCCACATGGCATCCCTGGAGAACGCAGGGTAGCGTCAGGCGAACTTCTGTTGATTGATATGGGTGTGGCAGTCGATGGCTATGTATCCGATATCACTCGTACTTTCGTCGTCGGGGAAGCAAGCGAGCAGCAGAAAGAGATCTATGAGGCGGTCCTGGCTGCCAACCAAGCGGCAATCTCAGCAGTGAGACCGGGTGAAAGGTTAGCCAGCTTGGACCTGACCGCCCGCCGGCTGATTGCCGAACGCGGTTTCGGCGATTTCTTCATGCATCGGTTGGGACATGGTATGGGGATGGACGTACACGAGTATCCGTCCATTCACGCAGAGAGCGAGGGGACTCTGCAGCCGGGCATGGTGTTTACGATCGAACCGGGCATCTACCTGCCTCACTTAGGCGGCGTGCGGATTGAGGATGATGTGCTGGTTACGGATGACGGCGTTGAGGTTCTGACCCGTTTTCCAAAAGAATTGACAGTGCTCGGCTGATGCTAAGCTAGTAGAACTGTTGGAAGGCTTAGAGCGGTTTGACCGTTTTAAGCTTTTTTCGTATGTTCAGGAGAATGAGTCTGTCTTGTAATTTGGTTGTAACGGATGGAGGGTGTGCCGCATCTAAAGAATGAGCGTCAAGAGGGCAGGATGGCAGGAGGTGTGGGAACTGGCAACGGAACAACCGGAACAACAGCACCGGCTTCGCCGTATATCGGAAGCAGCGTTCGACCAGCTGATGCGTGAATACGGTACACGAGTGCTGCGACTGGTCTACTTATTCGTCAAAGATCGCAGTATAGCCGAAGATATCACACAGGATGTATTTGTTAAAGTATATCGACACCTGCCCGAATTTCGCCACGAAAGCTCGATTCACACCTGGATCTACCGCATCGCGGTCAACGAGTGCAAGGGGTATCTGCGCTCATGGGACTTTCGCAAGATCGTGCCAACCTCGAAAATCCAACAGGAAAGCGGTACGACCGTGGAGGCGGAGGCACTGGGCAATCTCGACCGAGCAGATGTGACGCGCGTGGTGATGTCTCTGCCATACCGGCATCGGCAGGTGATTGTCTTGTACTATTATAGCGAGTTGTCGATAGCAGAAGTGTCGGCCGTATTGGGGCTGTCGGAGGGAACGATTCGCACCAGGCTGCATCGCGCCCGCCAGAAGGTGAAAGAGTTGCTGATAGAGGAGGGGCTGGGATGGACGTAGATAGACGGCTCAAAGAATGGAAAGAATCAGCTGATTCTGGTGTTCTGCGTGACCTGTCGTTTACCCCGCAGATGGAGCAAAACGTGAAGCATAGGGTAGCCGACAGCCGGAAGAGTCCTTCACTGCGCAGGGCACAGAGATGGATGGTGGGGCTGGCCATCGCGGCCTGTACCGTCTTTGCGTTCGTCAATCTGCCATCGTTGAGTGAGGATCGCCTCGGAGCGGGGAGGGAGACAGATGGCTGGAGTGGTCAGGAAGCGGCGGAGTGGCAGCCGTCTCCGATTGCGACCGGACATTACCAGGGAGAGGCGTTCTCCTATTGGGGAGAGAAACCGGTGCGCATGATCGCGGGTCATTTCTACGAAGATCAGGCACAAAAAACGGTCTGGCTGTTGAATCAGCCCCCTTCGTCCAGCGTGCAGATCCATGCTGTCAGTCAACAGGGGGAGCGGATTGACTTTGGGAGCTTTGATCTGAAAGGGCCACTTTACGATGCTGATAGCCACATCACACTGGACATCGCACTTCCTTCGCCGGACATCTGGAAGCTGGAGGCATCGTCGGGGGAGCAGCCGGTAGGCCACCTGTTTGTCGAGGTAAAGCCGGGCTTCTCAGATGCGACAATCTCGATTGTCGAGCCCTTGATTACGCAGTATCTGGAAGACGAGAATCATGCTGATTTCTCCTGGATTGGGCAGCCGCGGCACGCCAGCATCCGGCTGATCGGGATAGAAAGCAAAAAGACTGGATACAAAACCGTGTATGCTTGGGGACTCGTTGAGAGGTTGGTGCGTCATGACGACAAGTGGGAAAACGAGTCGGGCTTCAGTGCACCAATGACGTTTACCATCGAACCGGCCGGACATGGCTACCAGGTGACCGGTCACCAAATACCGAAAGACGGTACGTTGTATTGGCCGAGTATCGAGCAGATGTACCCGTCGAAGTATCGACAAAAGCTGAAAGAGCTCACAGCTACTCCAGAGGAGCACAACCAAATGATCGACGACCTGCACGCCCGCAATCAGGCCAAGGCAGAGCAGGTAGAGTAAGGAGGGGGAAAACACTATTTTGTGGGGGATAAAAAAGGGAAGTTTCTACTCAGTCCGACAGGCGAGGTCGGTCTAGGAAACGGGCAACTTAACCTTGAAAGGTAGCGCTGATGATTTCACACGGGTCTGTCAAGATTTTTGTGTAAACTTAATCAACCGATATATGAAAAGGTTTCATCCCATAATCGGAACATCTTTCTCGTAGCCAATGGGGGTCAAGGGCGTAAGGCGTAGCAAACCCTTGACCTGATTGGCGAAGAGAAAGACAATCTTTTTGGGGATGAAGCCTTTCATTTTAACGAATGTACGGTTGTACTCTCTCTTCAAAGAATACGGATAGTTGTAACAGGATCTGTCCCCAGTTTTGGACTCGTCCCGTCCATTTCCGTAAGACATCCATCGTCACGAGATAAAGCATTTTGAGAAGGGCTTCGTCCGTTGGAAATACAGCTTTTCCTTTCGTAACTTTCCGTAATTGTCGATGGTAACTCTCAATGACATTCGTCGTGTAAATGAGTTTTCGAATCTCTGGTGGGTATTTGAAGAAGGTGGCGATTTCGGCCCAATTGTTCCGCCAGGAACGTACCAACAAGGGATATTTGTTACCCCAGGACTGTTCAAAATGATCGAGTTCTTCTAAGGCTGCTTGCTCCGTTGGAGCCTTATAGATCGGCTTAAGCTCTGACGTAATCTTCTTCAAGTCCTTGTATGACACATACTTGATGGAATTCCGAATCTGATGGATGATGCACTTCTGAATTTCTGTCTTCGGGTAACATGCCGATATGGCTTCTGTAAAGCCTTTCAGGTTGTCAACGGAAGTGATTAAAATATCTTGGACACCACGGTTCTTCAACTCGTTAAGTACGTGGAGCCAAAACTTCGCGGATTCATTTTCCCCGATCCAGATGCCAAGGACATCTTTGTGGCCATCCAGATCGATGCCAATGACCATATACGCAGCCTTATTGACGATGGCTCCGTCCTGCTTTACCTTAAAATGAATCGCATCCATGAAAACGACAGCGTACACCGATTGCAGGGGACGATTCTGCCACTCTTTAATCAAGGGAATGATTTTGTTCGTTACGTTGGAAATGAGTGTTGGCGAGACCTCAATGCCATAGAGCTGCTGCAGGTGATCTTGAATGTCGCGAGTGGATACCCCTTTGGCGTACATGGCAAGAATCTGATCTTCGATCCCTGTAACGTTTGACTGGTGTTTCTTCACGATAACGGGATCAAACTCTCCCTCTCGATCCCGTGGTACCTGAATGTCGATATCACCATATTCGGAACGAACGGTCTTCTTGCTGTATCCATTGCGACTGTTCGTGGTTCGTTTGTTTTTGGAGTCATGCTTCGCGTAGCCAAGTTCAGTCTCCAATTCGGCTTCCAGCATCTCCTGGATGGTGTCAGCGAACAGCTCTTTTAAAGCTGATTGCACATCCTCCATCGACTTCATGTTCTTTTCCTTAATCCACTGCCTGAGTTGCTCTTTTGGTATGAGGCTCATAAAAAATCCCAACCTTTCTAAGTTAATTGTAAATGAGTAGGTTGAGAGTTTACACAAAATATTTTATAGACTCTTTCACACTTAGCTCCCGGGTGGAATTCTTTCATCTTTAGAGCGGAGAAGATGAAGCCTCCTTTGTTTTCAGTCTTATAGGCATCTCAGTTCCTAAAAACATGTAAAACCCTATACTTTAGCCAGAAATCATCCCGACGTAAGTAGGGATGATTTCTGGCTTTTACAGTATTCAAAAACTTATGGTAGGTCAATATAAACACCTGTGTCTGGCATATCAGCTTGTTTCAGCATCCCTGAAACGCTTAATTGACCAGTTATCAGGTTAATAACTAGCGATGCCACACTACCTTCAGCATGAGTATAGTGTCCATAAACATTCCCAGAATTCCGATCCCAATCATTCAGATAGGTCCTGTAGTACATGTACCCTTCATGATTTCTGACATCAAAGGAATTATCACTAGCAAGAAGATCAACTTCAAAAGCTAGACCCTCTGAGCTCATCTCATCTGCTGACCTGTCTGTTACAGATTTAGTGTCATAATATTCACCAGCAAAGTACCGATCGTAATAATACTTGAAATATTCGCTATCCTGTTCATAAGTAAAAAAGTCATGGTGAGTTATAGCGACAACGTCTGTTAATTCAAAATACGGTTCAGTCAACCACTCGAAATCATGCTTAAACTTATACTCACCCGTTGGTGCTTTAGAATCGTCTTTGTATTTCGTGATTCTTGTTTCCATGTACATCCACGAAGTTTCTGAATCATCGTCATAGGATGCTAATGCGTTAGTTTGACTTGCGTCTTGGGTTTTTTTCTTTATCTTTTCCTTATGCTCTTTAACTTCTTTTAGGGCTTGTTGTTTACTAATTTTTACTGGCTTTTTCCCTTTTTGGACACGATAGTACTCACCTACAGCTGACACAAGCTCTCCTTGATCATTTTTCTCTCGCTCGTACTCTTCTGGAGTCATTATCTGGATTTGTTCTTCTGTGTAGCCAAGTTGTATCAGTCGATCGATTTCCTTTTTGTTGTCAACTGCAAATGAAAATTCCCCATTATCTGCACTTGAATTTTCCCCATATTAGGCAATAGGTTTGTTTGAATAATGCCCCCCGAGGGGGGCTGGCGGCGGGAAAATTCCGTTCATTCGGTTTTATCTTCAATTGTCTCTGGTCGAAAGAAACCAGCTTTTTTCTTCTCCTTTATGCGATAACTTTCTCCTTTAATGTTGATGGTGTGGGAGTGATGCAATAATCGATCAAGGATGGCGGTGGCAAGTACCGTATCTCCAAATATCTCTCCCCACGAACCATAAGACTTGTTCGAGGTAAGAATAATCGAACCAGATTCATAACGCTCCGAAACGATTTGAAAGAAAAAATGAGCTGCCGTTTCATCCATCTTGCGATAGCCGATTTCATCAATGATCAGTACATTCGGCTTAATAAAAGCCCGCATTTTTTGTTTGATACTATTGTTTTGATGGGCAATCTGAAGTGTCTGAACCAAATCGTGAGCAGTTGTAAAGTAAACTGTCAAACCTTGCTTAATGGCTTCCAGAGCCAATGCAACAGACAAGTGGGTCTTTCCGACTCCTGGCGGACCCAGCAAAATGAGATTCTCCTGTTGGTGCACAAACCGGAGGGTTGCCAAATCACGAATCCGTCTTTCATCTACGGAAGGCTGGAAACTGAAATCGAATTGCTCTAATGTTTTATGGTAGGGTAAATGAGCCAATCGTGTCTTCATTCGAATAAATCGATCCCTCTTGGCCTTGATTTCCTCTTGCAAAAGCTTGTCCAAGAACTCCAAATACGATATATTCTGAGCAGCAGCTTCTTCTGCGTGGTGGTGAATAATTTCCGGGATTCGTACCCATCCCATTTGCGAAAAGGCTTCTTCTAAACGGGACTGGAGCATCATTGTACGATCACCTCCTCGTCAGCAAACTGCTCGTAGACTGATAAATCACGTTCCACCACTTCAGGGCTTGGATTTGAAACCAGACGCGGCATAGGTTGGGGAGCCTTCACGCGACTTTGGGTTTGAATCCCCTCGAAGTGTTTTTTATTGGTTACGACTTGTTTGGAACGAACTGCTTTTTGATGTTCAGCGATAATCGTGTTGCCCTGATAGATCCGGATATGACCATTCTGGAGATCTTGTACCTGTACCGTATGACCAATATAGGTATAGGGTACAGAATACCTGCTTCCTCCGTAAGAAACGAGCAAATCGTTGGATACTCTTCGAGTATGCCGTTCTACTTCTTCGAACGGAACCGGGTTAAGCGGCTTCAACTGTTCATGTTTCCATCGATCTACCGGCTTTTCATGTGTGGTGCCGTGAATCCGTACATTGGCTACCGTATCCAACCAATGGCGTACTTGTTGATTCAAGTCACTCAGGCTGGTAAACGACTGTACGCGAGGCCAAAAATTCTTTCGCACATAGCCAACACCATTTTCTACTTTCCCTTTTGTTCGTGCACGGTAGGGGGCACAACGCCGGAGGGTAAAGCCGTGATGACTTGCAAACTGAGAAAAACGTTCATTCCACAATACATGGCCTTGGTCGTCGTAACCTGCAATGACGGTTTTCATATTGTCGTACAAGCATGTATCCGGTCTGCCTCCAAAGTATTGCATGGCACGTAAGTGACAGCCGATGAGGGTATCCAGCCGTTCGTTCTCCGTAAATTCCACATACAACATTCTCGAGTATCCCAAAACCATGACAAAGGCGTATAGTCGTTTATATCCACCATTCCATTCCACTTTGAAATGTCCCCAGTCTACTTGCGCTTGCTTACCAGGTGTGGTTTCATAACGGATCGTTGCCTTGGAGGTAACGACGGGGCGCAATGGTTCCATGAAGGAACGAAGGAGTCTAATTTGTCCTGAGTATCCCTGGGCTCTAATTTCATCAAACAAGACAACAGCATTTAAGCAGCCTTCTTCCATTCTCGCTTTGATATAGGGTTTAAATGGATCGAGGATGCTTGCTTTTTTGACGGTTCGCTGGTATTTCGAAGGTTCATCTCTCTTCAGCCACTTACGGATTGTTTTTCGATCCCTCCCTAATTCGTTCGCAATTTGCGTGGTACTCATTCCTCTTTGTTTCATGTCTTTAATCAAGTAAAACTCCCCATTCTTTAGCATATTTCTCTCCTCCAGGGAGAGATTTTCTGCCGAAAGTGGGGAATTTTCAAGTGCCGTTATTGAGGATTTTAACAGTGCCGTTCACATTGTTTAGTTTTAGTTTGTTTATGGCATGATTTAAATGTACTAAATGGCAGCTAATTTATGCTCATATTAAAAAGAGCCACTTGCAACATCTATTAAAAAACATACACTCCCCGTTGGGCATAACGTTCATGGGAGGTATATAGGAGATGTTAGCAATGGCTGAAGTCAATTATATCAGACATGAAACAAACACAAAAGGTCGCTCCTACTCTTCTGTTGCAAGACAGATGAATATGGATCGCAGGACAATCAAGAAGTATTCGGAGATGGAGGATTTCAATCAGGAGGTGAAGTCTGTACAGACAAGGAAAGCCAATGTAATGGATCCGGTTAAACCAATCGTTGATCAATGGCTACTTGAAGATATGGGGAAGAAAAAGAAGTTCAGAAGAACCGCAAAGCGAATCTATACTCTTCTCGTTTCGGAACATGGATTCCAAGGCTCTGACCGTACGATTCGTGCCTATGTGGCGAAAAGGAAAGCCGCCTTATTGGACGAGAGCAATGACACTGCCTTACCGTTAGAGGCGAAGGCCGGCACAGCACAGGTAGATTTTGGGGAAGCTCCTTTTAAGCACAGGGGAAAAGAGGTCATCTTGCCCTTCCTCGTCCTCTCATTCCCTTACAGCAATTCATTCCTGTTTCAAGTGTTCCCTTCCCAAAACCGGGAGTGTTTTCTACAAGGACTGACGAACATGTTCGCCTTTCTAGAAGGCGTGCCGCATACGATCCGTTTCGATAACCTGTCACCTGCGGTGAAGAAAGTGCTGCCAAACGGGGAACGGCAAGTAACAGAGGAATTCGCTCGTTTTGTTGCCCATTATGGCTTCCAATATGAATTCTGCAATCCGGGAAGCGGAAACGAGAAAGGGCACGTGGAAGCAATGGTCAAATACATACGAAACAACTATCTGTTGCCGGAAATCCACTATGAAGACCTGTCGGTCTTGAATGAGAAGACCCTGAATTGGAGCCTGGGGGATCGGAAACGTTGCCACTATGAAAAGGATACCCTGATTGCCGAACTATATTTGGAAGACAAGGAGCGCTTCCTCCAACTGCCCGGTAAAGCGTACGAATGCGTTCGGTTCGAGCAGGTCAAAGCGGATAAATACGGAATCGTCCGTATTGACCAAAAGCAATATTCCACTTCGCCACGCTTTGCGGGACAAGCGGTATTGGCGAAGATCTCATTTGATACGATCTCGCTTCTGAACGAGGAAAATGAAGTGATCGTACGCCACCCCAGATTATATGGGGAGACAAAGAAGTCGATGGACTGGCAACCTTATCTGACCTTGATGGCAAAGAGGCCAACCGCTTTGAAATACAGCTCATTCTACGATCAATTGCCGGAGGAATGGAAAGCCTTTTTCGGTGAATGTACAGTCGAGGAGAAACGGAATGCTCTCCAACTTTTATCCGTCATATTAAAGGAACAGGATTTCGACATATCTCTACAAGCCCTACGGATTGCATCCGAACATGGACATCCTACCACGGAATCCATCAAGCACGTCTATTATCAGCTTGTGAATGGACGAGGCATTCGAGAAACACTGTCGCTTCCGCCTTCAGTGCCATCAACTAGAAATTCAAGCAGAGGCCTCTCTCATTATGATCGGTTGATGATTATGCCAGGAGGTGAGCAGCGGTGAGAAGCCTCATTGAAGAGCATGCCAAGCGTTTGAAATTAAGTTGGATACGGGAGAATTATCACGCGGTGGAAGCTGAAACACATGAAGAATTTCTGCTCTGCTTATTCGAAAGGGAAATACAGCAACGAGAGGAACGGAAGCTCAATCTCCTTCTCAGTCAATCCTGTTTGCCGGATATATCTGGCAAGCAGCTAGAATGGCACGGTATTCATATGAATGGAAACATTACAAAGGAAGAAATCTTGCAAGGCAGGTTCATAGAGAGAAAAGAGAATTTAATCCTATATGGAGGCGTCGGGGTCGGGAAAACGCTTATGGCAGCCTTGGCAGGCTGGAACTGCATCCAAAAAAGCCAAAAACGGGTGCGCTTCTATACAGTCGCTCAACTCGTGAACAGCCTGTTAGAGGTTAACGAGAAGGGAACTCTTGGTAGGCTGTTTAAACAAATAGAGAGCCTGGATCTATTAATTCTTGATGAATTAGGCTATGTACCCCTTCACAAGCAAGGAGCAGAGTTACTGTTTCAAGTGATCAATCTGTGTTATGAAAAGCGTAGTGTCATCATAACCAACTTACAGTTCGGCCAATGGAATCACGTTTTTGGCGATCCAATACTGACGGAAGCATTCATTGATCGTCTCATTCACTATTCGCATTTGATTGTTTTTAATCGTGATAGTTTTCGTCATAAGGATTCACTGATGAATCGATGATACCCTGGTTGGCAAGTGTGCATTTTTAATTGCCAAGCGGTACATTTTCTACTTGCCAAATACATTTAGTTGATTTTTTACTACTGTCTGACTAGACTCACCGTTGTCCTGTGTACTATTTGCCGCAAAACTAGGGTTACTAATCGCCAACGCCAAACCGAGACATAATGAAAGAGTTGAAAGCAAAGATTTTTTCATTTCCTTACACCTCCATTTATGGTAAAATGCATCTTGATTCTACTACAACACCAAAGTGTTGTAAAGGTTTCATTTCCAAATTATTAAAAATTTTCCTAATGTAGATAACAAAAAGCGTTGGAACATTCGTGCAAGGAGGTGAGTACCGTCTTGGCTGTCAGACCTATTTCTTGCACTAACTGTGAGGGGGTGATCATGTGGACAGTTTACTGGTGGTCTTTTTCTACACAGCCCCATTTGTATCCGTAGTGTTTTTCGTGCGACTGGTCTCGATGCTGAAAAAGTTAAGAAGCAGCGAAGAGATACCTTCAAGCGATACGTTTTGGTTAACTTTTATGTTTACCTGGCTGGTCGTTTCAGTAGTATGGACTGCTGGGCTTAAATAGCGAATCAGCCTCACATCTAAGGAATATCTCGGCCTGTAGACAGGGCTTCAAATGGAACCAGGTCAACAGGATTTTTTACTCTTTTCCTTGATTAGAGTCTTGGGTGGTGGGTTTTAAAATGTTTTCTCTTTTCGGGAAAGTGTGAAGCGCACAAAGACGACCACCTGGGGGATCTTTTGAGCAAGTACAACGAAAATTCCCACACAGAAAGAGTTTGGTACGCTGTTATTTCTGTAGCACGAACACTTTACTGCATCATGGCTTGTATGTGGTAGACATGGGACGGACATATGATGCGTACATAGGGAATGGAAAGCCGTATGGCGATCTTCCAAGAAGGGTGGAGCACAACCAAACGATCGACGACCTGCACGCCCGCAATCAGGCCAAGGCAGAGCAGGGGGACTAAAGAACTGGGGCTATCCCACACGTAGACAAAATCTACTTGGGGTAGCCCCTCTTCATATGCTTTGATGGCTGCAAGCTACCAACACCATACTATCGCCCGTCTGCTACCCCCTCTCTTAACAACAAGAGAATTTGGGATTTTTGTACTATTTTAGGATTATTTAGATAAAGAGGCAGGTAATTATCTATAAATGTAGAATATTCAAACAATAAGCAGGGGATCAGCAGGTTATAAGTGATTCGATCCCTCATTTGTAGCCCTGCTTGTGGCAGAGCAGACGAATCGCTGCTTTGCTGAAAAAACGGTGAAAGGAGGGAGTGCACATGAGACAAGTGAATGAATGGGTAGCTCTGTAAAAAGGTCTAGGGGTTTATCTTTTGTCGATGGGGGCTGGCTACCAGCCCTCATCGCAAAGAAACTGGTTAGAAGGAGTGAGGGTGTAATGAATTTCGATCGGATGAGCGCTTATTATCCGGTTCAGCCGTTGCTGTGGAACTTTCTCTATCCATTCTTCGGAGAGGGAAGTCATGAAAGAGCACAGGAGCGAGTAAAGGCTTATATCGTCGATTCACCCACCAAGATTCAACCAGGAAAAAATGCAATTTACCTGCATATCCCCTTTTGCGATACAATATGTTCTTTCTGTCCGTTCATCAAATCGACCAAATATGAACCGATAATCGGGCAATATGTCGATATGTTGATTCGTGAGATGGAAATGATAGCATCTTCACCGGTTGTCCAGTCCTTAACCTTTGATGTCGTATTTGTCGGGGGAGGCAGTCCATCCGTATTGACGCCAGATTTAATTGCAAAGCTTAGCGCAGCGATCAAGCGAAACTTTACTTTGGCTGAAGATTACGAGTGGACGTTCGAATGTGAGGCCAAGTCTGCCGACGAAGAACGAGTTGCCGCCATGGTAGAGGGCGGTGCGAACCGGGGCAGTTTTGGCGTACAAACCATGAATCAACACTATCGGAAGATGTTTAACCTGACAGCCAGCTATGATGAGATTTATCAGACGGTAGAGACGATGGGGCGTTATTTCCAAGCGTATAATCTGGACCTGCTTTATCACCTGCCTGGCCAATCGATGGAAGAACTAATGCTGGATCTGAAGCAAGTGATGGCTCTTGGGACGACCAGTATTGATACGTATCCCTTGGAGTATATCGTCTGTGCGAAAGGTTGGTTAGGCAAGATTAACCGGGGCATACTGTCACAGCCGCCTAGTCCGTATGAAAAGATCAAGTACAATCAAACTGTTTACGATTACTTGGAGCAAAGTGGTTGGACACAAAAATACGTGTATACCTTTATGGCGCCGGGTCACCAACAGAAACGATTCAAGTATGGAGAAGTGATCTACGGTGGCTATGAGGATCAGTGTATCGGGTTTGGAACGGGAGCGATTTCGTATATGCAAGGGATCTGCTGGGGAAATGAGGGCGATACGAAAACATACATGCAAAAGCTCGAAGCAGGCGAGCTTGCCGTCTCGCGTGCACGTTCATATCACGCTTATGAAAGAAAATTAGTGTTTTTCCCCAAAACGATGGAGATCAAAAAATCCTACCTAAAAGCTTTTCCCATCAAGGATGAGTTGCTCAACAAGTTAGACACAATGGTAGACCGAGGGATCGTTGTGGAAAACGAGGATACCTATATCCTTCACAGAGAGGCCAGGCCATGGTATCAGGCTTTGCTCGTTGATTTGATTCCCGAATCCGAGCGTCCCTACTATAATCGTGCGGTCAAAAGCATGCAAGAAGAACTGAACTGGTATGAACCAGTTCGTGTGGAGGTTTAACAGTGCAGTCGAAGACACAACCGAGGCTTGGACTGGCCAGGAACCGTAATTTCCTCCTCCTGCTTGCTGGACAAAATTTGTCAGCTTTTGGCGATTGGTTCCGGACCGTCACGACAATTGGACTTGTTTATGTCTGGACGGGGAGTGCAGCCAACCTCAGCTTGTTGTTTATCTCGTCTATCTTTCCTATGGTTGTGGTTTCCTCTTTCCTCGGGCCAGTGATTGACCGTTTTCCTCGTCGCACGTTAATGATCGTTGCCGATTTGGCACGCGTGCTGGTTGGATGCGGGTTTGTCCTCATGATTCCGCTGGAGTCGCCTTACCTGCTCTATCTGCTATTGGCGATCAATGGAGCGTTTTCTGGCTTGTATCTTCCGGCGAGGTCAGCGCTGATACCGGAAGTCATCAAGTCGGATCAACTGCCTCGTGCCAACAGTATCCTCGCCACCAGCTTCAGTGCTGCCATGCTCATTTCCACTGGTTTGGGCGGATTGCTTGCTGATCTGTGGTCAGCCCAGACGATCTATCTTATTGACGCAGCGACGTTTTTGGTTTCTGCTCTCTGTCTGGTTTTTATCAAACCGACCCAACCATCATCCACGGTTAGAGAACGCGTTTCGTATATAGAGCAAGTGCGCGAAGGAATGCAGGAGATCAAAAAATCCCGCAACATACAATGTGCGATCTGGATCTTGATGGCAAGGGAAGCAGCGCTTAGCGTTGTTTATGTCATCTTTAGCCTATACATTTTGCAGGTGGTAAATCAAGGGAATTTTGGCTTAGGCGTCGGTCATACTGCTACTGGAATCGGGCAAATTCTCGGTGGGCTTACGCTCGCGGCCTATTTTAAAAAGCAAAAGTTCACGCCGGAACAATATCGCAAATGGGCAACACTATCGCTGCTGTTGCTTGGTTTCTTCCACACACTGTCGTATCAACTAGGCGATTTTTGGATTTTTTTGCTGCTTGTCGTTGTCGCCAATCTTTGGTACAGCCCGATTGATGTGCTAAGTTCGACCAGCATTATGACCTATGCCAAGCCTGAAGTACAGGGGCGTATTTTTGCCTCCTCACTTGCTCTCTCGCGATCGTTTTACCTGGGCGGATTTATGCTGATGGCGATCATCGGAAACGAGCTTTCTGTTTCCACGATCGCCTGGTGCATGGGTGGATTCCTCCTGTTTGCCAGTCTGCTTCACCACCTGTTATCTGTGAAGATGGTGCAGGTCCGCTCTGATTTGTCTGTCTGAGGAACGTCTCCGCCCAAAAGAAAAGTCCGCCTCGTGTGAGAATGAGTCATAACGAAGGGAGGCAGATACGAAGAGACCCCCTCGCGGTTAGGCGGCGAGCTGACGCCTGCACTCGACTGGCGTCAGCTTATTTCTGATTTGTGGAGTCTGTACCAGTTGCACACTCACTCCTGTTGTTGCGCTGTCTGCCAGATTTGTTCAATTTGCTGCAAATGATGCTGCTCATGTAGAGCAAGAATCTCTGTCAACACCTGCACACTCATCTCTCCTTCCTCCAGATGAACCCCGACGCGTCTCCACACATCTCCTTGAAGCAAGGCCAGCGTCTTCTCCCGATGTTGGCGGTAGGCTTGCAATAGTTCCGTCATCTCCGACAGATTATACTGCTTGTATCCCCGCTGTCGTACATAGGATTCTGGATCATATCCAGGCAAATCAGGTTTCTCCTCATGGCAGACTTTTTCAATCCGTCCTCCCCATACCTCTTCCGTGTCATATAGATGACCTACGATTTCGGCGACGGTCCATTTGCCAGGAGCAATCGATAACTGCCACGCTGATTCGGGAAGTTGACGCAGCAGCTTCTCCAGGCGAGTCATCGTATCCTGCAGGGATAAAATGATTTGATCGGGACGGAGATTTTGCAGCTCCACAGTCCGTATCACCCTTTCGTATTTCTTTATGGATGAAGTTTCCGTTAGTCGTGCTCGTTCTTATATCATTTCGAGCAAATGGGGGATATTTCCTGCTTTTTCTCGGTCGTCAAGGATTTGGATGCGTTGACAAGTCAGATCCATCTCCAAGGCTTTATCTGTACACAAAAAGGACGGATTACTCCGTCCCTTGTCCTTGCTCGAACAGTATCCCGTTTGGATCCAGATAGGCAAATCCGTACTCGTCTGCCGATTCTACCCGCAAACTGGCGTTTCGCAGTGGAAACGAAGCCGCAGTAGAGATAGACTGCAAGGACATTCCTGAGATGCCGAAGATTTTTTCCAGAATGGCCACATCTGCAGTATAGCTAGTGGTACGAATGAAAGTAGCTTGCGGATAACCGACGGGAGTTAGGCGAGGCTTTTCATACTGGATAAACCATGGTAGGTGCGGGAAGGTGCCGATGAGACGGAAGCGGATGGTCTCACCAGACGGATCGGTTATCTCTTGCGTTGGCGGTTCCACTACTGGATACTCCTCCCGTTTGAGGATCCCCTTTACCCGATCCAATTCATCCGTCTCCAGCATCAAAGCGTTGAAGCCGTCCCCGCGTGTACGCAAGCGTTCGGCAAGGGCCTGACCGCCTTTTGATTGTGGTAGCAGCGACTCATCGGAAACATAGGCTATCTCCAGAACACCACCACCGGCCAACGGGTATGTACGTGTTGACACACCGGGATAGGATAAACCGCTTGCAGCCAGTGCAAATCCTCGGGATGTAAGCTGTTGATGCCGTTCTTCAGGATGATTGGTCACGTAGACCAAGCGATCTAACTGAAACATCTCATCTCTCCTTTTGCGTCTATCGCCATCCTTTGATCCTCATGCCTAGCCTATCACATCCGGCAGCGGGTGGCGAGTCTTCGCAAGCCTGTTGCCGGTATTCAGTCGGTTTGCTATAATATCCGTTAGTGCTTTTTTTGATTTAGGATCGTTGACAGTTTTCCACTTTACGTGGGAGGGACGAAAAAACATATGGATCGCCTGGAAAGACAGAAAAAAATTCGCAACTTCTCCATTATCGCACACATCGACCACGGCAAATCTACGCTTGCAGACCGCATTCTGGAATTGACCGGGGCCCTCACGGAACGCGAGATGGAAGCCCAGTTTTTGGACACGATGGACTTGGAACGGGAACGCGGCATCACGATCAAGCTAAACGCCGTCCGTTTGACATACAAGGCCAACGACGGGGAGGAGTATATTCTCCATTTAATCGATACACCCGGTCACGTCGACTTTACCTACGAGGTCTCCCGCAGTCTGGCTGCCTGTGAAGGAGCCCTGCTGGTCGTCGATGCTGCGCAGGGGATCGAGGCACAAACGCTGGCCAACGTATATCTGGCGCTTGACAACGATTTGGAAATCATACCGGTCATCAACAAAATTGACCTTCCAAGCGCAGAACCGGAACGGATCAAGCGGGAGATCGAGGATGTGATCGGCCTTGATGCCAGTGAAGCGTGTCTGGTCTCCGCCAAAGCGGGCATCGGCATTCAGGAAGTACTGGAAGAAGTGGTCAAGAAAGTACCGGCGCCTAGCGGCGATCCGGATGCTCCGCTTCAGGCCCTAATCTTTGACTCGTACTTTGACTCCTACCGTGGTGTCATTGCTTCCGTGCGTGTTGTCAACGGTACGCTGCGCAAAGGGATGAAAATCCGGATGATGGCTACCAACAAGACATACGAAGTAACGGAAGTAGGCACGTCAACGCCGCGTCAGACTCCAGTCGAGGAATTGACCGTAGGAGACGTAGGCTATGTGGCAGCTTCGATCAAGACGGTGGGCGATACCCGTGTCGGGGATACCATCACTGATGCAAGTCGCCCGGCGGCGCAGCCGCTCCCTGGATATCGCAGGATCAACCCGATGGTGTTCTGTGGTTTGTACCCGATTGACACCAGTGACTACAACGATCTGCGCGATGCGCTGGAAAAGCTGCAGCTCAACGACGCCTCGCTGCAGTACGAGCCGGAGACGTCACAGGCGTTGGGCTTTGGTTTCCGCTGTGGATTTCTCGGACTTTTGCACATGGAAATCATCCAGGAGCGGATTGAGCGTGAGTTCAAAATCGATCTGATCACGACCGCGCCGAGCGTGATCTACCGGATCACCCTAACCAACGGAACCGTCATCGAAATCGACAATCCTTCCAAGATGCCGGAGATACAGAAGATCGAACAGATTGAAGAACCGTATGTCAAAGCGACGATTATGGTGCCGAAGGATTACGTCGGCGATGTGATGCAGCTCTGTCAGGGCAAGCGTGGCGACTTCCTCGACATGCAGTACCTCGGGGAAAATCGCGTACAGCTTACCTATGATATGCCGCTTTCCGAAATCGTCTATGATTTCTTTGATTTGCTAAAGTCCGGTACCAGAGGGTACGCTTCCTTTGATTACGAGATGGCTGGCTACAAACCGTCCAAGCTGGTAAAAGTGGACATTCTGCTCAATGGCGAAGTAGTGGACGCCCTTTCTTTCATCGTCCACAGAGACACCGCTTATGCCCGCGGCAAAGTGATTTGCGAGAAGCTGAAAGAACTAATTCCTCGTCAGCATTTTGAGGTGCCGATTCAGGCGGCGATCGGACATAAGATCATCGCCCGCGAGACGATCAGCGCGATGCGCAAGAACGTCCTGGCCAAGTGTTACGGCGGTGACGTGTCACGGAAGCGGAAGCTGTTGGAGAAGCAGAAGGAAGGGAAAAAGCGGATGAAAGCGGTCGGATCGGTGGAAGTGCCGCAGGAAGCATTTATGGCCGTACTCCGCATGGATAACAAAAAATAGGATGAAATACGACCTGACGGCCGATCTGTCAGGTCGTCCGTGTTTCTGCTGCAAGGGAAAAGAAGGAGGGAGAGTCTGTGCCACCGCGTTCTGTTTATATCCACATTCCCTTTTGTACCAACAAGTGTTACTACTGTGATTTCAATTCGTTTGTGACCAACAATCCGCAGCTGATCTGGGATTATCTGTACGCGCTGGAGCGGGAGATGGAGCGAACCTTTTCCGCCTTAGCGCCGCAGCAGGTGGAAACCATCTTTGTAGGGGGTGGTACCCCTACCTTTCTCGACCGGGACCAGATGCACTTTTTCCTCGAAACGGTGCAGAAACACCTCGGCTCAAAACTGACCTCCTCGTACGAGTTTTCTATGGAAGCAAATCCCGGGACGACGGATCATGACAAGCTGACGGTCATGCGTGCCTTCGGAGTAAACCGACTCAGCTTCGGGGCTCAGTCCTTTGACGATCGCCTGTTGAAACGGCTGGGCCGCATCCACAGTGCCGATGAGGTGCGCCGAAGTGTGGAGACGGCGCTAATGGCCGGGTTTGACAACATCTCGATTGATCTGATGTTCGGCCTGCCGGAGCAGACCCTTGCTGATTTTGAACGTTCGATTGGACATGCACTTGCGCTTCCGCTCAGCCATCTTTCTGCATACAGTTTAAAAGTGGAGGAGAATACACTCTTCCATACACTCTATCAGAAAGAGCAACTGCCGCTGCCAAGCGAAGAGGACGAACTGGCGATGTATCTGATGCTGATCGACAGGATGGAACAAAACGGCTTGATGATGTACGAGATCAGCAACTTTGCCAAACCGGGGCGGGAGAGCCGGCATAATCAGACGTACTGGCTAAACGAGGAATACTATGGGATCGGCGCCGGCGCGCATGGCTACGTACAGGGCCGCCGCCATGTCAATGCAGGGCCGCTCGCCGTATACATGCAGATGGCGGCCGACGGCCTGCCAAGGGTGGAGGAGTATGCCGTGGAGGCAGAAGAGGCCATGGAAAACGAAATGATTCTCGGACTTCGCCTCAGACGTGGTGTCGACCTGGAACGGTTTGCGCATCGGTACGGACGGACGGTTCAACAGGAGTTCGGCGAGGTGGTCAGTCGGCAGAAAGAAAAAGGGATGCTTGAAGAGTCGGAGGGATACCTGCGATTAACCAGACAAGCGCTGCCGGTCGGCAACGAGGTGTTTATGCAGTTTTTGAGAGACTGACAGACAGAGACGCAAACCATGGAAATGTACTTTCCCGGAAGTTGACAAATATGCTGTCACTTGATACCTTAATAGTATGTTTTAGCACTCGTTAACTTTGAGTGCTAACAAAGGGGGCGTAGAACATGCTGTCAGACCGTCAGAGATTTATCTTGAATGCGATTGTGGACAACTACATTCGTTCCGCTGAACCAGTTGGTTCCCGGACGATTTCCAAGCGCGAAGGCCTTGGGATCAGTTCCGCTACGATCCGCAACGAGATGGCTGATCTGGAGGAACTGGGCTATCTGGAGCAGCCGCACACCTCTGCGGGACGCGTCCCTTCTACGAAAGGGTATCGGTTTTATGTCGACAACCTGGTAAAACCGCAGCATTTGAGCGAAGAAGAGCTGGTCAACCTGAAGCAGCTCTTTGCCGATCGCATTACGCACGTGGAACAGGTCATCGAGCATACAGCTTCCATCCTCTCCCAAGTGACGAACTACACTTCGATTGTGTTGGGGCCGGAGATTTTTGAACACCGGCTCAAGCATATCCAGATCGTTCCGCTTAACGATCAGCAGGCGGTGGCGATCATCGTTACCCATACCGGACGCGTAGAAAACACACTGCTCGATCTGCCGGCTGGCATACCCGCTGCCGAGATTGAAAAACTGGTCAACATCCTGAACAGCAAACTGCAGGATGTCCCGCTTTGGCAGCTGCGTCAGCGCCTGTACCGGGAGGTTGCATCCGAGATGCGCCGCCATGTCGAGCCGTACGAAGAGATGTTGGTTACGATTGAAAATGCGTTTAAAAGTGAAAGCGCGGACCGCATCTTCCTGCACGGACGGGCCAAGATCATCAACCAGCCCGAATTCCGGGACGTCGAAAAGGTGAGGGATTTATTCGAGCTGCTTGAGCAGAACGATCAACTGATGCAGTTGTTCAACACGCAAGAGACCGGACTGATGATCCGCATCGGTCAGGAGAACAGTATGGATGTCATGAAAAACTGCAGCATTGTGACCACTTCCTACTACCTCGACGGAAAGCCGGTTGGTACGGTTGGCATTCTTGGACCGACGCGTTTGGAGTACGCAAAAGTGATCGCGGTGCTCGACTACCTGGCAATCGGATTGTCGCGCATACTAACAGACAGGTTTGAAGGAAGATAGTTGTACAGCGGACGTTTCGGTCCGCTTACATAGAAGAGAGACCGCGGGATTTAGGAGGGTTATCATTGAGTGAAGAAAAGCCAGTTGTAGAGGAACGGGACGAGAATAAGGAAGCGGAAGCTGCTGCCGAGGAACAGTCTGCGGGCGAGCAGCGGGTTGCAGGTGAGCAGGCAGGCAGCGAGCGTGGAGAAGGGGCATCCGGGCAGGAGCCCGATCAGGCAACTGATTACAAAGCCCTTGCTGAAGAGTATGAGAGCCGCATGCTGCGGGCCCTTGCCGATATGGAGAACATGCGCCGCCGCTTCCGCAAGGAGCAGGAGGATCTGGCAAAGTACGCGTCACAAAAAGTGATTGAAGCGATGCTCCCGGCTCTTGACAACTTTGAACGTGCGCTGGAAGCAGATACGGAGACGCTGACTGTCGATTCGCTTCTGCAAGGCGTACAGATGGTGTACCGCCAGATCCAACAGGTCTTTGAACAGGAGGGGCTTGCACCGATCGAAGCGCAGGGCAAGCCATTTGACCCCAATGTACACCAGGCGGTGATGCAGGTAGAAGACAGCAGCCTCGAGTCTGGCGTTGTCGTCGAGGAACTGCAAAAAGGCTACCAGTTTAAAGACCGGGTACTGCGCCCGGCGATGGTCAAAGTGAACAGATAATCAAAGCGAAACCGAGAAGATTGAAGGAGGAATTGAAACATGGGTCGCGTAATCGGAATTGACCTAGGAACGACTAACTCTTGTGTGGCAGTGATGGAAGGTGGCGAACCGATCGTCATTGCCAACGCGGAAGGAAATCGGACCACTCCCTCAGTGGTGGCGTTTAAGAACGGCGAGCGAATCGTCGGGGAAGCGGCGAAGCGCCAGGCAATCACCAATCCGGACAATACGGTCATCTCCATCAAACGTTGGATGGGGGCTGATCATAAAGTAACGTTGGAAGGAAAAGAGTACACACCGCAGGAAGTTTCGGCGATGATTCTGCAAAAACTGAAAGCCGACGCTGAAGCCTATCTCGGTGAAACCGTGACGCAGGCGGTGATTACCGTACCTGCCTACTTTAACGATAGCCAGCGCCAGGCTACCAAAGATGCCGGTAAGATTGCCGGATTGGAAGTGCTGCGGATTGTCAACGAGCCGACCGCTGCCGCTCTGGCTTACGGGATCGAAAAGAACGAGGATCAGACCGTCCTGGTGTACGACCTAGGTGGTGGTACCTTTGACGTGTCGATTCTGGAGCTGTCCGAAGGCTTCTTTGAAGTAAAAGCGACGTCAGGCGACAACAAGCTGGGCGGAGATGACTTCGACCAGGTCATTATCGACTATCTGGTCAGCGAGTTTAAAAAGGAACACGGTATTGACCTGTCGCAGGACCGCATGGCGTTGCAGCGCTTGAAAGACGCAGCCGAAAAGGCGAAAAAAGACCTCTCCGGCGTGCTGACAACGACGATCTCCCTGCCGTTTATCACGGCGGATGCAACCGGACCCAAGCACTTGGAAGTGAATCTGACTCGTGCCAAGTTTGAAGAACTTTCCGCCCCCCTGGTTGAGCGGACGATGGGGCCGACCCGTCAGGCGCTTCAAGACGCCGGTCTGACGCCAAACGAAATCGACCGCGTGATCCTCGTAGGGGGTTCCACTCGGATTCCGGCCGTGCAAGAAGCGATTAAGAAATATACTGGTAAAGAACCGCACAAAGGTGTGAATCCGGACGAAGTGGTTGCCCTTGGTGCAGCTGTGCAGGCCGGCGTATTGACCGGTGATGTGAAAGATGTCGTGCTGCTCGATGTTACGCCGCTTTCGCTGGGGATTGAGACACTCGGCGGTGTATTTACCAAGCTGATCGATCGCAACACGACAATCCCGACGAGCAAGTCTCAGGTATTCTCTACTGCTGCCGACAACCAGACCTCTGTTGAGATTCACGTCCTGCAGGGTGAGCGGCCAATGGCGGCAGACAACAAGACATTGGGCCGCTTCCAGTTGACGGATATCCCACCCGCACCGCGCGGCGTGCCGCAGATCGAAGTCAGCTTTGACATCGACGCCAACGGGATTGTCAATGTCCGGGCCAAAGATCTGGGTACGGGCAAGGAACAGCGGATCACGATCACTTCCAACTCCGGCTTGTCTGACGAGGAAATCGACCGCATGGTGAAGGAAGCCGAATTAAATGCGGAAGAGGACAAAAAACGGAAGGAAGAAGTGGAAACTCGCAACGAAGCCGACCAGCTTGTCTTCACTGCGGAGAAGACCCTGAAAGACCTGGAAGGGAAAGTGGAGCAGGGCGAGATCGACAAAGCCAACGAGGCGAAAGAAAAACTGAAGAAAGCGCTCGAAGGAAACAACCTCGAAGAGATCAAGAGCGCCAAAGAAGAATTGTCTCAGATCGTCCAGCAGCTTTCCGTGAAGCTGTATGAGCAAGCAGCGCAGGCAGCTCAGGCCGCGCAAGGCGCACAGGCTGGGGAAGCGGGGCAAGGCGAGAAGAAAGAAAACGTAGTAGACGCTGACTACGAAGTTGTTGACGACAAGAAGTAAGCAAACGCGGTGTGAGAAGTCAAAGTCAGGTTTTGTGACTTTGACTTTTTTTACGAGAAATGGTCGGCGAAAGAACCGACCAACATGAAGGGGAATCTTGCAGATTCCAGACCGTTGTTTTGTGTCGGCGCTGCCGGCGAGACAAGGTCTCGTTGAAGCTTTGGCGACAGCGTGCTATAGTTAACTTTGACTGTTTGGGATACGGGAGTGATTGTAGGAATGAAGCGGGACTACTATGAGGTGCTTGGCGTTGGCCAGGACGCCAACACAGAGGATATTAAAAAGGCGTACCGCAAGTTGGCTCGCCAGTACCACCCCGATGTAAACAAGGAGCCAGACGCTGCCGAGAAGTTTAAAGAAGTAAAGGAAGCGTACGACGTTCTCTCCGATCCGCAGAAAAAGGCGCAGTACGACCGCTATGGCCATCAGGACCCCAATCAGGGCTTTGGCGGGTTTGACGCGTCCGGCATGGGCGGTTTTGGCGATATCTTTGACATGTTTTTTGGCGGTGGACGTCGTAGCAATCCCAATGCGCCACGCAAAGGGGCTGATCTGCAGTACAGCATGCGGATCGAGTTTACCGATGCGGTGTTTGGCAAGGAGACCGACATTGAAATCCCGAAAGAAGTGGAGTGCGGCACCTGCCATGGTTCGGGTGCCAAACCGGGGACAAAAGTGGAAACCTGCCGTACCTGTGGCGGAAGCGGTCAGGAAGAAGTGGTCGCCAATACACCGTTTGGGCGGATCGTCAATCGGCGTGTTTGTCACACCTGCGGCGGTAAAGGCAAGATGGTGAAGGAAAAGTGTCCGGAATGCCGCGGTCACGGTCGTGTGAAAGTACGCCGCAAGATCCATCTGAACATTCCCGCCGGTGTGGACGACGGTGCCCAACTGCGCGTCTCCGGTGAAGGCGAGTCAGGTGTCAACGGAGGGCCTCCAGGCGATTTGTACGTTGTCTTGCACGTAAAACCGCACGAGTTTTTCGAGCGGGAAGGAAATGACATCTACTGTCAGGTGCCGATTCATTTTGCGCAGGCTGTGCTGGGAGACGAGATCGAGGTGCCAACCGTGGACGGACGGGTTAAGTTAAAGATTCCGGCGGGTACGCAAACAGAGACGTATTTCCGCCTGCGGGGCAAAGGAGTGCCGTTTTTGCGCGGAAATGGCAGAGGGGACCAGCATGTCAGGGTCCGGGTGATCACACCGAAGAAACTGACGGAACGACAAAAAGAACTGCTGCGTGAGTTTGCCGGGATGGACGGGGAAACACCTCAAGAAGTTCCCACGTCGGATGAAGGCTTTTTCGACAAGATGAAGCGGGCGTTTCGGGGCGAATAACAGGAATTTTAAACAAGCCTGAGGAAGATGGGAGTGGGCGGATCATGATCTGGTCAGAAATCACGGTTCATACGACGGCTGAGGCCGTGGAGGCGGTATCCAATATTTTGCATGAAGCAGGAGCCAACGGGGTGGTTATCGAGGATCCGGAGGTGCTCCACCGCGAATGGGATACGCCGTTTGGCGAGATCTATCAGCTGTCCCCCGACGATTTTCCCACCGAAGGCGTCTACGTCAAGGCTTATCTGCCCGTCACGAGCTATCTCGGTGAGACGGTTGAGGAGATCAAGACGCAGTTGAATCAACTGCTCTTGCATGGACTTGATCTTGGCAAAGGGACAATCACACTGACGGAAGTACGCGAAGATGAGTGGGCTTCCGCTTGGAAAAAGTACTACAAACCGGTGTCAGTCTCGGAACGAATCACGATCACGCCAGTCTGGGAGGACTACCAACCGAAGCGTGCTGACGAGATCGTCATCGAGATGGATCCGGGCATGGCTTTTGGGACCGGGACTCATCCGACGACGGTGCTCTGCATCCGGGCTCTAGAGAAATACATTCAGTCTGGCGATCGGGTCTATGACGTGGGAACCGGTACCGGTATTCTCAGTATAGCGGCGGCTAAACTGGGGGCATCCGAGATTTTGGCTCTTGACCTGGATGAGGTGGCTGTCCGCTCCGCCCAAACCAACATCAAGGTGAACAAGGAAAGCGGAAAGATAACGGTTAAGCAGAACAATTTGCTGGACAACATGGAAGGACCAGTCGAACTGGTTGTGGCCAACATCTTGGCTGAGGTGATTATCCGTTTTACCGACGATATTGCCCGCGTGCTGGTGGAGGGCGGCCTGTTGATCGCCTCAGGGATCATTATGGCCCGGGAAGCTGACGTCAAACAGGCCCTGGTCAGATCAAACCTGGAAGTCGTAGAAACATCTTACATCGACGATTGGGTAGCAATCATAGCGAAAAAACGATAAAATAATGAGGTTGCCCACTATGCAGCGATATTTTGTAAAACCTCACCAACTGCTCGATAACAGGATTACGATTACCGGTGATGATGTCCATCACATCGTCAAGGTGATGCGCGGAAAGCCCGGAGACCAATTGATCGTTTGCGACAGCGAGGGGCGCTGTGCACGTGCCCGGCTCGTCGATCTGGGCACCCAGGAGGTCCAAGCGGAGATCGTGGAGATGCTGGACGAGCAGCGTGAGTTGCCGATACATGTAACCATAGCGCAGGGACTGCCGAAAAGCGACAAGCTGGAGTGGATCGTACAAAAAGGGACGGAGTTGGGAATGACAACCCTTGTGCCGTTTTCCTCGGAGCGGACGATCGTCAAACTGGACCCGAAAAAAGAAGCAAAAAAACGGGAACGGTGGCAGAAGATCGCCAAGGAAGCCGCCGAGCAGGCTCATCGCACACGGGTCCCGGAAGTAATGCCTGCGGTTGGTTTTGCTGAACTGCTGGAGCAGGCAAACCGGTATACATCCTGTGTGATCGCCTATGAACAGGAGAACACGACTTCTCTTCAGACGGTCCTCGCCAGTTTGAGACAGGGTGATTCCCTCTGTGTGCTGATCGGACCGGAAGGCGGTTTTACGACAGAGGAGGTTGCCCAGGCTGAACAGGCCGGCATTGTGCCTGTCTCGTTGGGTCCGAGAATCCTACGTACCGAAACGGCCAGTCAGTATGTGCTGGCGGCCGTTTCTTATCATTTTGAAAGTCCAAATCGATGAAAGGAGGGAGAGCAATGGCTACTGTTGCTTTCTACACTTTGGGCTGTAAAGTGAACAGTTATGAGACCGAAGCCATCTGGCAGTTGTTTAAGACCAATGGGTATCAGCGGGTCGACTTTGAAGCCGATTCTGCAGACGTTTATGTGATCAACACCTGTACGGTGACCAATACTGGAGACAAGAAAAGCCGCCAGGTGATCCGCCGCGCGATCCGCCGCAATCCTGAGGCGATTGTCGCCGTCACCGGTTGTTACGCCCAGACTTCTCCCGGCGAGATTGCCGCTATCCCTGGTGTCGACATCATCGTCGGGACACAGGGGCGGGAGAAGCTGCTTGAGTATGTAGAGCAGATTCGCGTCGAACGGCAGCCGATCAACGCTGTCGGCAACATTATGAAAGCGCGTCAGTTTGAAGAATTGGATGTTCCTTCGTTTACAGACCGGACGCGTGCATCGCTCAAGATCCAGGAGGGCTGCAACAACTTCTGCACCTTTTGCATTATTCCCTGGGCACGTGGTCTGATGCGCTCCCGCCAGCCGGAGAGCGTCATCGAACAGGCACGCAAACTGGTCGATGCCGGCTACCTGGAGATCGTACTCACCGGTATTCATACAGGAGGGTACGGCGAGGATCTGCAGGATTACAACCTGGCCAAACTGCTGGTTGACCTGCATCAGGTAGATGGCCTGAAGCGGATTCGCATCAGTTCGATCGAGGCTAGTCAGCTTACGGACGAAGTGCTCCAGGTGATCGATCAGTCAGACAAGGTGTGCCGTCACCTGCACGTACCGCTGCAGGCGGGCGATGATGAGGTGCTGAAGCGGATGCGCCGCAAGTACACGACGGCCCAGTTCCGTGAACGGATGGAGAAAGTACGCGAAGCGTTGCCGGGTGTGGCGATTACGACGGACGTGATTGTCGGCTTCCCCGGCGAAACAGAAGAGCAGTTTCAAAACGGCTACAGCTTTATTCAGGAGACTCAATTTGCCGAACTGCACGTCTTCCCTTACTCTATGCGAACCGGCACCCCTGCGGCCCGCATGCCTGATCAGGTAGAAGAAGAGGTTAAACGAGAACGTGTAGCCAAGCTGATCGAATTGAATCAGCAGCTCACCCTTTCTTATGCGCAACGCTTTGTCGGCCAGGTGCTGGAAGTGATTCCGGAACGCCCGTACAAGGAAGATCCGAACAGCGGCCTGATGATGGGTTATTCCGACAATTACCTGAACCTTGTATTCCCGGGCAGCGAAGAACTGATCGGCAAGGTGTGTCGCGTTCGCCTGGATCAGCCAGGATCCGAGTATTGCCAAGGCAGTCTGCTCGGAGTGGCCGAACAACCCGTTCGCCGGATGGTTGAGGGAACGGCCGTATGAAGCAGCTGTCGGCCGGCGGTGTCGTCTATACCAGGCGGGACGGTCAACTGCTGCTGTTGATGATTGAGGACCGCTTTGGCAAAATATCCTTGGCAAAAGGAAAGCAGGAACCAGGGGAAACCCTGGAGGAAACAGCACTGCGTGAAATCGAAGAGGAGACTAGTGTACGCGGCAAACTGGTCAGAAAACTGGAGATCGTCTCTTACACCTACAGAGACCCACAGACGGGTCAGCAGGTAGAAAAGGAAGTTCACTACTATCTGGTGGAAGCGTTGACCGATCGTTTGGCTGCGCAAATCGAAGAGATCACGGCAGTGAGCTGGTTTCAACCGCTCGAAGCCTGGGAACAACAGCAAAGCAGGGGATACGATAACAACAGCAGCGTGCTGCAGACGGCGCTGCGCCAACTCGGGGTGGAGGTGTAAGCATGGAGTTGAACAAGTATATCGATCATACGCTGCTCAAGCCGGATGCGACCGCTGAGATGATTGACCGGCTGTGCGAGGAAGCGAAGCAGTATCAGTTTGCTTCCGTTTGTGTCAATCCGACATGGGTAAGACGTGCTGCCGGCCATTTGGCTGGAACCGAGGTAAAGGTGTGCACGGTGATTGGTTTTCCGCTCGGCGCGACCACACCAGAGGCAAAAGCGGCAGAAACCCGTGACGCGGTATCAGGCGGAGCAGGCGAAGTCGACATGGTGCTAAACGTTGGTGCGCTGAAGTCGGGCGACCTGGAGTTGGTGAGACGCGACATCGCTGCCGTTGTAGAAGCGGCTGCCGGCGTACTGGTCAAGGTGATCCTGGAAACGGGACTTCTCACGGATGAGGAAAAAGTCACGGCCTGCAAGCTGTGTGTAGAGGCGGGAGCCCACTTTGTCAAGACCTCTACCGGGTTTGGTCCCGGTGGTGCAACGGTCGAAGATATCGCTTTGATGCGCAAGACCGTTGGCCCAGGCATCGGGGTGAAAGCATCAGGCGGTGTACGCGACAGAGCAGCCGCCCTGGCGATGATCGAAGCGGGTGCGACTCGCATTGGAGCCAGTGCGGGCATCGCTATCGTCACAGGAGAAGCGTCAGAGAGCAGCGGTTATTAATCCTTGATGGATTAATTGACAGGAGGCGAACTTCCAATACTGGGAAGTTCGCTTTTTACTTCCCGTGGGGACCGCTTCCGAGCAGCAGAAAGATTGTCCAACAAGACAGGTCTAGATTACAATGTCCAGAGACGAGATGATTCATATGGGAGGGAGAGAGATATGTGGGGGTGGCTGATCATCCTCGGTTTTTACGGAGTGGGCGCGCTGCTGAACAGGTGGGGGGAGATCCCGTTGCCGGGCAGTCTGATCGGGATGCTTCTGCTGGCCCTTTCACTGATAGCTGGCTGGATTCCCTTTCGCTTGGTGGAACAGGCAAGTGCTTTCTTGCTGAAGCATATGTTGCTCTTTTTTGTGCCTATCATCGTCGGGGTTGTTTCATATGCTGGAGTGATTATGCAGCAGCCGTGGCCGATCCTGACTGCACTCGCAGCCGGGCCACCGCTGGTGATGCTGACGGTTGGACTGATGATGCAGACCTGGAAGAAAAATCAGGCTCAGGAGCGAACGGCAGGTACGGCTGGCGATGGCCATAGGAGGGAACGGAATGCTTAGTTTCACCGCGATCATCGTGACCCTGCTGGCATATGCCGCTGCGCAAAAGATATCGCAAAAGGTTCTGTGGATACAACCGCTTTTACTTGCTGCTGCCGGGGTGTGGCTGCTGTGGTGGGTAATCAGCGATGATTGGGAAGCATACGCTGCCGGAGGAGAGTGGATCACCATTTGGCTGGGACCGGCGACCGTTGCCCTGGCAGTTCCTTTGGCCAGGCAATTCAGGGAATTGATCGCCCTGTGGAAAGGGATTCTGCCAGGGATTGCGGTAGGAGCAGGACTGTCCATCGCAGTCACCTGGATGACGTTCTGGTCGCTTGGCGGAGATGATGTGCTTCTTCGCAGCATGCTGAGCAAATCAGTTACCACACCGATTTCGATTGAACTGACCGCCGCGGTCGGGGGAGTTCCCTCTCTCGCTGGTTTGTTTACGGCTTTGACAGGCATTTTCGGGATCAGTATTGCCCGGCCATTGCTGAGACGGTTCGGCATCACCGATGATTGGGCGATCGGGATCGCTGTTGGGACTAGTTCCCACGCGATTGGCACGGCAAGTCTGCTGCGTGACTCACAGACGCAGGCCGCTGCATCAGGCCTGGCGATGATCCTGACCGGCATCATTACGTCTATCTACATGATCCCGTTTGTTCAGTGATCGATAATCGATTGGCTTTTCCGCCTTTTATCTTTTTTGATCTGGAATCAACCATTGGATAAAACGGGCGATCTGCGCGGCAAACGGCAGTCCGAGCAGGGAACAGATCAGATTGAAGATGGTCTGGGCATGGGCTATCTGCATCGCCGGATCGGACGTGAGAAACTGGGCGGCACTGGCCAGACTAGAGAGAAACGGCAGAAACAGCAGGGCGCCTGCTGCGTTGAACAGGGTGTGCAGCCAGGCTGCCTGTCGTGAGGCGGTGTTTGTGCCAATGCTGGCCAGCAGTGCCGTAAAGCAGGTTCCGATGTTGGCCCCAAGCACAACAGCCAACGCCGTCTCGATCGACATCACGTCATGGACCATAAGTCCCATCGTGATCGCAGTAGTAGCCGAGCTGCTGTGAATCAGTGCCGTAAAGATCGTGCCGGTCAACAGCCCGATCCAGATAGAATGGCTGCTGGTCAGAAACAGAGAGCGAAATGTATCTGACTCCTCCAGTGGCTTGGCCATCACTTGCATCGTGTCGATACCCAGAAAAATCAGCCCGAACCCGGCGACGATCAGACCGATGCAGCGGAGTGTCAGCCGGCGCTGCAGCCACATGAGTACACCGATCAACAGCATCGGTACGGCCAGCTCTTCCAGACGCAGGGCGATCAATTCCGTCGTCACGGTTGTGCCGACGTTGGTTCCCAGAATGATGCCGACGGTTTGCGGAAAGCGAATCACGCCCGACTGGGTCAGCCCGATCGTCAGGACCGTGACGGCGCTCGAGCTTTGCAGGACAAAGGTAGACAGGAGACCAGAGGAAAAGCTGTGTACGGGCGTACGCGTAAACCGGAGCAGGAACGCCTCCATGCGCTTCCCGGCCAAATGGTGGAACCCCGTACGCATCACGTACATACCCATCAAGAAATAACTTAGCCCCAGCGCAAACGGCAGCAAAATCTCGGCAGCGATCCGCACGCACACGCCCCCCTTTTCGTGGTCCAACCGATACTATACGCTATGCCTGTGCTGAGACAAGCATGACAAGGAGAGATGAATGACGTGGCAAGAGTGGTTCTAACCAGGAACAGAAAAAAACGGTTGGAGACAGGACATCCGTGGGTATTTCAATCGGAAATACAGGAAGTGCAGGGGGACTTTGAACCCGGCGATATTGTCGAAGTAAGCAATCATCAGGGACATGTCCTGGGCAAAGGCTATATCAACCCCCAGTCGCAAATCGCCGTTCGCCTGCTCACCTATGACCCTAAGGAACAAATCGACCTCCCTTTTTTGTCCGCCGGATCCGAGAGGCGGTCGGTTATCGAAAACGGTTTGTAGACAATCCTCTCTACTGCCGACTGGTATACGGTGAGGCTGACTTTCTGCCGGGGTTGATCGTCGACCGCTATGGAGATGTCTTGGTTGTACAAATCCTTTCCCTCGGGATGGAAAGGTTTCGCGAGTGGATCAAACAAGCCCTGCTGGAAGTGATCCAGCCCAAGGGAATCTATCTGCGCAACGATGTTCCTGTACGCGAACTGGAGGGATTGGAGCAGACCAAAGAAGTGATGTACGGCGAGTGTCCTCGTGAGGTTGAGATTGAGGAAAACGGTTTGACCTACGTGGTCGATATTGTCGAGGGACAGAAGACCGGATTTTTTTACGATCAACGGGAGAATCGGGCGGCAATCGCTCCGCTGATGACGGGGTGGGGAGAAAAACATGGGATCGCATTGCAGCCCATCGGCTCGGATGGGGAGCCGATGACAGATCGAGAGGGCAAGACGCGTGATGTAGAACCGCTTCTGGACGAGCAGGGGGAGATGGTTTACAAGCCGGTAGACCGACGCGGCAAAGTGGTGAAAAATCCGTTCTGGGACGGTGCGGAAGTATTGGAATGCTTTACCCACACCGGTTCGTTTACATTAAATGCCTGCAAGCACGGTGCGAAGAAGGTAACGGCATTGGATATCTCCGAGCATGCGATTGAAACGGCCCGGCGAAACGTCACGATGAACGGGTTTCTGCACCGCGTTCAGTTTGTCGTGGCCAATGCTTTTGACTACCTGCGGGAGAGTGTGGAGGCTGGCCGCTCGTGGGACGTCGTGATCCTGGACCCGCCTGCTTTTGCCAAATCCCGTCGTGCTGTAAAAGGTGCCTGCCGCGGCTACAAGGACATCAACCTGCACGGCATGAAGCTGGTCCGCTCTGGCGGCTATCTGGTGACGGCTTCTTGTTCCTATCACATGTCCGCCGACCTCTTTCTGCAGACGATTCAGGACGCTGCGGTGGATGCAAAGAAAATCCTGCGACTGGTGGACTGGCGCGGGGCAGCCAAAGATCACCCGCAGATCAGCGGAGTGGATGAGGGAGAATATCTGAAGTTTGCCATCTTTGAGGTGAGGGATCGATCATAATCACAAGCGGCATGACGCTCTGTTGCGACATGTCGCTTTTTCGTGCAGAGAAGTTGTACTCTTTTTGCGACAGATCAGTTTATGGCATTGACGAGATGGTTGCGGATAAGACGTGCCCAGTTTTGCCATTAGGACAGACCAGCAACCCCCTCGACACGACAGAGGCGAGAACGGACGGTTCGGCTGATGATAAGCATGGTACGAGAATTGCTAAATAATCAGGCGATATAGAAAACGCTCTCAAAAGAGGAGGAGGATGCAGTTGGCTAGAAGCAGATGGAGAGCCATCGTTTTCAGCACTTTACTGATGGTTCCTTTGGTAACCCCCGCCTTGTTGGGTTCAAGTGCATGGGCCGCTTATTCACCGGTTATCCCGGGGGCGCACAGTGTAACCGTGACCGTGTTTGACGGAGAAAACAACAACTGGCTCACGACAAAAAATCCGCTGCAGTACGAAGCGGCAACCGTGCACGGCAACATCGGATTAACTCCTTACCTATGGGGCAGCGAAGAGGAGGGAACCGGCTGGCATCAGTTGTATCAGCCGGACGAGGTGACCGGTACGCAGGTAAACGGCATGTTCGATGATGCCAAGTTTGTGATCCGTGTACCTGATGAGTGGAATGGAAAGTTAGTGGTAAGCGGGATCCCGGCTACTCGTACTGAGACGTCGACTGACCTGCTGTTCAGCGATTACGTTTTGGGCAGAGGGTATGCCTTCGCCGCGATTGACAAAGGAACACAGGGGGAAATCGATCCAACCGATTCGCTGGCAAAGGTGAAAAATGCCCTGGTTGCGCAAGAAGACTCTCTGGCTGAGTGGAATCTGCGCTTTCGCCAGATCACCAAAGCGGCACAAGCCTACCTCAGCAAAAACTACTCTGATCAGCTGATTGATCCAACCGACACAAACAACCCGGCGAGCGACCTCGTCTCCGAAGATCATCCTATCCCCACCTACGCCATCGGCATTTCCAATGGCGGCTACGTGGTTCGTTATGCCTTGGAGCATGATGATCCCAAGCGTACCAAAGAACCTGCTCTGTACGACGGTGGAGTAGACTGGGAGGGAGTGCTGTGGAGAGGGGACGAGCCCAACCTGATCACGTCGCTTACCGAGGTGGTTCGACACGCTGAGCAAGCACTTTATGGGACTGGAGAAGCACAAGCAGAGGCCAGGCAGGCGCTTTATCAGGCCGGTCTGCCCAAAGGATCGGAAAAACTGTGGGCCTATCACGATCTGGTTTACTGGTTCCTTTCTCTCAACATTTATCGCGATGAGTTTGACCCGGACGCTCCCAACCGGATCGACTGGCGCGACTACCTGACCTTTACTCCTGAGGGCAACCGTGACCGTTCCAACGATTGGATTTACCAGTCGTATGACTACAATGAGCGACCGGGCAAGGTAAAGCAAAACGTGGCTCAAATAGAGAATACGGGAGAGATTCAAGTGCCGCTCATCAGCGTATTCGGGACCTGGGATTCACTTATCTTTCCCGATGTACACGGTGTTGCTTATCAAAAACTGGTGGAAAAAGCGGGGCGTGCTGATCTGCACCGGCTCTATCTGATCGAAAAGGGCAATCATGTCGATAGTCTCGTCTGGAGCAACTCTGATCCAGACAAAGAACTGCAGCCGCTGCTTCCCTACGTCCATCAAAGTTTCGACCTGCTGGTGGAATGGGTGGAGGAGGGAGAGGCAGCTCCGGACAGCCGGACGATCCCAACGCCGGACGTTCCGACACATGTCATCGAGATCAAGACCGGGAATGAAATCGAACCGTATTAAACCGTATGAAACCGTGTGAAACAGAGAAAACGGGCCACAAGCAGGCCCGTTTCCTGTTCAAGCAAGTTGTTTGTCTGTCAGTACTTGTTCAATGATCTCCAGTGCCTTCTTGATCCCCAACTCATTGCCCAGCAGCACTTGTCCTTCGGCCGGAGTTGCCGCTTTTCTTCTCTTCAATCCTTCCAACTCACAATCAAGCAGGTGTTTAATCATGTATACCTGTACCCGCCCTATATGCCGTTCGCTTAACCGGTCGCGCTCTTCAAACAGACGCCGCTCCTTGCTCTCTTGGACGTACTTGTCAATGTCGTCCTCCAAAAACCGCTTGGTGCTGCAGATGATCCCCATGTACTCTTCCGTTTTGGAGGGAATCATCTTTAACGCGTGACCGAGGTGGGCAAGCAAAAATTTGTTCAAGACGATACTGTCCCGCGTATAGTCGTTGTAAAGTAGCGAATACTCCCCGAGAAACGCTCCCGATTCCTTGTTATAGCTGTGCAAGAGCGTGTATACCGAACAGTACGTACAGTAGAGGAGATAATCTCTCATCGCCAATCCCTCCATGCTACACGATATGAGTAGGGGAGTGAAACGGTGAGTGGGGAAGGGTTGTGTTCACTCTGTTCATCCATTATGCTGAAAGGGTATCTTCATAAGGCATAAGGCAAGGTTCGAAAGGGAGTTGCTCTGCATAACATACAGGGACAGAGCCATGTTTTGCTGACATAGAAGGGAGTTTTACGGATGGGGAGAAAAATACGGCTGGGGATCGTATACGGAGGAAAATCATCGGAGCATGAGGTTTCGCTGCGAACGGCACTGTCTGTGATTCAAGCGGTCGATCCGGACAAATACGAGATTCTGCCAATCTATATCCGCTTGGACGGAAACTGGGTAAAGGGAGAAGCTGCTGCCGGCTTGCCGCAGAGCGTGGAAGCATTGCGGCTGGAGGGGAAGCAGTCCAGTGCTGCAGATGGCCAGGCAGGGCAGATGGTCCAGTCAGGCAAGCGGGATGCGGCACCCGTTCTGTCTTTAGGTGAAGAAATCGACGTCATTTTTCCGGTTGTCCACGGCCCGAACGGTGAAGATGGTACCGTACAGGGGTTGTTGGAGTTAGCCAATCTACCTTACGTCGGCTCAGGTGTAATGGCCTCCGCAGTCGGGATGGATAAATGGATGATGAAAAATATCTTTGCGCAAGCCGGACTGCCGCAGGGAAAGTACTTGGGCATCCTCCGCTCGCGGCTGGAATCAGCACCTGATGAGGTTGTGCGGGAGATTGAAGAGGAGTTGGGCTACCCCTGCTTTGTCAAACCGGCCAACATGGGCTCCAGCGTCGGCATCAGCAAGGCGAAAGACCGTGAGCAATTACTGGAAGCCCTCAAACTGGCGGCTTCATTTGACCGACGCCTGATCGTCGAAGCGTTTGTCGAAGGGCGCGAGTTGGAGATTGGCGTATTGGGCAATGAACAGGTCGTCACCTCTGTCGTTGGCGAAGTGATCGCCACGAAAGAATTTTATGATTACGAAGCCAAGTACAAAGGAGCAGGGACGGAACTGCAGATCCCGGCCAACGTCCCGCAGCATGTCGCGGACAGGATCGCGGAATTGGCGGTACAGGCTTTTCACACCATCGATGCCTCGGGTTTGTCCCGCGTCGACTTTTTCTGGAATGAAGCAGTTGACCGCTTGTACATCAACGAGGTGAACACGATGCCTGGCTTTACCCCTTATTCAATGTACCCGATGCTGTTTGCTGAAGCTGGGATTCCATATAGTGAGCTGATCGACCGGCTGGTGCAGTTGGCACAGGAGCGTCATGCAGACAAACAGCGGAATCAGATCTCGGCTGAGGCATTCGAGTAAGCGAGAAATAGATCAGATGACAGCAAAAACAACCGGAGCTTACCCCCGGTTGTTTTTTTGCTACTGAATCCACAAGCGGAATAACCCCTCGGTCACACCAAGGTTGTACATGTAATAGACACCAAATACCACACTGACCACGCCGGTCAATCTGGTCAGCACTGTGTTTAACCGTACCCTGTTTACACTCAGCACGAAAGGAATGCCGAGAACAGTGGTGAACAGCAGCATGCCGAGCACCGTACCGGCGCCAAAGCAGAGGATATACATCGCTCCCATCCAGACAGTGGGGACCAGCTCCATCGTCAGCAGGACAAGTGCTGCACTGCCCGCAAGACCGTGGATCAGGCCAATGCCAGCCGACTTCATGTATGGCAGCTCGTCATCGGGAGGGAGTGCTGTGTTCAACAGCAGTCCATGTGGCGAGATCACGCCCGTATAAGAGGTATGTTTTTGTCTGCGATGCAGGTAAAGCGCATTGGACAGACCGAGCCAGACCAGCATGATACCGACGGTAAATTCCAGCGACATCGCCCATACCTCGGGAATCCTGCTTTTCATCAGGATGAAGATCAGACCTACAACAAAAAGGGTAGCGGTGTGGCCAATCCCCCAATATACGCCTGCCAAAGAGGACCGCCATAGATTGCGGCTGCGGCTGGCAATCGTCGATACCGCGATGACGTGGTCGGGCTCAATCGCGTGCTTGATCCCCAACCAAAAACCAAGGCTCAAAATCGAAAGAAAATGAAACTCCATAGGTTTGCTCCCTCTGTCTCCGGGTCTACTTCCGGTTTTTTTGTTGCATGTGTTCGGCTAGTGTTTCCAGTCTGATACCGCGCGAAGCCTTAAACAGAACCGCATGTTCGGCATCGTTGATCGCATCCAGCGCATCGGTGGCCGCTTCTTTGCTTGGGACATGCAGCTTTCGGCCGTGATAAGCGTTGTGCAACGGGCGGGTCGCTTCTCCGATGGTGATCAGCAGTTCCAAACTCTCGCTGTACCGATCGGCATATGCGCCTACTTCGGCATGCAGGTCTGGCGACTCGGCGCCCAGTTCCAACATCTCTCCCAGAACCAGCACTTTCTTGCGCTGCGGGAAGATCTCGGCGAACGTCTCGATTGCTGCTTTCATCGAAGTCGGGTTGGCGTTGTAGGCATCATTGATCACCAGCGTGCCGCTTGCGGTGGGTGTTACCTGGAAGCGCATCGCTGATATGAACACAGTAGACAATGCCTTGGCAATAGCTGCTGTGTCCATGCCCAATTCCCTTGCCACGGCGATTGCGGGCAGCGCGTTTGACACATTATGCTTTCCGAATAACGGAATCGATACGGGAAATGACTCTCCAGACGCAAAACAGACGACAAATGATGTTCCCTGCTCGTCGGTCTCAATCTTTTCCGCCCACAGATCCGCCGGTCCTTGGATCGAATAAAAAAGAGTTCTTCCATCGTATAGATGAGTCAACTCGCTTAGGTAGGGGGAATCGCCGTTTAGCAGCACCAATCCATCGGTTGCTGTGTGCGGGAGCAGTTCTGCTTTGGCCAAGGCGATTTTTCGCCGCGAACCGAAGTACTCGATATGGGCATCGCCGATGTTGGTGATGATACTGATTTTCGGCTGGACGAGTGAGGCAAGCCGATCGATTTCGCCGGCGTGGTTCATCCCCAGCTCCAATACGGCCACTTGATGCCCCTCTTCAATCTGCAGCAGCGAATAAGGGACACCGAGGTGATTGTTAAAACTTTTGTACGTCTTGTAAACGGACATCCAATCAGCTAATAGATGGGCCGTAATATCTTTTGTAGTCGTTTTTCCGTTGCTGCCGGTGACTGCGATAAAGGGAAGGGAGTACTGCTTGCGATACTTGCCTGCCCACTTTTCAAAAGCGCGTACGGTGTCGTTCACCAGAATCAGTCCGAAGTCCTCGGGCAACTCCTTTGGAATCTTCGCTTCATCAGAGATGAATGCGGCAGCAGCCCCCTTTTCGACGGCATGATGGAAAAAATCGTGTCCATCCCGTTCACCGACGACGGGTATGAATAAGCCGCCCTTCTCCAACTGGCGGCTGTCAAAGTGGACGGATGTGATCAACTGATGGGGGTTACCGCTGATCAGCAGGCCTTCTGCCATGCTGGCAACCTGCTGTAGAGGAATCGGTTTCATAGTCGGCCTCTCCTTTTTTCACGACAATCGGCTACGGTCATGCTATCACGGGGAGCATAGAGTGACAAGAGGGTACTGCATGTACTGTCGTTTCTTGCCAAGCGGCGGATCGATTCGTTATAGTGTAATTGAGTGCTAGTGACATACATATTTTACGGACAACATTCCTATGTCTTTTGGAGGTGCCCTATGGAAAAAAGCGTTTTTACCCGGATCATGGAACAAGAGATCCCCGCGCGCTTCGAATACGAGGACGATCAGGTAATCGTGATCCATGATATTGCGCCGAAAGCGCCGATCCACCTGCTGATTATCCCGCGCAAACCGATTCCAACATTGATGGATGTGAGCGAGGAGGATCTGCCGCTGATCGGCCATATTCATCAAGTCGCCCAAATGTTGGCCAAAAAGCTGGAAGTAAAGGGTTTTCGCATCGTAAACAACTGCGGCAAAGAGGGCGGACAAGAAGTTTTTCACTTGCACTATCATTTTTTAGCTGGATTTCAACAAGAGTAAACCACGGGGAATGGTTGACCGGAGACGGCCATCTGCCCTATAATGAAAGTTGACAGTCTGTGCTTGAACAGTTGTCTCACGGTTTCAAGCGGAGGGAGGGAAGACAGATGGCTGAGATTCGTGTACGTAAAAACGAGTCATTGGAGAGCGCACTGCGCCGCTTCAAGCGTGAAAGCGCGAAAGCGGGTGTGATGGCTGAGATTCGCAAACGCCGCCATTTCGAAAAGCCAAGCGTTGCGCGCAAGAAAAAATCGGAAGCAGCACGCAAACGTAAGTACTAACGTTCAGGGAGGCCAATCATGAGTCTAATGGAGCGTCTCAATCAGGATATGAAGCAGGCGATGAGGGACAAAAACACACTAAAACTCTCTGTTATTCGCATGGTGAAAGCCGCCGTTAAGAACGAAGAGATTCAAAAGGGTGATCAGTTGTCCGATGACGATGTGCTCACCATCTTGACCCGTGAGTTAAAGCAACGCCGTGACTCCCTCCAAGAGTTCGAGAAGGCCGGGCGCGAAGACCTGGCGAGCAAAATACGCGAGGAAATCGATGTACTTACCTCCTATCTGCCGGAACAGTTGAGCGAGACGGAGATTCGTCAACTGGTACGTGAGACGATTGCCGCTGTTGGTGCGACGTCCAAAAAGGAGATGGGGAAAGTAATGGGAGCCATCATGCCAAAGCTAAAAGGCAGAGCTGACGGTACCCTCGTCCAAAAAGTCGTTGCCGACGAATTGACTACCTGATAAAGCAAATAACCCGGTCTGCAACAACAGGCCGGGTTTTTGATTTTTTTTGAAACATGTTGATACTCGATCCGTATTACCTTATTAGATTTTGTGGGGAACCAAATAATAAGGAGGGAGGGAATCGAGTGGAAGCTATCCAACGTAATAACAGGTTTCGTTTCTTTCTTGTGATGGCATGGCTGATCAGTGTCAGTTTCGTCTCGCTGATGGGAGTGCACTCCGCACAGGCGGAAACAGGTGCGGCTGCATCGGAGTCTGGCTCATCTGCAACTGTATTTGAGGACGGCGTTGTCATTCCTGTGGAACAGGGGATCGAACGCGGTTTGGAAGCTTTTTTGCAGCGTGCCTTTGATGAAGCGAAGCAGCGGGGAGCTGATTTGGCCATCCTGGACATCGACACGCCTGGAGGCGAGATCAATGCAGCTACCCATATTGGAGCATTGATCCGTCAGGCACCGATGCACGTCGTTGCCTATATTGACGACCAAGCCTTCTCAGCTGGGACTTACATCGCCTTGAATGCCGATGAGATTGTGATGACCCCCGGCAGCGCGATCGGTGCGGCCACACCGATTGACATGGCGGGCAATGCAGCAGATGTGAAGGTGATTTCGGCTTGGTCGGAAAAGATGCAATCGGCCGCTCGGCTGAACCGGCGTGATGAGCAAATCGCTCGAGCGATGGTAGAGATCGACATGGAGATTCCCGGACTAAAAGAGAAGGGAACGGTCCTGTCGCTTGACGCGGAGAAAGCAGCAGAAGTCGGGTATGCCGACAAAATTGTTGCCGATAAAGCAGAGTTGTACCGCTATCTCGGTATCGAAGCGGATCGTATGTCCAACATTGAGCCGACATTAAGCGAACGGGTAGCCCGCTTTGTGACCAGTCCGTATGTGATGAGTCTGCTGCTGCTGATCGGACTGCTTGGGCTGATTGTCGAACTGTTCGTCCCTGGTTTCGGAGTTGCCGGTACGGTGGGCTTGCTCTCTTTTGGGCTGTATTTCTTCGGCCACTACGTAGCAGGCTTTGCCGACTGGCTGCACATTGGTCTGTTCGTGCTCGGGGTCGTCCTGATGCTTGCAGAGATTGTGCTGCCGGGTGGTATCGTCGGCATCATCGGTTTTGTCAGTCTCTCCTCCAGTCTCGTACTGGCAGCCTACGATACGGAGCAGGGACTCGTCTCTCTGGCTTTCGCCGCGTTGGTCACAGTGATCGCAGCCATATGGCTGGTGAAGCGGTACGGCTTCAAAGGGCTGATCAGCAAGTTTGTTTTAAGTGATGAACTTCGCAGCGAAGCAGGGTATATCGCCCCTCGCGACCAGCGGGAGCTGATCGGGCAAGTTGGCATTGCGCTTACGCCGCTTCGGCCGTCAGGCATTGTCAGGATTGACGGCAAGCGGGTTGATGCCGTTAGCGCCGGTGGCTTTATTGCCTCAGGTACCGAGGTGGTCGTGATTCAGGTAGAAGGAACCCGCGTCGTTGTGGAAGAACGGGAAAACGAAAAAAAGGAGTAGATGGATATGCCGTTTGATGGAGGAATCCTCCCCTTTATCTTCATGGTTGCCGTGGTGATTGTCGTATTGTCTGTATTTCTCTCATTTGTACCGATCATGCTCTGGATATCCGCGCTGGCTTCCGGCGTTCGCGTCGGCATGGTTACGTTGATTGCCATGCGTTTGCGCCGCGTGGTTCCGGCAAAGATTGTCAATCCGCTGATCAAAGCACGTAAAGCGGGTCTGGATCTAGCCACTAACCAGTTGGAAAGCCATTATCTGGCTGGCGGTAATGTCGACCGCGTGGTAGATGCCTTGATCGCCGCACAACGGGCGGACATCCCGCTTGGTTTTGAACGTGCCGCGGCCATCGATCTCGCAGGCCGCGATGTGCTGCAGGCTGTACAGATGAGTGTCAATCCGAAAGTGATCGAAACCCCGATCGTCGCAGCGATGGCGATGAACGGGATCGAAGTGAGAGCCAAAGCAAAGGTTACTGTCCGCGCCAACATCGACCGGCTTGTCGGTGGTGCGGGAGAGGAAACGATTATTGCCCGTGTCGGTGAGGGAATCGTCACCACCATCGGTTCGGCGGAGCGTCATAAAGACGTATTGGAAAACCCGGATCGTATCTCTCAAACCGTACTGAGCAAGGGACTGGATGCTGGTACAGCGTTTGAAATCCTCTCCATCGACATCGCCGATGTTGACGTAGGCAAAAACATCGGGGCACAACTGCAGACCGATCAGGCAGAAGCAGACAAACAGATCGCACAGGCAAAAGCAGAGGAACGCCGGGCGATGGCTGTTGCCCTGGAGCAGGAAATGCTGGCTCGCGTACAAGAGATGAAGGCGAAGGTAGTGGAAGCGGAAGCACAGGTACCGCTGGCGATGGCCGAGGCGCTGCGCGAAGGCAAGCTGGGGGTAATGGACTACTACAACCTGCAAAATATCGTTGCCGACACGGCCATGCGCAAATCATTCGGTGAGTCGGCCGACCCTGGTACGGATGCACACGGCGGTAAGTAGGGGGCTGTATAGATGCTAGAATTGATCGGTGTACTCTTGGACTTAGTTGGCTCTTTTTGGCCGTTGATTCTCGCCTTACTTGGTTATCTGCTGTTTGGCAAAGCGGCTCGAAAAGGGAATCAGCAGGCCGCCAAGTGGGGCAAATGGATTGGAGACGTGACCGATATCCCATTTGGCAGCGATGCGGAGGAGCCAAAACCAAAACGGATGATGGTAAAGAGCAAACCTGCTGCCGAAACCGATGTTTCGTACAAGATGTACAATACGGAGCGGCTGTCCGTTGACCGAACGGGTGGAAACACGGATGCAGATTGGGTTGAGAGAGCGACAGAACCTACTGCTGAAACGACTGCTGAAACACTGTCCCCGCTTGACATGGTGGCCCAACCGATCCGTGACGGGAAACGTCCAGATGCCCGCTCGATGAAGGGAAAGGATCATCCCATCCTGGGGAAATCGCCAATTTCCGAAGGCGGTTCCATCACAGGTGCGCACCAGAAAACAGCTTTACGCAGGCAGGAGCGGTCGCGTGAGGCAATCGACCCACGTGAAGGACTAAAGTGGGCGCTTGTCTTTTCGCCGCCACGAGCGAAAGCGGCCTACCGTCCACCTTATCGCTCTGACAGGACGCTATAGCCATTTCGTTGTCTTACAGGATTCACATCCAGTGCATGGATGTGAATCCTTTTTTATTTTACGGGATGAATCGATAGCTGAGATCATGCCTTGCTTTTTGTTCGCATGATTGACGACCTGCTGCATAGGGTTATAGAAGAAATACCCTCCGGCACCACTCTACCCGATCCTGCCAGGAGAGCATATCGAGGCGCACAGCGCCGGCTATAAAAAGGGGGCTATTCCATGAAGCGATGGAGTCGCCGACTGCGTCAACTGGCGGCGGGCGTCTTGGATTTGCCGCAAGATGTGGTATTGGAAGTCCCGCGAGTCACCATGATCGGTCACCTGCAAATGTACATAGAGAACCATCGCGGAGTTCTTCATTTTAGCGACAAAGAGCTCCGTTTGTTGTTAACCAACGGACAGTTGATCGTCTCCGGGGAGCAGTTGGTGATCCGGGCGATTTTGCCGGAAGAGGTACTGCTGGAAGGACGAATCGCCGGTGTGAAGTTTGTTGAAAAGTAAAAGTTCAACCGTCGCTCTGGATTAAGTAGGGAATGGCTGAGGAGGGAAGGGAAGATGCGGAACAGATTGAAGGAGTGGGCACAAGGACATGTCACCATCTCCGTTCGCGGCAAACGATTCGAGCGCTTGATCAATATGGCGGTGCGGGAAGGGTTCCAGGTCTGGAATGTCAGGCGTCGTTCGCCGGAGGAAGGGCAATGCGACATTCTGATCAGCGATTACTTGCGGCTGCGTTCACTGTTGCGTGAGACAGGCTGTCGAAGCAAGGTGGTTCGCCGTGAAGGATTGCCTTTCTGGCTGGTTCGGATGAAAATGCGCGCCGGGTTTACGACAGGCATTTTTCTTTTTTTTGCCGGATTGTACATGCTCTCCTCTCTGATATGGAGTGTGGAAGTGGTCGGCACGAAACATATTTCCACGCAAGAGGTGCGACAGGCGGCCACAAAAATCGGGATTAAACCATGGGCTTGGAAGGTCAAACTAAAAGAACCACAGGTTCTGCAAGACCAACTGCTCGAGATGCTGCCGGAAGCCTCCTATGTCGGAGTCGAACTGCGTGGCACCAAAGCGATCATCCAGGTGGTGGAGAAAGAGCAGCCTGATCCTGCCAAAGTGTACAACCCCCGTCATCTGATCGCGCGGAAAAAGGCGGTAATCCACCGTATTCAGGCAGAAGCAGGGAAAACCGTTGTCCAGGTTAATCAGTTTGTCAACAAGGGACAAGTACTGATTTCCGGGATCATCGGAAACGATCAGCGCCAGGGGGTGGTGGCCGCTCGCGGAAAAGTAGAGGGGGAAGTCTGGTATGTGGCCAATGTATCGGTGCCGCTCAGCCAGACACGTCATCATTACACGGGTGAGCAGCAGTCCAGTTACTACCTGCTCGCCGGAGCATACGCTGTGCGTCTTTGGCCGTTTGAGCAGGTCTCGTTTCAACGCTTTGAACAAAGCGAACAGCGCCATTACCTGGGTTATGGCGATTTCCAACTGCCGATCGGATGGAAGGCACAGACGCAATACGAGGTGGAGTCCGAGCAGCAAAAGCTGAGCCGGGAAGAAGCGATTTCGCTGGCGAAACGATTTGCCCGCATGGACGTTTTGAAAAAAGCGGGTGAGGATGCGAGAATAAAGGGTGAAAAAGTTTTGCACGTAAAAGAGGAGAATGGTAAAGTTTACTTGAGTGTACATTACTCTGTAATCGAGGATATTACGGAAGAACAGCCTATTGTTTCGCTGCCGCCGGCTCAACAGCCAGGTGCAGACAAACCCAACCAATGAAGACGGTAAGGAGTGGGAAGCCTTTTGCAAGTCAAAGAAGAGGTGAAGATTCCATTTACGGACGCATCTGAAGCGCTCATGCTGTTCGGCCCGCACGATACGTATCTCAACCAGATAGAAGAGCGGACAACGGCCAAAATCGTCACACGCAATGGAGAGGTGATGATCACCGGTGAACCGGAAGAGGTTGAAAGGATGGCAGCCTTGTTTGACATTCTGCTGCAGCTCATCCGGCGGGGAATCACGTTGTCTGAGCGAGACGTTTCATACGCGCTAGCGCTAGCCGAAACAGGCGAGGTGGAACAACTGCTCCACCTGTACGATGAAGAGGTGGCCCGCACCCAGCGGGGCAAGCTGATTCGCGCCAAGACATTGGGACAGCGTCACTACCTGTCCTCAATCAAGCGCTTCGATATCGTCTTTGGGATCGGACCGGCGGGTACCGGCAAAACCTATCTGGCGGTCGTAATGGCCGTCAATGCACTGAAAAACGGCAGGGTAAAACGAATTGTCCTCACCCGGCCCGCCGTAGAGGCAGGAGAGAACCTCGGTTTCTTGCCCGGCGATCTGCAGGAAAAAGTGGACCCGTACCTGCGGCCACTGTACGATGCCTTGTATGACATGCTGGGAAGTGAACAAGTAACCAAAATGATGGAGCGAGGTTTGATTGAGGTAGCACCGCTCGCCTATATGCGCGGTCGCACACTGGAGGATTCCTTTGTCATTTTGGACGAGGCCCAAAATACCACTCCTGAACAAATGAAGATGTTCCTGACCCGCCTTGGCTTTGGCTCCAAGATGGTCATCACCGGAGATGTCACACAGATTGACCTGCCCAAGGGCAAGTTGTCGGGCCTGCGTGAGGCGGAACGGATCCTCGGTGGGGTATCGGAAATCTCCTTCATCCGTTTCCACGAGTCGGATGTCGTACGACACAGTCTGGTGCAAAAGGTGATCGACGCATACGCCCGCTCGGAGGCCAACTACCAATAAGACAGGAACAATCCGGATACAAAAGAGGGACGAAACGTGTTGACAATAGAGATTATTGACGAACAGAATCAATCGCTTACGGACCAGCAGCTGCAGCTTGTCAGAACATGCCTGGAGGCGGCGGCAGCAGCGGAGGAGGTAACGGGCGAGGTAGTCGTGACGCTGGTGGACGATGAGCGCATTCACGAATTGAACCGTCAGTACCGCGGTATTGATCGTCCTACAGATGTGCTCTCGTTTGCGATGAATGAGACAGGCGAAGGCGAAATGGATATTCTGATGGACGATGAGGATTGGAGCGATATGCCCAACATGCTTGGCGATATCGTGATCTCCGTTCCGAAGGCAGTTTCACAGGCTGAAGAGTACGGCCATTCGCTGGAGCGGGAATTAGGTTTTTTGGCGGTACACGGCTTTTTGCACCTGCTGGGTTATGATCACGGGACAGAATCAGAAGAGGCAGAAATGTTTTCCCGACAGGAGCAAATCCTGCAAAAAATCGGTTTGACAAGGTAAGGTGTGGCGATTGAGACGAGCACGGCGGTTTTGGCGCAGTTTCGGGTATGCCTGTGCCGGCTTGCTTCATACCGTAAAGACGCAGCGGAACATGCAAATCCACGTTGCCGCTGCGCTGCTTACCCTTTTGGGGGCCTGGTGGCTGGATATCTCCCGGACAGATCTGCTGCTGGTCTTCTTTGCGATCGGCTTGGTCATGGCGCTGGAGTTGGTCAACACCTCCATCGAAGCGGCTGTCGACCTGGTCACAGAGGAATGGCACGCAAAGGCCAAGATAGCAAAGGATGCTGCAGCTGGTGCTGTTCTGCTTGCTGCCCTCACAGCTGCGGTGATTGGCCTCTGGGTATACGGGCCACCGCTTGTCGCCAGGCTCTCCAGCTTGTTCTAAAAGTGTGACCTTTTTATCAACCCCCCGATCCTGAATGAATGAGGGACAATGTGATGAATCAGCGAGAACTGATCGAAAACGCGATCGAAGCAAGAAAACGGGCCTATGTGCCATACTCCCGCTTTGCCGTTGGAGCCTCCTTGTTGAGCCAAGCGGGAACGGTCTATTTGGGCTGCAATATTGAAAACGCCGCTTACCCGCTTTGCAATTGTGCAGAGCGTACAGCGCTGTTTAAAGCGATCTCAGAAGGGGAACGCGACTTCCAGGCGCTTGCCGTCGTGGCTGATTGTCCCAAACCGGTGCCTCCGTGTGGTGCCTGCAGACAGGTCCTGGCAGAACTTTGCCCGCCTGACATGAAAGTGTTCCTGGCCAATCTGCAGGGAGAGATTACCGAGACGACAGTTGCCCAGCTGTTGCCGGGAGCGTTTACGAAGGAGGACTTAACGAGTGAATCACAACAGGACTGACACATCATACAAATCTGGTTTCGCGGCGATTATTGGCCGCCCCAATGTGGGGAAATCGACGCTGCTCAACCAGATTGTCGGGCAAAAAGTGGCCATCATGTCCAACAAACCACAGACGACACGCAACAAGATCCGTGCCGTACATACAACAGAACGAGGTCAGATTATCTTTCTGGATACGCCAGGCATTCACAAGCCAAAATCAAAACTGGGCGATTACATGGTCACGGTAGCCGAAAACTCGCTGAATGAAGTGGATCTGGTCCTCTATGTGATTGATGCAACGGAAAAATACGGGCCTGGTGAGGAGTATATCATCGAACGACTGCAGCAGGTGAAAACGCCGGTCTTTCTGGTGATCAACAAGATTGATCAGGTACATCCGGAGGCTCTGCTTCCCTTGATCGACGAGTATCGCACCCGCTACGAATTCCAGCAGATTGTTCCCGTCTCCGCATTGGAGGGCAATAATACGCAAGCCCTGTTGGATGCTATCTTTGAGCAGCTGCCGGAAGGTCCTATGTATTATCCGGAAGATCTGGTGACCGACCACCCCGAACGGTTTGTCGCCGCTGAACTGATCCGGGAAAAGGTGCTCCATCTGACCCGTGAAGAGGTCCCCCATTCGATTGCGGTGACCGTGGAAGAGATGAAACGGCGGGAAGACGGGCAGACCGTCTACATCTATGCGGCGATCTACGTCGAGCGAACGTCGCAGCGTGGGATCCTGATCGGCAAAAATGGCGAAATGCTGCGGGAGATCGGCAGACGGGCTCGCGTCGACATTGAGCGACTGCTTGGCAACAAGGTATACTTGGAACTGTGGGTAAAGGTAAAGAAAGACTGGCGAAATCAGGAGCGAATGCTGCGCAACTTCGGCTTTTATGACGAGGACTGACAGCAGGGTGCAGGAATACCACTAGCAGTTCCCTTATACGTGTCAATATTTCCATCGGATAGAAACGGTCAGATGGGTGGATTCTAACAATAGAAGTGGATACAGCGGCAAACAGGAAAGGATGATGCAGATGCTTCGCGACTTTTCTTGGAGTTATTTCGCTTCAACCGGTGACATCCACGCTTATCTTCTTTATCGGGAACATCAGCAGATTGGACCACACGCAGATGAAGAAGCGGATTCCACCCGGACGGAACTGGGTGAATCAACGGTATGCTTGTAAAATGGGAAGGAATTGTGATTCGAACGACCGATTACGGTGAATCAAACAAGGTAGTTACGCTATACACCAGAGAACACGGCAAAATAGGGGTAATGGCTCGCGGTGCGAAAAAACCCAAGAGTCGCCTGGCTGCCGTGTCTCAGTTGTTTACGCATGGTTTTTTTTTATGTAAGACCGGACCCGGTACAGGAATGGCGGATTTGTCCCAGGGAGATATTCTCGAATCATACCGTGAACTGCGGCAGGACCTTACCCGCACAGCTTACGCCGCATATATGGCCGAATTGACGGACCGGCTGAGTGTAGAACGGGAAGCCAACCCTTTTGTCTTTCACCTGCTGGCCTTGACGCTTCGTTTTTTGGATGAAGGCAAGGATCCAGAGATCCTCTGCCGCATTTTTGAAAGCAAGATGCTGATGGTTGCCGGTATTCGTCCTCATCTGCACAATTGTACACGCTGCAGCCGGGAACAGGAGCCTTATGCTTTCAGCGTCACACAGGGTGGCCTGCTCTGCCCATCCTGTCTGACTAGTGATCCGTATGCGATAACGGTTGCCCCGGCAGCCTGGAAGCTGCTGCGATTGTTCCAGCTATTCGACTTGGAACGATTAGGCGAGATTGAGGTGAAGCCAGCCACACGCAGTCAGTTGAAACATGTGCTGCACCGGTTTATGGATGAGCATCTCGACTTGCGTCTGAAAAGCCGCTCTTTTCTTGATCAACTGGAGAAACTTGCTCCTTCCTAACTGCTCACGATTGATGCACATTGACATCTCATTCGAGATTGGTTATTATATTTCAATAAAATATATGATGCGAAGATGAAAAAGAGTAGTGGACCTCTGGCTGATAGAGCGAATCAGGGATGGTGAGAGCCTGATAGTTACGTCTATGAACGGCATTTCGGAGCATCGACTGAGTGAAAGCGGGCAGCACGCCATCAGCGTCTGCCAAGTAGGGTGGAACCGCGGGAAACCTCTCGTCCCTACACTGTTCGATCAGTGTAGCGGCGGGAGTTTTTTACGTTATAGGAGGTGGCAGAGAGCATGAAGATGACCTTTCAAGAGATCATATTAACCTTGCAGAACTTTTGGGCGAAGCAAAACTGTTTGATCGTCCAGCCGTACGATGTAGAAAAAGGGGCGGGGACGATGAATCCGATGACGTTTTTGCGGGCGATCGGACCTGAGCCGTGGAACGTCGCTTACGTCGAACCGTCCCGCCGACCGGTCGATGGCCGCTATGGGGAAAACCCCAATCGGTTGTACCAGCACCATCAGTTTCAGGTCATCATGAAACCGTCGCCTGACAACATCCAGGAGATCTACCTCGACAGCTTGCGTCAACTGGGCATTGAGCCGCTCGATCACGACATTCGCTTTGTCGAAGACAACTGGGAAGCGCCTACTCTTGGAGCGTGGGGCTTGGGCTGGGAAGTATGGCTGGACGGGATGGAAATTACGCAGTTTACCTACTTCCAGCAGGTTGGCGGTCTGGAATGCAGCCCGGTGGCTGTGGAGATCACTTACGGCTTGGAGCGGCTGGCATCCTATATCCAGGAAAAAGAAAACGTATTTGATCTGGAATGGGTGGGCGGTTTTACGTATGGTGACGTATTCCACCAGGCGGAGTATGAGCATTCCAAATATACCTTTGAGGTGGCAGACGCCCCGATGCTGTTCTCCCTCTTCACCACTTATGAGACGGAGGCGAAGCGGGCGATGGAAGCACGGCTCGTCTTTCCGGCGTACGACTACGTACTGAAGTGCTCGCACACCTTTAACCTGCTGGACGCGCGGGGCGCGATCAGTGTAACGGAGCGAACCGGCTACATTGCTCGGGTCCGCAATCTGGCTCGTGAAGTGGCACAGACGTATTATGCGGAGCGGGAGCGGCTGGGCTTTCCGATGTTGGGCAAAGGGGGAGTGACGAAATGAGCAAACACGATCTATTGTTGGAAATCGGTCTGGAAGAGATCCCTGCCCGCTTTATTGCCACTGCTGTGCAGCAGTTGGCAGAGAAAGTGGAGAAGTGGTTTGGCTCGGAGCGCATTGCATTTGAACGGATAGAGACGTATGAATCACCCCGTAGACTTGCATTGCTGGTAACCGGGGTGGCCGAGAGACAAGCAGACGTCAATGCGGAAGCCCGCGGTCCGGCACTGAAGATCGCCCGTGATGAAGCAGGCAACTGGACCAAAGCGGCACTCGGTTTTGCCAGAAGCAACGGCGTTGATCCAGAGCAGTTGGAGATCAAGGAACACAATGGAGTCGAGTATATATATGCTCGCAAAAGCGAAACCGGCCAACAGACGTCGAGCCGCCTTCCCTTGCTCGCTGATGTCATTCTCAGCCTTCATTTTCCCAAGAACATGCGGTGGGGAGCGTCTGACATCAAGTTTGTTCGACCGATTCGCTGGCTGGTCGCCTTGTTTGGCGATCAAGTGGTGGAGATGGAGATTGCAGGGGTAAAAACAGGGCGGACAAGCCACGGCCATCGATCCCTTGGCAGCGACGTGGAGATCGGCAATCCAGCCGAGTATGTAAGCAAACTAAAAGAGCAATACGTGCTGGTCGATCCTGTGGAGCGGCGGGAGAGAATTGTCCGTCAACTGCAGCAGTTGGAGAAGGAACAAGGTTGGCGTATTCCGATCGACAAAGGGCTGCTTGACGAGGTGGTTCACTTGGTTGAGTATCCAACTGCCTTGTACGGTACCTTTGATTCCGACTTTTTAGCGATCCCGCGTGATGTATTGGTCACCTCCATGCGTGAGCACCAGCGCTACTTCCCGGTGGAGAACGAAACTGGCGAACTCCTGCCCCATTTTGTAACGGTCCGGAACGGTGATGCTCGCTCGCTGGAGAACGTAGCGAGAGGCAATGAAAAGGTGTTGCGTGCCCGCCTCTCTGATGCTCGCTTTTTTTACGAAGAAGACCAGAAACGGCCGATCGCCGATTGTCTCAAGCGGTTGGAGAGCATTGTTTTCCACGAAGAATTGGGAACAATCGGGGACAAGGTTCGCCGGATTGGCAAGCTGACCGAGCAGATGGCAAGCCGTCTGACACTGGATACGGCGGAAGCAAAGACTGCCACACGAGTTGCTGAGATTGCCAAGTTCGATTTGGTGACGCAGATGGTGTATGAATTCCCGGAACTTCAGGGGATCATGGGGGAAGACTACGCCCGCAAAGCAGGCGAGCCGGAAGCAGTCGCACGCGGCGTATTTGAGCACTATCTGCCCCGATTTTCTGGTGACGAGCTGCCTTCATCCCAGGCAGCAGCGGTGGTTAGTGTCGCTGACAAGCTGGATACGATTGTCGGCTGCTTCTTGATCGGGATTATTCCGACCGGTTCGCAGGACCCGTACGCGCTGCGCCGTCAGGCTGCCGGGATTGTGCAAATTCTGCTTGATCGCGGCTGGACGCTGCCTCTAGACGAGCTGTTTGAAATGGCCTTGGCCATCTATCACGAGCAGGGAGTAGACAAGCGACCGGGGGCAGAGGTGAAGCGCGATTTGTTCGACTTCTTTGCGCTTCGTTTGAAAAATGTGCTGCAGGAAGCAGAGATTCGCTACGACGTGATCGATGCCGTGTTGGCTGCCGACGTGTCGCTGGTAGGCCAAACAGTGGCAAAAGCAAAGGCGTTGATGGCTGCTGTTCAAACGGACGCATTCAAATTGGCGGTTGAGCAGTTTAACCGTGTGTTCAATCTGGCGCAGAAGGCAGAGTCGCAAGCGATTGATGCTGAGCTGTTCCAGGAGACAGCAGAACGGCAGCTTGCAGAAGCACACCAGGCCGTGTCGGCGGAAGTTGAATCGCTCTATCAACACGGCGACATGGAGCGTGTGCTTGAGACATTGACAAGCTTGAGCGAGCCAATCCAGCAGTTCTTCGAACAGGTGATGGTCATGGCCGACGATCCGCAGATCCGCAGCAACCGTCTGGCCCTGCTGCAGCAGTTGTCCAGTCAGATCCAGCGCTATGCCGATTTCACCAAACTGGTTTTTGCGTAAACCTGATCAGCCTCCGTCGATGGATTGACGGAGGTTTCTCTTGGTACAAGCGTCGCCCAGACAAAAAGTGTAACAAGCCGAATAATGGATACGTTTTTCTGATCGGTTATGCAGGAAAATGATCACCAATAGAGTAATACTAGAGGATAGAAAAGCCAAAGAACCGGTGGTGATCCACTATCGAACTAAGCAAACGCCAAGAGTTGATCTTGCAAATCGTCAAGGAGGAGGGGCCGATTACCGGGGAGCAGATCGCCGAAAGGCTCAACCTGACGCGTGCTACGCTGAGGCCTGATCTATCCGTACTGACGATGTGTGGGTACCTCGATGCGAGACCACGTGTCGGCTATTTTTATGCAGGTCGACCTGACGGCAACGTGATCAGTGAGAGATTGCATAAACTGAAGGTTCAAGATTACAAAGCACTGCCGATCGCTGTCCAGGAATCTGCTTCTGTGTACGACGCGATCGTCACGCTTTTTTTGGAAGATGTCGGTACGCTCTACGTGGTGAATCAGAAGGGATTTTTGGCCGGAGTGGTGTCGCGCAAAGATTTGCTGCGTGCTTCCCTTGGCAATAAGGCACTGGAAGACATCCCGGTCAGCATCATCATGAGCAGGATGCCCAATATTGTAACCGTTACACCAGAAGAGAGCTTGTTCGAGGCAGCCAAAAAGCTGATTGACTTTCAGATAGATTCACTTCCCGTGGTTCGACCGACGGAAGAAGACAGCCGAAGTTTTGAACTGCTTGGTCGGGTGACAAAAACGACGATCGTCAAGGTGTTTGTGGAATTGGGCCATGAGCCGAGTGTTTAGGAGGAGATCAGATGCAAGAGAATCAACCTGGCCAAATCATCTACGTTGTCTCTGATTCGATCGGTGAAACCGCTGAGTTCGTAGTACGTGCCGCAGCCAGCCAGTTTGACAATCATCTCATTCATACGGAAAAGTATCCCTATATAGAAGACAAAGCGTCGATCGATGAGATTGTCGATTCCGCCAAAGAATCAAACGCCCTGATCGTGTTTACGCTGGTTGTCCCCGAACTGAAAGACTACATTGTAGAGCGGGCGGCAGCCGCTGGCGTACCGGTCATCGATGTGATGGGGCCATTGATGGGGGCGCTCCAGCAGATCCTGCAGTCTTCGCCTACGGGGAAACCCGGGTTGGTCAGACGGCTCGATGAAGAGTACTTCCGAAAAGTAGACGCGATCGAGTTTGCCGTCAAATACGATGACGGACGGGATCCGCGCGGTCTGCTTCGCGCTGATGTCGTGCTGATCGGGGTATCACGGACATCGAAGACACCGCTATCGATGTACCTGGCCAACAAGCGGTTAAAAGTAGCCAACGTCCCCCTCGTTCCGGAAGTGGAACCGCCTGAGGAGCTGTTCCAGCTGCCCGAGGGACGAATTATTGGGTTGAAGATCAGTTCCGAACAGTTGACAGGGATTCGCGCCGAACGACTCAAGTCACTCGGACTCGCTTCACAAGCCAACTACGCAACGATGGAGCGGATCAACGTCGAACTGGAATATTCGCAGCAGATTATGGAAAGGCTAGGCTGTCCGGTGATTGACGTGTCCAACAAGGCGGTAGAGGAAACGGCCAATATCATCCTGGAAATGATACGCGGAAACCGGATTCGCAAAGAAAAGCACTAGAAAAAAGGAATTTTTCCGTCTTGTGTCGAAACGCTCTGTAGTAGCGGGACTGAAGCCTGCTGGCGCTGATTGCAGCTGGCCAGCGGTTTACAGGGACAAAAAGCTGTAGAAAATGAGAAAAGAAGTTGTTAGGAAGAAGGATTTTGCCGAATCTTGACGAAGATACTATCTTCACTGTCTCATGAAGGGTGGAGATTATGTCACGATCCACTTCTGAAGAATTGACACAGCAGATCCGTTCGGCGATCGATATTGTCGACCTGATCAGCGAACATGTCCAGTTAAAAAAGAGTGGGCGGTCGATGATCGGGCTGTGCCCGTTTCATTCTGAAAAAACTCCTTCATTCCATGTCAGTGCTGAGCGGCAGTTCTTTCACTGCTTTGGCTGCAAGGCCGGAGGAGATGTTTTTTCCTTCATCATGCAGATGGAGCAGCTCACGTTCCCGGAAGCGCAGCGCAAACTGGCAGAGCGGGCTGGGATTCAGCTTCCCGCCACTCACTCAGCCGACGGCGAAAAAGAGAACACGGCGAAGCTGGCGATGTATGAAGCGCATAAACTGGTGGCGAAACTATACCATCACGTGCTGACGTCAATGCCCTACGGTCAAAAAGCGATGGAATATCTGCGCAAGCGTGGAATGTCAGATCAGACGATAGCCGAGTTTCAAATCGGCTTTGCACCAGACTCTTGGGACTTTCTCACCAACTGGCTGCAAAAGCGCGGATTTTCTTTGCCGGTGATGGTAGAGGCAGGCCTGTTGGCTCGCAGCGAAAGCGGGCAGCGGATCTATGACCGCTTTCGTGGACGGATCATGTTCCCCATCCATGACACCCAGGGGGAAGTGATTGGCTTTGGCGGTCGCTCCCTAGATGGATCGCCGCCCAAGTACCTCAACAGCCCCGAGTCGCCCTTGTTTTCCAAGAGCAGTGTGATCTTTAATCTGCATCGCTCTCGAACGTCGATCCGCAAACGAAAGCAGGCGATCTTGTTCGAAGGATACGTCGATGTGATTTCCGCCTGGCAGGCCGGTATACAGCAGGGCATTGCCACGCTTGGAACGGCGTTTACTGAACAGCAGGCACGGATGATCCGGCGCAATGCTGAGCAAGTGATCATCTGCTACGACGGGGATGCGGCAGGACAGGAGGCGACAGAAAAGGCAGTTGACCTGCTGCAGCAGGCCGGATGCGCAGTAAGGGTGGCGCCGCTGCCGCAAGGGGTTGACCCAGACGAGTACATCCGGCGGAACGGTGCAGAGGCTTTTTCGCAAAACGTGCTTCTGCAAGCGTTACCCGTGACGGCATTTCGTCTGCAAAAGCTGCGGACCAGGCAGGTGATTCGGGATGAGAGTGATCAGGCGCGTTACGTGCAGGAAGCACTGAGCATTATCACGCAGCTTCCGAGCGCGGTTGAGCGCGACATGTACGAACGGCAGTTGGCAGAGGAGTTCTCTTTATCCTTGGATGCGATCAAGGTGGAAGCCCGAAAAGCGTATAAGCGCCAAAAATTACATCAACAAAGGGATAAAGTAACGCCAGCATGGAATAATAGTATAAATAATGGCAAATTTACGCTCACCAAAACGTTGCCACCAGCCCATCAAACAGCAGAACGAATGCTGCTGTACTACATGATGCGCAGCAGAGAGGTGGCTGATCGCGTGCAGCAGGAGTGCGGTGCCCGCTTTTATACGGATGAACACAGCGCCTTGGCTGCGTATTTGTACGCCTACTATGCAGAGGGGCACCCGGAAGACCCTGGACGTTTTATCCACTACGTGCAAGATGAAAAGTGCAAGCAATTAGCCTCGGGATTGGCCATGATGGAGTGTAAGGAGCACGTATCTGAACTTGAGATCAGCGACTACATCAGACAAGTAAACAACTACCCGATGCGCGCCGAACTTGACGAGCTTCGCGCTGAGCAGCAGAAATTGACGCTGCAGGCGGCAAACGAAGAGGATGAAGACGCGCGCAGGCAGACCGTGATTCAAGCAGCCATGCTAGGGATGAGGATTCATGAGTTGGAAAATGCTTTAAAAGAGAAGGGTAGCGACCATTAACATTCCCGAGGAAGGAGGGAAAGTAGATGAACAAGCAAAACATCACTCCAGATATGGAAGCTTCGTCCATTGAACAGGTAAAGGAACAACTGGTCGAGTTGGGCAAAAAGCGCGGCATGCTTACCTACAAGGAAATCACGGAGAGGTTGTCCGGCTTTGATCAGGATTCCGATCAGATCGACGAGTTCTTTGAGTTTCTCGGCGATCAAGGGGTCGAAGTAACGAACGATAGTGAAGAAGACGTCGATGAGATGATGATGAAGGACGACGATGATGATGTAGAAGAGTTCGACTTCGAAGACCTCTCCATTCCTCCGGGTATTAAGATCAACGACCCGGTACGAATGTATCTGAAAGAGATCGGTCGAGTTCCTCTGCTTTCCGCAGAAGAAGAGATCAAACTGGCCCACCGTATCGAACAGGGGGACGAGGAAGCAAAACGTCGTTTGGCGGAAGCCAACTTGCGACTCGTCGTCAGCATTGCTAAACGGTATGTAGGCCGCGGCATGTTGTTCCTCGATTTGATTCAGGAAGGCAATATGGGTTTGATCAAGGCGGTAGAGAAATTCGATTACCGGAAGGGATTCAAGTTTAGTACCTATGCCACTTGGTGGATACGCCAAGCGATTACACGGGCAATAGCCGATCAGGCTCGGACGATCCGGATTCCGGTTCACATGGTGGAGACGATCAACAAGCTGATTCGCGTTTCCCGTCAGCTGCTGCAGGAGCTAGGACGTGAACCCACCCCTGAAGAAGTGGCAGAAAAAATGGATTTGACGCCGGAGAAGGTACGGGAGATTATGAAGATCGCACAAGAACCAGTCTCCCTGGAAACGCCAATCGGTGAAGAAGACGACTCTCACCTAGGCGACTTTATTGAAGATCAAGATGCGCTGGCTCCTTCTGATGCGGCTGCCTACGAACTGCTCAAGGAACAGTTGGAAGATGTTCTTGACACCCTGACAGACCGTGAAGAAAACGTGCTTCGTTTACGCTTTGGACTGGATGACGGACGTACTCGCACACTGGAAGAGGTAGGAAAAGTATTTGGTGTAACACGCGAGCGTATTCGTCAGATCGAAGCGAAAGCACTTCGAAAACTGCGCCATCCAAGCAGAAGCAAGCGCTTAAAAGACTTCCTAGAATAACCGATAAGAAACTTAGAGACCGCCTACGTACTTCAATAACTACTGTTGCGTAGGCGTTTCTTTTTCTTTGCGATCACCTGAAAAAGAGAGCAGCACTATGCCTTGTTCTATTATACAATATATGTAAATCAAGTTGTAGCGTTTTTCCTCGAGGAGGTCGGCTTGTTTGGATGCGCAACGCAGAAAAACGATTGTAGATGAGATCAACCACTGGCGAAAAAATCAACTGCTGCCTGAACATTATTGCATCTTCTTATTAAACCTGTATACGGAGGGAGAACTTCCACCTCGTCCAGAAATTACCGTTTCGGCGAAAAGAAGTGCCTCCGGATCCGATCGAGACGGTTCCACAGCTTACAGAACCGGCACATCTGGGAACACACGGAGCCAGAAGGGTGGTTACGAGACAGAAACTGCTCCCTATGGTTCGAAAGAAGGCTTCCGCTATCCGGCAGAGCAGGCAGGCACAGTCTCCTGGAAGATGCTGTTTGCCTGGTTAGGCACGGCCACTGTAATCGCTGTCATGATCTTACTTGCTTTTCATTTTAACGGTTTTACCACGCCAATGCAAATCACCATCCTGACTGCAGGCATCCTTTTTTTCTATGTCCTGTCGTTTATTGTCAGACGACGTGCTCCTGTGTTTACCCATGCAACATTGGGTGCCTCATTTTTGCTATTGATTATAGCAGGCTTTTTTTCCTGCGGAAGTGGGAACTTCCCAACTCGTCCATGCTGGCATTTTTGGCCGTAGTCTGCTTGCTCTGGCTGCTCAACGGGCTGATGTTTCGCTTTAGCTACCTGATCTACTGCGGGATCATTGGGCTGGGTATCGTTTATGGTGTCGTGACCACATTACTGGTTGATGCGGACTACAGCTGGTGGATTGTGCAGTTGTATTGGGTTCCGCTGTCCATGATGATGATTGGTGTCGGATTTCTTTTGAGCGAACGGCAACCACAGTTGGCCGGGGCGTTGGCTGTATGCGGTCTGCTGTTTTTCTTCGGTGCGGAGATCAGCTCTTTGTATATCGTTCAGGCACAACACGATGTGATTCAATTGCTGCTTTTCGTTAAAGTGCTGCTAAGTTCAGCCTTCTTTTTTGCTACTCGTCGCTTTTGGTTTCAATGGTTGGGTCTGTAAAAAAGCGCTACTCTTTCAACCAGTTTGCCATGGCAAACCGGTTTTTCTTTTCTGGCGAGGAATTGCTGCTGATTGATCAACATTGTATTCAGCGGGAGACGCTCGATACTTGTCGATCAAATAAATATTTGCGGTATATCTCTTTTTATTGTATATTAAATAAAGATTTATTGAACGAAGAATCTAAGCGAGGCAATACTAGGACGCAACGTTCAGCATTTATCCCTCAAAGGCGAGCTGGTATTGTCTAGGTTCCATCTCCTCAAGGTTTCATATCATCAAGCTTTAAAACAATACGACAGATCGTCGTCCTCCTTCATAACTGACGAAATATTTTTCCTATTTTGATTGAAATCCCTTTACTTCCCGTTGATCGCCTCTCACTCAGCACGATTTATAAGCAAATCTAGACCTGTAATGGTGTTGTCCAAGGAGAAGGTTTGTCACACATAAGCAAAAAAGTTGAAAATTTCCGACAAATAGCGACACGAACGCCAGAAATGCTTTTATAATAAATATTGACATAAAAAGAAATATTTGGATAATCTTAAATTAGCATCTGAACGACAAAAAATCAGTTTTTGGATACGGGTGTATGACGTTGATTGACCAACGCCATCGCAAAGCGGTATCTGTAAGGGATTGTTAGGAGGCCATGGATAACGAATAGGAGAGCCTGTTTAAAAGGGGAGGGGGTAAATAATGACTTACCAGGGATCGCTTGCTCGTTTCAAAGGTCAGTTGAACAGTTTAAGTGACCGTGGAGCGATGGGACTGCCTGAATACTACACTTCGGGCAGATTAGAGGGTATTCAACCGAGCTTTGATGTTTTAAGAAAAAGCAGCAGGGACGAGTTGGTTAGCATCGCGGAAAGCAACGACGCCCCATTCGCAGAGCGTTATACGGCTGGAGCTATTCTCTCTCTATTGGGGGATCCCAGAATAAACATTTTTAACCCTGAGATGATAGTGATACCCGGTTGCATAACCAGACTGGGTCTAGAGCCGGAGAAGGTAGATCAGATTGTCAGATTGTTTGAGGAGACGGGGATTATCCCTGAATGGATTGAAAAGGAAACACCGGCCTTTGAGGTGGAAATCCGCACATTCAAAATAGCCAAGTATCCAGTGACAAATCTGGAGTGCCTGGCATTCTTAAAAGAGAATACGGCAGCCGAAATACCTAGTTCATGGAGATTTGGCCGCTATCCCTTCGAGTTGGCCAATCACCCCGTACATACTGTTTCGGCAGAAAGTGCCGATGCCTACGCAGCATGGCTTTCTGAGAAGACGGGCCGATCATTCCGCTTGCCGTCTGAATACGAATGGGAGTATGCAGCAGCCGGAGCGGAGCGATTGGAGTTCCCATGGGGCGATCAGTTTTTGGACGATCATGCCAATACGATTGAGAGTGGAATTCTCGGCACTACACCTGTTGGTATCTTCCCAAAAGGCTATTCAAGATTTGGGGTGGCTGATATGGCTGGAAACGTAGAGGAATATGTAGCCGATCTCTATCGCCCATACCCTAGCGGCAAAAGGATTGAAGATGATTTGTCCCATTCACTAGGTACGTACCGTGTAGCGAGAGGGGGAAGCTTCACACGCTTTCGAGACCTTGCCCGCTGTAAGCGAAGGCACGGCAGATTTCCGCGAGACATCTATGTTATGGGATTCCGCCTGGCAGAAGACGTATGAGGAGGTGACAAAAGATTAAACACATCTTGTTGGTGGGGAGTTTTCTGAATGCTCAAAAGAGATACTCTTCTCACTATCGGATTACGCTTATTAGCTGTGCAGAGGAATTGCGCTTCGGAGTGGAAAGCCTCAAGCTGGCGGATCAAGTATTGATTCACGATTTTACAAACCTCGATGGGTTGGTCAAGAAGGCACACGCTTTGCATCAAGTTGATCCGTTTGATGGTGTGCTTGCCTTTTCGGAGGAGGGGCTTCTGCCTGCAGCAGCAATAGCCGCTCACCTCAATATTCCCGGCTTGGAGCAAGGGCCTGTGCATAAAACGTGCAACAAGTACCTTATGCGAAAAGCGTTGGAATCAATTCCCCATCTTAACGTCCCCTATTCTCTTTGCACAGGGGAGGAGGACGTAAGGGATTTTTTTGACAGCGTCGGTTTCCCCTTCGTGTTGAAGCCCTTGACCGGATTCGGCAGCAAAGGTGTCGTATTTGTAAACTCGCCGGACGAGATGGAACAGGCTTATTTGTACAGCAGCAGCAACGGTCAAGAATCCGTTCTAGCTGAGGCATATTCTGTGGGAACAGAATTTAGTGTAGAGTCCTTTACGTATAAAGGTGAACACGAGATCCTTGCCATTACGGACAAGGCCAATACCGGTCCGCCGCATTTTGTAGGCACATTTCACTCTTTGCCAAGTTTGGCCCCGCCGGAACTGCAAAAAATGATTATGCGTTCAGTCAAAGAGTTGCTGGACTGCATCAACCTCACGTTTGGACCGGCCCATACGGAAGTAATCGTAACAGATCAGGGGGTCAAAATCATAGAATCGCAGATCAGACCAGGCGGTCGGATCTATCACATGATCGAAGGCGCATTAGGGGTCGATATTTTCCATTTGACAGCGAGGAAATTGTTTGATCAGGAGTACGTTCCGAAAAAGGGCATGGGAGGAGCCGCAATCTTTTTTATTGATGCCGCTCCAGGAATTGTTGAAAAAGTTGTTGGGCTGGAGCGGGTGCGGGAAGACCCTTCCGTATACGATCTATCCATCCGATGCAAGGCAGGCGACACGGTTAGCGTATGGAAGAGCTCCTCCGATCGATTGGGGCACCTCATTTGTGTCGGCAGTACAGCGGAGCAGGCGATTGCTTCGGCAAAGAAAATGGGACAAGAGCTCAAGATTGTCACAAAGAAATCCTAAGCGAGGGAAAATCTTTGGCACACATAATGTTCATTGAGAGCAACCCTATCGGTTTTGAGGGGATCAGGAGAGCAAAAGAACGCGGTCACCGCATTACCTTTGCTACAACAGACTTGGATTATTACCACAGACGGAACCAGCTGCAGCCAGTTCTTCAAAGTATCGATAAAATAATCGAATTGCCTTCGTACGATGACATGGATCAGGCAGAAGCAGAGATACGGAAGTGGTTGGGGGGTGATCAACTTGACTCCATCATGACCTTTAATGAACTGCATGTTGCCGTTGCTGCACAAATGGCTGCTCGTTTTGGATTGCAAGGCTTGCCTCCCCAAGTGGCGAGAAACGCAAGGGATAAGTGGAAATCCAGAATGCTTTTGCAGGAACAGGGCATTGCTGTTCCTAGATATCAGTATGTATCCGACTTGGAAGAGTCTCTGCGTATAGGCCACGCCATTGGTTACCCTGTCGTGGTAAAGCCAAGGGACGGGACAGGAAGTCTTTACGTCCGTTGTATCCACAATGATCACGAAATGAAACAGTACTTTGATGAGCTGAAATCCGTAACTGAGTATGGACGTTCCGTAAGACGGGAGAGGGGATTTCTTGTTGAAGAGTTTGTTTATGGAACGCTTATCAGTGTCGAAACCATGACGCACAGCGGCCATACAGACGTGATTGGCATCACCGAGAGGGATGTTACCGGCTATCCTTACTTCGTAGAAATCGGCTCCTTGTTTCCCTCTGATCATCCACAATCCGAATTGATTAGAGCCACAGCCATCCAAGCCATTGAGGCCCTCGATATTCACTTTGGGATTTGTCATATTGAAATGATCGCCACAAGTAGTGGTCCTGTTGTGATTGAGGTCAACCCACGTCTGGCAGGTGGATTGATTCCCAAGCTGATCGAATTGGCGACAGGGATTGACATGATTGAGGCGACCCTCGATCTTCACCTGGGAAAACCTGTCCGTTTGATTCCGCATAAAGGCCGCTATGCTTATTCATTCCATTTTACACCACCGTGTGTAGGGAAACTGACGGCAACCAAAGGGTGGGAACAGGTGATTTCATCACCATCCGTGGCAGATGCGGCTTGGTGGAAAGAGGATGGAGCACTTTTACCCCCATTGCGTTCAAATTTTGATCGACTCGGGTACGTTGTGGTCGAGTGTGATAGCGGAGCTCAGATTCGGGAGAAGACGCGGGAGATTATTCAACAGATGAGATTGCTCATTGAATACAATCTGTAAGACATGGAGGCGTGTAATATGAACGTAATGGAAGAGAAAATCAACGATACGTTTAACAGACACAGAGGTCCGGTAACATGTGTAGCGCAGATTGGACAAACCGATGATGTGGTAACCTCAGCTTACGATGGCGCAGTCGCAATCTTTAACGTGAAAAGCGGTGACGTGCAATTGCTAGGTTATCATGATCATCTGGCAAACCGCATTATCGTCAATCAGGAGGGGACAAAAGCTGCTTCCTGCTCCTCTGATTACACGATTAAAATCTGGAATCTGGCAACCCGCAGGCTGGAGAGAGTACTGCACGGGCACAGTGATGATGTGGAAGATTTCATTTTCGTAAACGAGAAAATGGGAGTATCCGCCTCACGGGACCAACGAATACTGGTTTGGGATTTGACGACGGGAGCGATTCTTCGTGTCGTTGAAGGTCATGAGAAGGACGTGCTTTCCCTAGCATACCATGAGGGAAAAATTTATTCCTCCGGTGATGATAAAACCCTGCGGGTCTGGGATCTGAACACAGGACAATTACTCAATATGTGGGGGCCATTTCAAGTAGAGACAGATACTTGTGCGATAGATGTGCGTCACAACCGCGTTATCCTCGGTTGTGATGATGGATATGTGCGGGTTTTTGACATTGCCACGGGTGCATTGATGCGTGAAATCCACGCACACAGCTCCGGAATCAAGAAAGTTGCCGTTTCTCCGGCTACGGGGGACATATTGTCTGCGGCTTACGATCAACAGTTGCTGATTTGGGATGCCAACCACTTCACATGCAAACTGCGCTTAGAGAATCATCCGGTCAAGTGGGAACGTTCTTTGACGTGGTCTACTGAGGGAGACGTCATCCTGGCTGGCACGTTTGACGGAACGGTGTTGGTGTGGGACGCCGTAACAGGCAAGTTTTTACGGGAGATTGGCGACATTGGTGACGTAAAAGGCAACCCATGCTTCAATGACGTGGCCGCTACGGCTGATGGAGACCTCGCGTTGGTAAGCGACGACGGTTATATCAGGCTGAAAACGATGAATCAAGAATCTGGGCCCTCCGAGCTGGTTGAACCGGTCTCTGGCAGGTTTCTGATGAATGGCGTGGCCATGAACAAAAAGTACAGTCTGGTTGTAGGGGGAGCTCATAATCAGCGGGTTCATCTATTCCATATGGCAAATAACAAGCTGCAAGACGAAAAGGAAGTACTGTTGGGAGAAGGGCCAATCAATACGATTCGCATTTCTGAACATCCCGGCCACGAAGGGGAATCTTTTGTTGGATGTTACAGTGGCGCGATCGTCAGAGTAAGTTCAACAGGATCTATACTTGGACACATCCGCGTACATGAAGGGGCGGTCAAGGCATTGCGCCTGCACCCGACGAAACCGCAAGGAGTAAGTTGCTCTGCGGCAGGAGAATTAACTTCATGGACATTTGATGGGCAGGTTATCCACCAATATCTCGGACATACGGCGATTATCAATGATGTAGATCTTGATCCTTCCGGGACGTTGTTGTCCAGCGTATCAAGGGATTTTACCGTAAAGGTGTACGAATTTTTTACCGGAAAACTGGTCCACTCCTATAGCCTTGGCAGGCGTTCTCTAAAATCAGTTTGTTTTTACGATGAACAGACGGTTATCGTCGGGGATTACTGGGGACATCTGATGCGGGTAGATTTGTCCACAGGGGATGTATTGCGGTACAGAGTGGCACGCAACGGGATTAGCAGCATTACTCGGATGAATGATCAGATAGTGGCCGTATCTTACGATGGAGGGATCTATTTTGTCGTTCCACATGATCTGACAATCGTGAGAGCGGATAAAGAGATGCAGCAACGAGTTCAGGTATTGGGGTAACCAAAGCTATGTTGACCAAAAGCAGTCTGTATAACGTGCTGTTGTCCCGTTGGCAGGTGATAAAGGATGGCGATGGAGAGATTGTCTACCTGTTCGGTCCCAATCAGATGCCGATCAAAATCGATGACCAAACGCATGTGTTTCAATGGTTTACATGGCTTAAAGCCGAAAACTTGCCCGAGAATATCGAGGAGTTTTTGGACGCATTGCCTGAGCAAGACTTGTCGCGCCTGCAATACAGTTCTTTGCTGACGTACGGTGATTTTTCCGGTGCAGAGGAAGCAAAAATCCGACTGCACAGTATTTGCCATACAGGCGATATTTTTGGCAGTCAGCGTTGCGACTGTGGAAGTCAATTCCGGGAGGCGCTTAAAAGGATTGTTGCATTTGGAGCGGGAGGCCTGTTTTATCTCGCTGATCATGAAGGAAGAGGCATCGGCTTGTTTAGCAAAGCATTAACCTATGCCCTACAGGAAGAGGGGCTAGACACAGCGGAGGCAAACAAAGCGCTGGGATTGGCGATAGACCAACGAAGCTACCATGAAGCGGTGCTGGTGCTGAAGTGGTTGCGCAACAAGCCGATCATTCTGCTAAGCAATAATCCAGACAAAGTCCAGTTTTTGTCTGATGGTGGAGTATTCGTCTCAGGAGTGGAGCCGTTGATGGGGGAAGTAAGTGAATACAATCATTTTTACCTGGCAACGAAAGCGGATGTTTTTTTGCGCGATATAAAATTGCCCGAAAAAATAGTGAACAAAAAGGGGTGGGCACTATGACGTTCCTCCCAAAAGTAGAGGAAAGGCGGTTAGGGGATTTTGCCGGCAAACTGGGCAACACCCCCATTATGGAGGTTCCATCGACGCCTGGAGCCGGAAAAATATTGGCAAAATGTGAGTGGCATAATCCAACCGGTTCAGTCAAAGATCGAACGGCATACGCCATGATGGCAGAGGTTCTAAAAGGGGTGGCTGAGGAGGAGCAGGAGCGTTTACATATTCTCGAGTACAGTGGAGGTAACCTTGGCCTATCTCTTGCTACCATCTGCCACTTGCTGCAGATCAAGCTGACGCTGGTGCTAAGTAACGGGGCAAATAAAAGTCTGCTTGCGAGTCTGCAATCACTTGGAGCAAACGTGAAGCTTGTCGACAAACAGAAGGGGTTCTGGGGCGTGATGGAAACCACATTCCAATTAAGCGATTCAGATCCTTCCTATACGTTTCTCTACCAGCATCGCAATGAAGCCAACTTTCACATCCACAAGAACGAAACAGGCAAGGAAATCTTAGAGCAGGTAGATGGAAAAATCGATGCCTGGGTAGCTTCGATCGGAACTGGAGGAACCCTGATGGGTGTCTATGAGACGTTGTCCTCCAAGTTTCCAGACATGGAGCTTCACGCTGTCACGCCTGCGGAACTTCCTTATGGCAGCGAACAACCTCCAAACGGTTTGCGCAAATATGCGGGTTCCGGAGGGCTGGGGTGTGGGAGAAAACAGCTTTTTGTCGAACGGAAAGAGCAAAAAGTAACCCGGCATTGGACGTACAGCTTTCAGGACACGCTTGTGGAGATGAGGAGATTTTACGAAGAGACTGGGGTAAAGATTGGCACATCAGCTGCAGCAAATCTACTGGCAGCTCGCCGTGTCGCGGAACTGTTAGGATCAAACGCTGTCGTCGTAACCGTCTTTCCGGATGCCGGTTCTCCGGAAGAGTGGGAGGCAGCTTATGGATGATCACGATTCGTACAAACAGATTCTCCTCGACAGTTTTACAAACAGTTATCAAACCGGGAAAGACTTATGGTCATTGGATCAGGGACTAACGGATATCGCGCAACTGTTGTTAAGCCGCCTCAGTCCGGACTCCCCCCAACATGTCCTGGATATAGGGACGGGAAATGGCAGGCATGCTGAGCTCTTTCTCGCACAGGGAATCCGTTTTACGGGCATTGATTTGTATCGGCACAGGGATTGGGAAAAGTATGAGCGTCTGTATTCCGATTCTGCCACCTTTGTTCACTCGCCTTTTCTTGACTGGAACAACCCAGCAGCTTTCACGGCTATTCTCGACAATGGCTGCTTCCATCACCAGCATCCTGCGGAGTATGGACCGTATCTCAAAAAGATCTATCAACTGCTGACCGATGGTGGTTATCTGACGCTTGGTCTTTATGCAGCGAATGATCATGAAACAATCGGACGCTTTGAGGTTATGCCGAGCGGGAAGTACAGGCGCTACTTTACACCGGTAGAGATTCAATCCCTGCTGCAAGAAAACGGGTTTGTCTGCCTTCAAGTCAATAAAGTCCTTGTCAAAGAACGAAATCGATATTACCTTGCTGCGCTGGCTCAAAAACCAGGGAAGCGGGGGGGCGGGTCAGTATGATGCTTCTTTTTGCACAATAATTTGGGGTAAAGGAGAATCCAACTTGACTACCTGTACCATTGTAATGGGAGAGATCCCGCCAGATTATCAGAAAGATGGTGTGCTGGTCGCAATCGTCGAGAGAGATCAGGTAACTGCGGAGCTTATTGACATGTGCGATGAGATCTATATGTTTACCGATAAACGTCACGTGAAAGACATGCTGTCCAATCTGAAAAAATACTATACCGTCGCTCGCATTGTTGGATCTGATGATGAGGCAACAGACTCGGAACAAAAGTGTGAAACATCAATCCTTGACGATAGGTGAATCCAGTGAAACAAAAAAAATTATTAATGGTGACGCCATGGCTGCGTTTTGTTCGCAAAGCAAAAGAAGAAGGGTTTTATTTCATAGCTTTGTGGGATAAACGCACAAAAGGGAATATTTTCCTCCCTGAGATTGCCAAATTGGCAGATGAACTTTACGTCTTTGACGTCAATAACTTCGACAGGCTTGAGTCAATGATTGAAAGCATTCATACCAGGGAACCGCTAGACTATATTTATCATCTCGGTCTGGAAGAAAACATGCTGCAGACGTACGCGATTGCCGAGAAGTACGGTTGTGCGATTAATTCCTCGCAGGCAATCAGCGTTCTAAATGACAAATACAGGATGCGTACACTGCTGCAGGCACATGGTATCTCCACAGTCAGATTCCAGCTTGTAGAGAAACTGCAAGCTGTTCCGCAAATGGGCGAGGAATTCGGTTTTCCACTGGTTCTGAAGCCTACTCAGTTGTCCGGCAGCAGGGGAGTGTGCCTCTGTCATCATCAGGAAGACGTCCGGCGGTGGATGGAATTGATGGAGACATATCAACATGAAGGTCCTTTTCTAATGGAAGAGTACCTCCACGGACCAGAGGTTAGTGTAGAGACAGTTACTGTTGAAGGGCAGCACCATGTCATCGGGATCACTGACAAAATAAAGACGCCCCCTCCCTTATTTGTGGAAGTAGGGCATATACACCCATCACAACTGCCGATGGAGCAGCAAGCCCAAATCCGTGAGATGGTTGTCCGGTTCCTTACAGCTGCTGATTACCGGTTTGGTCCTGCTCATACCGAATTGATCCTGACCCCTGAAGGGCCGAAAATCGTAGAGTCCCAGGCCAGGTTAGGTGGTGACAGAATTCCCAAATTAGTTCATTTGTCAACCGGTATAGAGTTGGAATCAGCCATTTTCAAGGGTATAAAAGGCATCCATCCGCCTGCATCCACAATGAACGGGGTGGCCATGATCAAGTACTTTCAATGGAAGCCTGGAACCATTCAAAACATCGAAGGGATAGATGCAGTGCAGGAGTTGCCGTATGTGGTGCATATAGAATGTACACTGCGTCCCGGAGACGTGGTTCCAGAGATCAGGGATTCGGCCAGCCGATACGGGTACATGATTGTGCTTGCAAAGTCATACGAAGAAGCCATAGAGCAGATCGACACGGCCATGTCGATGATTCGGGTCACCTTTGAGGAGCAGGCATAAGGTACCAACAAAGAAAGACGGGATGGACAACAGCCAGCAAAACCTTTATCGAGCATGATGTTGGCTGGGTTATCCCTACCAATTGGCGAACAGAAAAGTACCTCCTCTACTGAATGAAGTAATGTGGGGGGGTACTTCGTCGATGAGCGGAGGATAGGCTGATGCGATTTAAGGACTTGCATCCGAACGTTAAAACAAGGTTGATTGTGAGCTTTTTTCAAAGGTTAAGCCAATCGATGGTTTTTCCTTTCATGGTGATTTACTTCGCTGAGCACTTTGGACCAAGTATCGCCGGGTTTTTGATGTTGATAACAGTGATCGCTGGGTTGCTATCCAGTTTTTTTGGCGGATATTACGCAGACGTAAAAGGAAGAAAAAAAGTACTGGCTGTTTCCGAACGGTATCGCTTTGGATCGCTGCTTCTTTTGGCACTGGTTAATTCGCCCTGGTTTGAACTTCCGCTCCTCTCGTTCTTTCTTTTTTTGATCAATATCGTTCTGATCAGTATATCCACTCCGGCAAATGAGGCGTTAATAATTGACGCAAGCACGCAGGAGACGAGGAAATACATCTATACGATATCTTACTGGGTGACAAACTTTTCGCTCGGTATTGGTACGCTGATCGGCTCGTTTTTTTACAACACACACTTTTTTGAACTGCTGTTGGTTATCTCGCTCTCATCCTTGCTCTCATACGCCATCATCCAAAAGTATGTTACCGATGTGATTCCACCCTCTGTTGATGCCGAGCGAGTCTCCTTGGTCAAGATATTTCACAGCTATTCGAGCGTCTTTAAGGATCGTCTCTTTATCAAATATTTTTTTGGCGGAGCATTCTTGCTCGGCATTGAAATGCAGTTGGGAAATTACATAGGAGTGCGGTTAGCCCACCAGTTTGAAATGCAACCTCTCCCGCTTATCGGCGAGATTGACGGGGTTGAGATGTTTGGAATGGTAAGGGTAGAGAACACTATCCTAGTGGTTGTACTTGCGTCCGTTTTCACCAAGATTGGCAAAGCCTTATCTGACCGGATCAGCTTCTATCTGGGATCGTTGCTGTTCGTTGGAGGTTATACCGTTCTGGTCGTCAGCAACGATGTATGGATACTGATGGGCGCTACATTGGTTTTCACTTTGGGAGAATTGCTCTATGTCCCTGTTTTTCAGGCTATGTTTGCCGACATCGTTCCCGATGACGGAAGAAGCAAATACGCTGCAGTCAATAAGTTGAATATACGCGCCGCGATGATCATGGGCTCACTTGGCCTTACAATCGGGGCATTTTTACCACCGTGGTGTATGGCGGTGCTCTATGTGTTCATGGGGCTGGCGAGCGTGTATCTGTATCGACGTCTGCTTCATCATTTCCAAAGTCGGCCAAAGAACGTGGATAGTCCCGTTTCTTAAACAACAGGACCATGCAAGGGATCACAGGAAGACAATATCACCTACAGGCAGCGTTTTGATGCTGGTGTCAAAATGCCCTTCCATGCATAGCTTCCCATTGTTCCCATGGAACCACGCCTAAATCGGGTCGCGGCTCGTCTGGCAGCATGGAAATAAACTCAAGTGAGTGTCCATCGGGATCGGAAAAATAGATGGAGACGGCCGGCATCCAGGCAAACACAAAGGGACGCTCTGTCCCGTCGTCCAAAAAATTCCAAACTGGCAGCCCTCTTGTCTTTAAGAAGTGAACGGCTTTTTTCATGTCATCCGTGGATGATTGAAACGCAAAATGCTGTTTGACGATTGCCGATGGCTCTTTCTCCCAAAGCCCTAACATCGCTTGTCCACGGGGACCAATCCAGTAAAATCGGACTCGTCGTGCTTCGTCAACATATCCCTCTTGCAGACCTAGAACATGCTCATAGAAATAGGAAGATCTCTGTAAATCACGTACATGGATGTGCGTTTCAAAAAGTCCGTGTATCATGTTTTCCCTCCAATCATCCGGTATCTGATTCTTATTATACGCGTGAAACGAGTTTGCAAAAATACCCAAATAGGGTGGATAGAAAGCTCCATGGCGAGGATCGCTCACCCCAGAGGGTTGCACTGGTTATCCGGGCTATAGAAAAAAGGGTGCCAGGGGGCAGCGTATACGAAAAAACATGTTCAAGACAAGTCGGCATGATGTATAATGGTAGTACCATAATCTGAACAAACGCTCAATCAGTTGTGGAACGTTTGTTTTTTAAAAAATCATATAGGAAGCGCTTTCATACACATAAGGAAAGTAGGGTGAGGAAGAGTGAATCTTGATTTTACACAAGAGCAGCAGATGATCAAGAAGATGATACGTGAGTTTGCTGATGAAGTGGTTGCGCCGGGAGCAGATGAACGGGACAAAACAAAGAAGTTTCCTGTCGAATTATTTGATCAGATGGCTGAATTAAACCTGTTGGGTCTGCCCTTTCCGGAAGAATACGGCGGAGCAGGAGCGGATACGATCAGCTTTGCCATCGTTGTCGAGGAGTTGAGCCGTGCCTGTGCGTCAACAGGTATCACCTATTCGGCGCACATCTCACTCGGTGGCGCCCCGCTTCATCTGTTTGGGAGCGAAGCGCAGAAGCAGAAATACTTGACCCGTATCTGCTCTGGTGAGAGTCTCGGTGCATTCGGTCTGACCGAACCCAATGCCGGATCTGACGCAGGCGGCACGCAAACGACAGCGGTGAAGGACGGCGACTCATGGGTGCTGAACGGTTCTAAATGTTTTATCACCAATGCCAGTTACGCTAAATTTTTGGCGCTGACTGCCGTGACGGACAAGGAAAAAGGTTCGCACGGTATCACCGCCTTTATCGTCCCGACTGATGCTCCCGGGTTTGCGGTGATCGACAATTACGAGAAGCTGGGGTTAAACAGTTCCAATACCACAGAATTGGTCATTGACAACGTCCGGGTGGCTGATGATGATCTGTTGGGGAAGCGGGGAGAAGGGTTTAAACAGTTCCTGATAACATTGGATGGCGGTCGGATCGGCATCGGAGCGATGGCAGTGGGCATTGCACAGGCGGCTTTCGATCGGGCGCTACAGTACGCCAATCAGCGCAAAGCGTTTGGCCAGTCGATCTCCAAGTTCCAGGCGATTCAGTTTAAGCTGGCTGACATGGCGATGCAGATTGAAATGGCTCGCAACATGGTGTACAAGGCAGCTTGGCTGAAGGACCAGGGACGTCCCTTTTCCAAAGAGGCGGCAATGGCCAAGCTATACGCCTCGGAAATCGCCATGGCCGCTACCCACCAGGCGATCCAGATCCACGGAGGATACGGGTATATGCGTGAGTATCAGGTAGAGCGTCTGTTCCGTGACGCCCGTCTCCTGGAAATCGGTGAAGGTACCTCAGAAGTCCTGCGGATGGTGATTGCCCGCCAGATCGGCTGCTGACACATTTTTTTGCAAACCCCTATCTTTCTACAAAGGTAGGGGGTTTTTTGCGATTTTTTACGGTTGGGCTTTTGTAGACAAATAGGGTAGAATAAACACACGGAAGGTGAATCGGAGATGACACTAGCAATCTCAGAACGACTTGGTGCAATTGCCGCATACTGTCCAACGGGTGCAAGGGTGGCTGACATCGGCTCTGACCATGCCCTGTTGGCGGCGTACCTCTTGGAGAGCGGAGCTGCATCGTTCGTAGTGGCCGGAGAAGTGAATGAAGGCCCGTTTCGTGCTGCCTGCAGGCAGCTCTCGCCCATGGTGGATAAAGGACGTGCTTCGGTCCGCAAAGGAGACGGTCTCGCCGTATTAAACCCCGGCGAAGTGGACGTGGTCTGCATTGCGGGTATGGGCGGACAGTTGATCGTTTCGATTCTTGAGCGGGGACATGCGATCTTAGCCGATGTCCAACGCTTGATCTTGCAGCCCAACGTAGGGGAGGAACTGGTCAGACGCTGGCTTCTGCAAAATGGTTGGCAGCTCCGCTCAGAGACTATTTTAAAAGAGGATCAGGTGCTGTACGAAATCCTGGTCGCAGAGCCAGGGGATCCTTACAAGCCATATGAAGAGCAGGAGCGGTCCGTTGAAGAGCTGCTACGCCTGGGACCGATCCTCTGGCGCCAGAAGCCGACGCTGTTGATCGAAAAGTGGCGCCGCGAGCAGGAGAAGAGCCGCAAAATACTGAGGCAGGTAGCTTGCTCCCAGCGTCCAGAGACGGTGGAGCGGGCACGAGAAATCAAACAAGAACTGAACTGGATTGACGAGGTGATACGATGTTTGCAAACGGGCAAACCGTGATTCAATACGTGGAGCAATTGGCCCCCAAACGGATTGCTGTCGAGGGCGACAAGATCGGCTTGCACGTAGGTACGCTGCAAAAACCGATTCGCAAGGTGATGGTGGCACTAGATGTATTGGAAGAAGTGGTAGACGAGGCAATCGCTGAGGAAGTGGATCTGATCGTTGCCCACCACGCTGTGATTTTCCGACCGCTCAAGCACTTGCGGACCGACCTGCCTGCCGGCCGGGTCTATGAGAAGCTGCTGAAACATAATATTGCGGTATACACGGCTCACACCAACCTGGATGCTGCAGAGGGCGGGTTAAATGATTGGCTGGCGGAAGCGATTGGCCTGGTCGATGTAGAGGTGTTGGATCCAGCGAGTGAAGATCCGTACCAAAAGCTGGTCGTCTTTGTTCCATTGACCCATCAGGAAGCGGTCTTGCAAGCAATAGCCCGAGCGGGAGCAGGGTGGATCGGCAACTACAGCCACTGCTCCTTTCAGACAGTTGGCACAGGTACCTTTATGCCCCGCTCCGGAACCAATCCGTACATAGGAACAGAGGGAAAGCTGGAACGAGTAGAAGAGGTGAGGTTAGAGACCATCATCCCTGCATCCAGACAATCTGCCGTCGTTAGGGCGATGAAAGAAGCTCATCCATATGAGGAAGTTGCCTATGATATTTACCCGCTGGAGCTTGCGGGCAAGCGACTAGGGATTGGCAGGATTGGCAGGCTGTCCGAACCGATGACACTGCGCCAGTTGTCGGAGTTGGTCAAGCGGAGCTTTTCCTTGGAGGGATTGCGTGTTGTAGGCAAACTGGATGATCCGGTTGCCAAAGTGGCGGTGGTTGGCGGCGATGGCAATTCTTTCGTGTCCAAGGCTGCATTCCGCGGGGCCGATGTGCTGATTACCGGGGACATCTATTACCATACGGCGCATGATGCGCTTGCCGATGGCCTTCGCCTGATCGATCCCGGTCACAACATAGAAAAAATCATGAAGCAGAAACTAGCTGAGTATCTTGTGGAGCGACTGGCTGCCGGCGGATATCAGACGAGCGTCATCGCTTCCCAAATCCATACCGATCCGTTTCAATTCTTATGACGGTAAAAGTGAGGGATCGCCTTATGTATCCTGCCAAACAGCTTTGGCAGTGGCATCTCGTCAAAGAAAAATTGTCAGAGGCCGAGCAGTCGGCAGCACTATTTCTGGAAAAAGAGGCCAGCCTGCGGGATGCAATATCCCGATTGGAAGAGAAAATCAACAGCTTGCCAGATTCCGACGATCCCGATCAGCAGATTGCCAAGCTCCTCCTCGAACAAGAACACTACCTTGCCAAGAAAGCATGGGAGGAGTTTTTGCTGCAGCGGGATGAAAAAGAAGCGGTTCTACACCAAGAGATCCAGCAGTACGGTTGGGAGAAAGAACAATTAGAGCTGGAACTGGATGACAAGATGATCGCGGAGTACCAGCGGCTGTCCGAAACCAAGCGTACACCCATCGCCGAGGTGAGGAACAAGGCCTGCATGGGCTGTCATCTTGCCCTGTCTGCAAGCAAGCTGGCCGAGTGGAGGAGGGCCAAGGGGCTGGTCTATTGCGATGAATGTGGGCGTATACTCGTCTAGGGGGAATATTGTGGAAGCAATACGAATGTTCGTATGTTTACTTCTTGCTTGTCTATTGATGGCACCTACTGCTGTTTGGGCGGTACCGGAGCATGAGTCGGTTGTTCCGTTTCGCGACATAGAGGATCATTGGGCGAAAGAGGCTATTGAATATGCCTATCAAATGGGGCTGCTCACAGGAGTGAATGGGGCAGAGGAATTTGAACCGGATCGGTTTATGACCCGGGCAGAGTTCGCCGTGATGGTGGATCGGCTTTTTCTCACTACCGAGTATCAGTTGTTTCCACTCACTCTGCTTACGGAAAATGATGAGTACGGTTGGGGAGAAGGGTTTGATCAACCCTATTTGCCCTACCGCGATGTAGATCGCCTGACTTGGATCTACCCTTCCATCCTGCGCCTATCCCTCATCATGGAGCGGTTATACGGCCCCGGTTCTTTGCAAGAAATTTTCCCTGGCGACAAGATGCAGCCGGATCAGCCGATTACACGGGAGGAAGCGGAATCACTGCTTCGGATATTTGCAGTCCGAGAGGAGCAACTCCAGGATGAACGGCTCTCGCCCCAATCCTCTTCTACTGCTAGTGAAGCATACGTCAAGCGAGCTGAGGCGGCTGTCGCGGCAAAGCAGATGAGTGAGTATTTGGCTACTGGTCCAATCCTGCCTTTGCTGGACTATAGTGGTCAGAAGTTTCCGCTGGTTCCGGAAATATCAGAATTGTTCCCGGCGTTTGATTCGTTTCTTGAAGACGATATGCCCAATGACCAACATGTGTATCGGCAAGCGATTCAATCGATCATAGAGGGAGAGGGAAGCGAGAAGGCTTTTAAGCAGCTGCGCAAGCTGGCTGCCTCCCGTTTTTCCAACCAAGTCGGGGTAGAGTATTACCTGAGTTGGGAAAGCGATACGCCGCTTACGGAAAATATGCAGCATGCCCTGCGGGCTGTTGATGAATATTTCAAAGCAGAACGTAAGTCCCCAGAAGCGCTGAAACTGCTTGCAGCCAACGTCTACGATTTGGCTCTGCAATTGGAGACTGATCAGCCGACGATCATGGAAGATACTTTGCAGCAGCTCCTCCCCTATACGAAGAAAATGAAGGCTGGCACGACGGAATGGCTCAACTATTCACTGTATCTCGCTGCCTTGGAAGTGAGAAGCGGGGATAAGCAGCAAGCCCTCAAACGCTATCTTCAGCTTGTGTCAACAGAAGAGGGGCTAACCAATGCTCTGTACTATCTGATCACAAGTGAGCGTATGCAGGAAGCGAACGAACTCCTGAATCAAGCAGCCGACTCCGATCAGCTGGACCGGGAGTATGTCGATATGCTGCAGCAAGACCTCTCCCTGATAAGCCAGCAGCCTGATGTTGTCAGGCAATTGAACGAATCGCTGCGGCGCATGGAGAAATCGACAGGCATCGAGATTGAGGGTGAGTCGATGCTAAGTGGCTACCTTTATCACTATACGCTGCAGGTAGACCAGCAGAATCGGACCAGTCACACCAAGGGGATCTATCAGGCCCCTGACAAACTGGTTCTGCAAAAAATGGAAATGTTCACAGATGAAGAAAAAAATCGTCTTTATTTGTACGATCATGACTCTTCCCGTTGGGAGCAAAGTGAGCCAGGTCCAACCCAGTACCTACACGAATGGGTCGATCTCCTGCCGCTTGAGGAACGTTTGCATAAGCTCCATGCCCGTTATCTGCTGCAGAAAGGGAGCAGATACGATGTGATCACGGAATGGATTCCGGGGGAAGCATTGAAGGAGCAGGCGGCCGCTTTGTCGTTGGATAGCGGTAAGCTGATGGACGCCCCTGCTTTTGTCACCAAGTATTACATCGAGCGGGAGAGTGGGGCGCTGGTGAAGCGAGTGTGGCGCTATGAAGAATTGTACGACTCAGGCGAGTACATCGCTTATCTGGGGAACGAGACGTATCGGCAAACCAATAACCTGGAAATCAATCTGCCGTCAGACGTAACGAAAGGAGGGCGCTAAGTGAGGAAGCTTTTCAACAGGTTGGCTGCTGCTCTCTTGTTCAGCGTCCTGCTGGCAGCTCCTGGACACGCTCAAACCGTGCCATCACAACCTCCACAGTCCCTTCTGGAGATTGCTGACGCGTATCGCTATTTGTTGGAAAATCACATCAGTCGACCAGAGACCGTTCAGCTTGTACAGGGGGCATTGACGAACATCTCCGAACAAGCGAAGGAGAAAAAAGGATTGGATTTATCGGTCGATACACGGGACGACACCTTTGAGGAATTGCAGCAGCAACTGGAGGAGTGGCGGAAGCAGCATTCGTTGACGTGGAAGCAGCTGCATCAATGGGCAATCACGGGAATGGTTGACACTCTGGGGGATCCCCACACCATGTTTTTTACCGCAGATGAACTGCGTCAGTTCCGTGATGACCTGGAAAACGAGACAGTGGGATTCGGCTTTCGATTTCAGGTTGAAGACCAGTACCTGTTGATCAAACAAGTCATTCCCGATTCGCCAGCCGAGGCGGCGGGTATTGAAGCTGGAGATTATTTGCTGGCCGTGGATGGCGCCAAAACAGCTGGTTCCAATCTGGAAGAGGCTATCAACCATTTGCGCGGTGAGGAAGGAAGTCTTGCCGTTTTAACCGTGTACAGACCAAAAGAAAAACGTTCACTTGAACTGACAGTTGCCAGAGCTTATCTGATTATGCCTGAGGTATGGGGAGCCCGTTTTGCGGGGGATATTGGTTATATCAATATTGCGACGTTTGGTTCGGATGCCGGCTATCAGTTTCGCGATGAATTGGCTCGGATTTCGGCAGCTGCTTCGCTAAAGGGTCTGATCATTGATCTGCGTGACAATGGCGGCGGGTTCCTCTCTTCCGCGCGTGATGTGGCCAGCTTGTTAATGGAAGAAGGTCTGCTTATGCACACGGTTAATCGGAACGGAGTAGAGATAGAGACGTGGGTACGAAATGGCCGGCCTATCTCCTATCCAGTGCGTATCCTAGTGAACCAAGGCACTGCCTCTGCATCTGAACTTCTTGCGGGCGCCCTGCGTGATCATCAGATTGCCAAACTGGTGGGAACGGTTACTTTCGGGAAAGGAAGTGCACAGCAGATTATTCCGTTGAACGATGGGGATGCGTTGAAAATTACACTGGAAGAATATTATACGCCTAATCGGACCGTGATCAACCATGTGGGTCTGCAGCCGGACATTACGGTAGAGGACGATGTCGCCCAAGTCCTGAAAGGAATGTTGTCGCTGGGTGTGAAGCGATTGGAACTGCTGGAAACAGAAGGAGGACAGTTTACTGTAAACGACGTGTCTCTTCCTCTATATAGGCCCGTTTTCAAATCGTCCGTTGATTCTTCGGGTGAACGAATCGTTATGCGAAGCGCTGTACTCGCCAGTCTGACTGGTGATACTTCGTTGGCCGAGGCTGACTATGTCCCTGTTCAATCCAGGCTGTATCCAACCGGAACGATTGAGGTAACCAGAGAAGAAAAGCAGATTAAGCTAATTTTTGTGGCAAAGGAATAAAGATGTAAAAAACTCTCACCTGGCAAGGGGAGAGTTTTCTTTTTTGCTGGATGGCTGGGGTGCCTGGATTCGAACCAGGGCATCACGGAGTCAAAGTCCGTTGCCTTACCGCTTGGCTACACCCCACCGTACTCATTAGTATAGCCGGACGAGGTCTGCATATTCACTCTCGGTTGGATTACACTAACGGGGATAGAGCAAAAAGGAGGGAAGGTCATGAAAAAGGTGCTTCTTTTCCTCATTGATTCCATGATGACGGACGTGCTCCTAAACTGCATACAAAAGGGAAAGACGCCAGCCTTGCAATTTTTTCATCGAAACGGTCAGTTGATCCCGGACTGTGTGACCGTCTTTCCGACAATGACCGCATCAATTGACTGTTCCCTCATCACAGGAGAGTATCCAGACCGACACAAAGTGCCAGGACTTGTATGGTACGATCCGTCAGAGCAAAAGATCGTCAATTATATAAACGGGGCAGAGCCGGTGCTCACGATCGGGCTTGCCCAATGTGCTCGCAATGTCGTGTTTGACATGAATGATCGTCACTTGAGCAGTGAGGTGCAGACGGTGCATGAAGAGTTGGAGGAAAAAGGGTTTACGTCTGGGTCGATTAATGTGATTGCGCACCGCGGTCGGAAGCGATACAACGTACATCCTCCATTCTTGCTGGATGCAGCTGCAGGCTTTTCCCTGGAGGGGACGACCAGCGGACCAACGATTTTTTCGATGGGGACACTGGTGAAACCAGCCATCTTTCGAGAGGTTCCCTGGAGCATGTCACAATCGCCGGCAGGTTCTCTCGGGATCAATGACGTATATGCAATTGATGTGCTGATCGAAGTGGTGCGAAGCGGCATGCAGCCTGATTTTACCCTGATCTATCTGCCTGACAACGATCACAAAGTTCACAAGTCTCCAAGACTTGCGGAGGATCATTTGGCGCAAGTGGACAAACAATTGGTTCGTTTTCTCGACACGTTTGACACGTGGGAGCAGGCTTTGGAGCGAAATGTGTTCATCTTGGTAAGTGACCATGGTCAAACAGTGGTTGGCTCTACAGAAGAGCACAACGTGAATCTGGATCAGCTTCTTGAGGGTTACGCAACTCACCAACTCCAATCGACCAATATACAAGGCGATGAGTTGGTGATTTGCAACAATGAACGGATGGCTTATCTGTATCCGCTCCGTGACGATTTGCTCTTTCAGGTGATTGAGACGCTCTCCGGGGAGGGCCGGATTGACCTGATTGCCTGGAAGGAAGGGGAATGGGCCAAAGTGATGAATCGCGGGGAACTGCTCTCCTTTCGTCGTGGTGGAACGCTTCGCGACCAGTATGGAACTGCTTGGACGGTAGAGGGAGAATGGAAAGTGCTTGACCTATATCAGGATGAAAGTGGGGTGATTGGCTTCGACTCGTATCCCGATGCGCTGTCCAGATTGTACGGTGCGCTGTTTTCACAAGATGTCCCGGTGATTATCATCACGGCCGCCCCAGGGTATGAATTCTTGTCGAAGCATATGCCAACACACCTGGGGGGAGGAAGTCACGGGTCTTTGCACAAGCAGGATTCACTCATCCCTCTGCTAATCGCAGGTACCAACCGACCTTTTGTCCAACCGGCCAGATTGGTTGACATCAAATCATACGTGATTCAGGAAGTAACTACTCAGGCAGCGTTAGTGTGACAAGCAGCGGATAGTGATCGGACATTTTCTGCTGGATCACCTCGTATCGATCCACCTGCCAATCCGATGAAGCAAACACGTAATCAACTCTTCTCGAAAAGGTAACAAGGGTTGGTGTTGAGGCACCTTCCCCTGCTCCACAATCCTGCAGTGGGGGGCAAAGGGGAGGGGATGCGGTGTTAAAGTCGCCGGCGATCAGTAGAGGGCGCGAACCAAGCTGACCAATTTCCCGGCGAATGTCGCTCAGTTGACGACGCCTGCTCTCACGGTCCAGACTGCAGTGAGTCACCCAAACATCAATCTCATGTTTGCCGTACTGCAGCGTATTTTTCAGCAAGGAACGCGGTTCTCTCTTGGCTGCTAAAGGTATGTTGACAGAGCGAATCATCGGAAACTTGGACAACAGTGCATTGCCATAAGCTCCGTCGTATAGCTGCAAGGCGGGTGCATAGGTGAGAGAGAGCTGCAGGCGATCGGCCAGCATCTCTGCTTGATAGCCATGGCGACTGTTTTGATGTACTTCTTGCAAGGCGATCACATCAGCCTCCAGTGTCTGAAGCAACTCCGCCATCTGGTCAAGGTACCTTCTTCCCCAACGATCTTTTCCGCCGTGAATGTTATAACAAACCAAACGCAGCATGTCGTTCATGCCTGACCGCACTCCTTTCATCACTGGATTCTTTTCCCTATTGCTTCATTTGCTGATCAGTGGTATTATAAGTAGTCCACGCCGCAGTTCTTTCTTTTGCGGCAGTGTGCAGCAATTGATTGCAGCTAGTTCCCTTTATTTTTCTCACTAATTTCCTGTTGCAATCAACTATGTGCTGTGCTATATTAATAAGCGTCGCCTCTGAGCGATGATGGTTGATTTTGGTTTTTCCTTTCCTTTCGTTCCTTGAAAACCGGATAGAATCCAAGCCCGCGTGAATCAAGTTATTGAGTAGGTTAAACTTTAATGGAGAGTTTGATCCTGGCTCAGGACGAACGCTGGCGGCGTGCCTAATACATGCAAGTCGAGCGGGGCGATCAGGAGCTTGCTCTTGAGAGCCTAGCGGCGGACGGGTGAGTAACACGTAGGCAACCTGCCCGTAAGATCGGGATAACATAGGGAAACTTATGCTAATACCGGATAGAGTTGTCTCCCGCATGGGAGAGAACGGAAAGGTGGCGCAAGCTACCCCTTACGGATGGGCCTGCGGCGCATTAGCTAGTTGGTGGGGTAACGGCCTACCAAGGCGACGATGCGTAGCCGACCTGAGAGGGTGACCGGCCACACTGGGACTGAGACACGGCCCAGACTCCTACGGGAGGCAGCAGTAGGGAATTTTCCACAATGGGCGAAAGCCTGATGGAGCAACGCCGCGTGAACGAAGAAGGCCTTCGGGTTGTAAAGTTCTGTTGTCAGAGACGAAACCGTACCGTTTGAACAAGGCGGTACCTTGACGGTACCTGACGAGGAAGCCACGGCTAACTACGTGCCAGCAGCCGCGGTAATACGTAGGTGGCAAGCGTTGTCCGGAATTATTGGGCGTAAAGCGCGCGCAGGCGGCCAGGTAAGTCTGGTGTGAAAGGCCGGGGCTCAACCCCGGTGTGCATTGGAAACTGTCTGGCTTGAGTGCAGGAGAGGAAAGCGGTATTCCACGTGTAGCGGTGAAATGCGTAGAGATGTGGAGGAACACCAGTGGCGAAGGCGGCTTTCTGGCCTGTAACTGACGCTGAGGCGCGAAAGCGTGGGGAGCAAACAGGATTAGATACCCTGGTAGTCCACGCCGTAAACGATGAGTGCTAGGTGTTGGGGGTTTCGATACCCTCAGTGCCGCAGCTAACGCAATAAGCACTCCGCCTGGGGAGTACGGTCGCAAGACTGAAACTCAAAGGAATTGACGGGGGCCCGCACAAGCGGTGGAGCATGTGGTTTAATTCGAAGCAACGCGAAGAACCTTACCAGGTCTTGACATCCCGCTGATCCCTCCAGAGATGGAGGTTCCCTTCGGGGCAGCGGTGACAGGTGGTGCATGGTTGTCGTCAGCTCGTGTCGTGAGATGTTGGGTTAAGTCCCGCAACGAGCGCAACCCTTATCTTTAGTTGCCAGCATTCAGTTGGGCACTCTAGAGAGACTGCCGTCGACAAGACGGAGGAAGGCGGGGATGACGTCAAATCATCATGCCCCTTATGACCTGGGCCACACACGTGCTACAATGGCTGGTACAACGGGACGCGAACCCGCGAGGGCAAGCCAATCTCTGAAAACCAGTCTCAGTTCGGATTGCAGGCTGCAACTCGCCTGCATGAAGTCGGAATCGCTAGTAATCGCGGATCAGCATGCCGCGGTGAATACGTTCCCGGGCCTTGTACACACCGCCCGTCACACCACGAGAGTTTGCAACACCCGAAGTCGGTGAGGTAACCGCAAGGGGCCAGCCGCCGAAGGTGGGGCAGATGATTGGGGTGAAGTCGTAACAAGGTATCCGTACCGGAAGGTGCGGATGGATCACCTCCTTTCTATGGAGCTTTCGGCTACAAACGTTTTCGCTGTTCAGTTTTGAGGGAGCATTTCCTTCAACTTCCACTTGCCTCTCTGAGGCAGACGTGGTAAAGTAAATATCCTGTCTCGAAAGACACAGGAAGGCCTGCTAAAGGCGCCACATCCTGTGGCAATGCAGGCACTAGCACATCCTGTGCGTCGTCTGGTGGCGATGGCGGAGGGGACACACCCGTTCCCATGCCGAACACGGCCGTTAAGCCCTCCAGCGCCGATGGTACTTGCCCCGAAGGGGGCCGGGAGAGTAGGACGCTGCCAGGCGGTTTGACCTCTTGTGAGGTTGGACTCTTAGATATTGTCGTACCTTGAAAACTGGATAACGAGTATAGGCAAGGCAAATGCAAGACGTGGCATGTCCCACGACATGACACGAAAAACGTGTGGTTTCGTCTGCTAAAAGCGCCAACGTCCTGTTGGGTCGGCTAGAGACGTCCCGTCCATGGGACTACGCCGACACTAGCACGTCCTGTGCGTCGCAACGCAGACATAATCACATCCGTGTGGTTAAGTTACTAAGGGCACACGGTGGATGCCTTGGCGCTAGGAGCCGAAGAAGGACGCAGCGAACTGCGATAAGCCTCGGGGAGCGGTAAGCACGCTTTGATCCGGGGATCTCCGAATGGGGCAACCCACCATCCGTAATGGGATGGTATCCGTCACTGAATCCATAGGTGGCGAGAAGGCAGACCCGGTGAACTGAAACATCTAAGTAGCCGGAGGAGAAGAAAACAAGAGTGATTCCCCTAGTAGTGGCGAGCGAACGGGGAAGAGCCTAAACCGCAAGGTTATCCTTGCGGGGTTGTGGGGCGTCTCACGTGGAGTTACAAAAGACGCGCGTAGGTGAACCATCTGGAAAGGTGGACCAGAGAGCGTGACAGTCGCGTAACCCAAACGCGCGTCTCTCCGAGACGGACCCCGAGTAGCGCGGGACACGGGAAATCCCGCGTGAATCTGGCAGGACCATCTGCTAAGGCTAAATACTCCCTAGCGACCGATAGTGAACCAGTACCGTGAGGGAAAGGTGAAAAGCACCCCGGGAGGGGAGTGAAACAGAACCTGAAACCGTGTGCTTACAAATAGTCGGAGCACGATCAATGTGTGACGGCGTGCCTTTTGTAGAATGAACCGGCGAGTTACGGTAGCGTGCAAGGTTAAGTCGAAGAGACGGAGCCGCAGCGAAAGCGAGTCTGAACAGGGCGCAAGTACGTTGCCGTAGACCCGAAACCGTGTGATCTAGCCATGTCCAGGGTGAAGGTAGGGTAACACCTACTGGAGGCCCGAACCCACGCACGTTGAAAAGTGCGGGGATGAGGTGTGGCTAGCGGTGAAATTCCAATCGAACTCGGAGATAGCTGGTTCTCCCCGAAATAGCTTTAGGGCTAGCCTCGGATGGGACCCCGCCGAACACGAGCGTAAGCTTGGGTTCGGTGGGTCCAGTGAGAGTCTTGGAGGTAGAGCACTGATTGGGCTAGGGGCCCTCATCGGGTTACCGAACTCAGTCAAACTCCGAATGCCAATGACTTATGTCCGGGAGTCAGACGATGAGTGCTAAGATCCATCGTCAAGAGGGAAACAGCCCAGACCATCAGCTAAGGTCCCCAAGTGTACGTTAAGTGGGAAACGATGTGGAGTTGCCCAGACAACCAGGATGTTGGCTTAGAAGCAGCCACCATTTAAAGAGTGCGTAATAGCTCACTGGTCGAGTGACTCTGCGCGGAAAATGTAACGGGGCTAAACGTACCACCGAAGCTATGGCAGTCCGTACGGACTGGGTAGGGGAGCGTTCCAAGCAGCGGTGAAGCCGTACCGGAAGGAGCGGTGGAGCGCTTGGAAGTGAGAATGCCGGTGTAAGTAGCGAAAAGACAAGTGAGAATCTTGTCCACCGAAAGCCTAAGGGTTCCTGGGGAAGGCTCGTCCTCCCAGGGTTAGTCGGGACCTAAGCTGAGGCCGAAAGGCGTAGGCGATGGACAACAGGTTGATATTCCTGTACCACCTTTGTTCCGTTTGAGCGAGGGCGTGACGCAGGAGGATAGGGTGAGCGGCCTACTGGATGGCCGTCCAAGCAGCAAGTGTGGTATGCAGGCAAATCCGCATACCATCCAGCACAAGCTGTGATGGCGAGGGAAATACAAGTACCGAAGTCCCTGATTTCACACTGCCAAGAAAAGCGTCTAGTGAGGAACAAGGTGCCCGTACCGCAAACCGACACAGGTAGGCGAGGAGAGAATCCTAAGGTGCGCGGGATAACTCTTGCTAAGGAACTCGGCAAAATGGCCCCGTAACTTCGGGAGAAGGGGCGCCCCGGTAGGGTGAGGGTCCCCGCCTGACACGAGCGTAAGCTTGTGTCAGGTGGGCTGAGCCCGAGGGGGCCGCAGTGAAAAGGCCCAAGCGACTGTTTAGCAAAAACACAGGTCTCTGCGAAGCCGCAAGGCGAAGTATAGGGGCTGACGCCTGCCCGGTGCTGGAAGGTTAAGGGGATGAGTTAGCTTCTGGGCCCCGCCGAACGCGAGCGTAAGCTTGTGTTCGGTGGGTAGAAGCGAAGCTTTGAACCGAAGCCCCAGTAAACGGCGGCCGTAACTATAACGGTCCTAAGGTAGCGAAATTCCTTGTCGGGTAAGTTCCGACCCGCACGAAAGGCGTAACGACTTGGGCGCTGTCTCGGCAAGAGACCCGGTGAAATCATAATACCTGTGAAGATGCAGGTTACCCGCGACAAGACGGAAAGACCCCATGGAGCTTTACTGTAGCCTGGTATTGGAACTTTGTGCATCATGTACAGCATAGGTGGGAGCCTGAGAATCCGGTGCGCCAGCATCGGGGGAGGCGCCGTTGGGATACCACCCTTGATGTACGGAGTTTCTAACTCGGCACCCTGATCGGGTGCGAGGACCATGCCAGGTGGGCAGTTTGACTGGGGCGGTCGCCTCCCAAAAGGTAACGGAGGCGCCCAAAGGTTCCCTCAGAATGGTTGGAAATCATTCGTAGAGTGTAAAGGCACAAGGGAGCTTGACTGCGAGACCTACAAGTCGAGCAGGGACGAAAGTCGGGCTTAGTGATCCGGTGGTTCCGCATGGAAGGGCCATCGCTCAACGGATAAAAGCTACCCTGGGGATAACAGGCTTATCTCCCCCAAGAGTCCACATCGACGGGGAGGTTTGGCACCTCGATGTCGGCTCATCGCATCCTGGGGCTGTAGTAGGTCCCAAGGGTTGGGCTGTTCGCCCATTAAAGCGGTACGCGAGCTGGGTTCAGAACGTCGTGAGACAGTTCGGTCCCTATCTGTCGCGGGCGCAGGAAGTTTGAGGAGAGCTGTCCTTAGTACGAGAGGACCGGGATGGACGCACCGCTGGTGCACCAGTTGTCACGCCAGTGGCACAGCTGGGTAGCTATGTGCGGACGGGATAAGCGCTGAAAGCATCTAAGCGTGAAGCCCCCTCCAAGATGAGACTTCCCACAGCGCAAGCTGGTAAGACCCCTCAGAGACGATGAGGTTGATAGGTTCGATGTGGAAGCGCGGCAACGCGTGGAGCTGACGAATACTAATCGGTCGAGGACTTATCCACACTCTCTTTCCTTGTTCTATACTTCTGTTATCCGGTTTTGAAGGTGTGACCATCGCGGAGAGTTACCCAAGAGGCCGAAGGGGACGGTTTGCTAAACCGTTAGTACGCGTAAGCGTAGCGAGGGTTCGAATCCCTCACTCTCCGCCATTTAACAAAATAAACTGTTCAGGATTTATGGCGGTGTAGCTCAGCTGGCTAGAGCGTTCGGTTCATACCCGAAAGGTCGGGGGTTCAAGCCCCTCCGCCGCTACCACAGGGGCATAGTTTAATGGTAGAACAAAGGTCTCCAAAACCTTCAGTGTGGGTTCGATTCCTACTGCCCCTGCCATTCTTGAACAGGATATATGGCGGTCGTGGCGAAGGGGTTAACGCACCGGATTGTGGCTCCGGCACTCGTGGGTTCGAATCCCATCGATCGCCCCATTGATGTGGGAGTATAGCCAAGTGGTAAGGCACGGGTCTGCAAAACCCTCATCCCCGGTTCGAATCCGGGTACTCCCTCCAGATGATCTGTCCCAGTAGCTCAGTCGGATAGAGCAACCGCCTTCTAAGCGGTCGGTCGGGAGTTCGAATCTCTCCTGGGACGCCACTTGCTACGAGCCTATAGCTCAGAGGATAGAGCACTGGTCTCCGGAACCAGGTGCCCAGGTTCGAGTCCTGGTAGGCTCGCCATATTTATGCGGTCGTGGTGGAATTGGCAGACACACCATCTTGAGGGGGTGGCGGGGCGACCCGTGCGAGTTCGAGTCTCGCCGACCGCACCATTCCTTACCTGTTTCACTCCCTTTACCTATTCCAGCATTTGCGGGTGTAGTTCAATGGTAGAACTTCGGCTTCCCAAGCCGACAGCGCGGGTTCGATTCCCGTCACCCGCTCCATCGCAAATCCCTTGAGAAATCAAGGTTTTTTTATTTGTAGGGAAAGATGTGAGAGGGGCAATAAGCTTAGTTGAGGATGAATTGGGGACGAATCGGTGGAGCGGTTTCCCCAATAGATGGCCGAGGCCCCATCACAATCAATTGTACAGGATACCCTGCTTTTATCACCCCTTATTCCCCTTCCATTCCACGTACTCTGCCGTCATCTACCGGCTTCTCTGGAATACTCTAGTGAGAGGATGACTTTCAGTTCATCGTACGGATCAAGTGCAACACCCAGCCTTCCAAAAAAGTTGCCACCATCTACATACTGCGCTTTTACACATCTCCAATGTAAAGAAATAACGATTTGCCACAACCTGCGATTGTATAAACGGAAGGCTTGAAAGCATGGGGAAGAAGCAGACTCTCATACAAGCAATCGAGGGCAGCAGTGCTCCTTCACATACACTTATGCTTGCCTAGGTGAGTATCCTATTGTTGATACTACATTACCATATGGAGGAGTCACGATGGGTTACTTTGTGATGGTCGAACCTGGTGTACGATTATATGTAGAAGATCTGAACCCGGGGGGCAACAAGACGATTCTGTTTATACATGGTTGGCCATTAAACCATAAGCAGTTTGAATACCAGTTTACTATTCTTCCTGCAATGGGTTATCGATGCATTGGTATCGACTGGAGGGGATTCGGTCAGTCTGACAAACCTGTGAGTGGCTATCATTACAACCGATTGGCAGATGATATCCGCGCTGTAATTGACACTCTTCAATTAGACAACATTACTATCGTGGGTCACTCAACGGGTGGAGCGATCGCGATTCGTTATATGGCCAGGCACAATGGTTGCGGAGTATCCAATCTTGTCCTTGTAGACGCTGCAGCTCCCGTAGGTTTTACAACGGAAACGGCCAATCAATTGCTTACCGAAACGTTAAATGACAGACCTAAGATGATGCAGGGAGTAACAGACACTTTTTTCTTTCAGTATATTACCGGTCCTTTCTCAGAGTGGTTTCTCCAATTAGGGTTACAAGCGGCAGGTTGGTCAACCGCGGCAATCATCATTTTACTAAGAGATGAGAATCTTGCTGCTGATCTGCAAGAAATATTTGTTCCTACTTTAATCATTCACGGCATACACGACAAAGTAATTCCATTTGCACAAGCTCAGGAACTACATCAAAACATACGGAATTCACAGCTTGTTCCGTTTCATTACAGCGGTCATGGAGCTTTCTGGGAAGAACGTGACAGGTTTAATCAGCTATTGCAGCAATTTATCAACATGTAGATCTCTTCCATTAAAAGGGGACGCTCGTTCGTTTGAATGGAATGAACAGTATATACCCAGACCTCATCATTTTTGGTGAGGTTTTTTGTTGTTCTTATGTCCATATTCGTCTCCCACTTTTTTCCTAGTCTGCCTTCCACACTATAGTAGAACCAATAACTCGGGCGCTGGTTCAAAAAAAGTGAAACATTTCCATCGGCTAAAACGTCAATATATATTGAGGAAGATACAGGTGACTTTTCATTTGCTGCTCTGTGGCAGCGGTCATTTGAAAAAAGCAACCCGCAAAATCCGTCAAAACAACGAGATTGGATATGACAGAGCGCAAGACTTCACAACAGTGTCGTATAAAATAAGAAAATATTCCCTTTTCACGACTTTTGGATGATTGCGGGGAAATCATGCTTGATGTAAACTCGCACTTAGGGCTTAGAGAGATAACAAAATGTGGTTATTCTGAAATCTGTGGGTAGGCTAAGGAGATAAAGAGATGACAATTTGGAAGGATCTTATTGAGGGAGTTTTCATTGGGGTAAACGTCGCAATTGGATTGATCAGTACGTATCAGATACTGGTCTCCTGCAACGGGGTTTTCAGAAAAAAAAGAGGCGATGGTGCACAAACCAGAAAAATCATTTGCCGTCCTGATTGCCGCACATAACGAGAGCGCGGTTATTTCTCCGTTGATCGAGAACTTGAAGCAGTTGGACTATCCGAAAGAGCTTTACGATATTTTTGTCATCTGCGACAACTGTACCGATGATACGGCTGAGATTGCCCGCAGCCACGGTGTATATGCATTTGAACGTTTTGACAGCAGCAAGCGGGGCAAGGGGTTTGCCATCGAGTGGATGCTGGAAAATCTGTGGGCGATGCCCAGACAGTACGATGGCGTAGTCATGTTTGACGCAGACAACTTGGCAGAGAAAAACTTCTTGCAGGTAATGAATGAACGCTTGTGTAAAGGGGATCGCGTGATTCAGGCGTACCTGGATTCGAAGAACCCGTACGATTCCTGGGTAACCTTGTCATATGCCATGTCTTACTGGTTTATGAATCGGATGTGGCAGTTGGCTCGTTACAACCTCGGACTGCCCAACACCTTGGGCGGAACCGGATTTTGCATCGAGAGCAAATTGTTAAAAGAAATGGGCTGGGGTGCTACCAGTCTGACCGAAGATCTGGAGTTCTCCACTCGCTGCATCGATCGCGGTGTCTATCCTACATGGACCCACGATACCAAAGTCTACGATGAAAAACCAATCGGTCTGGCTGCTTCGATGAGGCAGCGACTGCGCTGGGCCCAGGGGCATTATGACGTGGCCAGTCGTTACTTGGCCAAGTTGATCGGCAACGGACTGTTCTCGCGACGTCTGGGCATGCTGGATGCTGCGTTTTACCTGTTTCAGCCGATGTATGTGCTGATTATCTTTTGTTTGTCGTTTTTGACTATAGGCAATCTGTTTGACTGGAATGAACTGATCGGCATGCAAAACATCTTCCCCACCTGGTACGTCTACGGTTTGGCTACTGTTTCCTACGCGCTGCCACTGATTGCCTTGTACCAGGAAAGATTGCCGTTGAAGGCTTATCTGGGTTACCTTGTTTTGCCGATTTTTATTGTGACCTGGATACCGGTATTTCTGTACGCACTTTTCACCAAGAAAAACAAAGTGTGGGTTCATACGACTCATACCCGGGCGATTCGGATCGAGGAGTTGCAGCAATAAAAGAGAATCACTATCCCTCAAACCAACGTCGAACGTGCAAAAGAACCACAGGAGACCATCCCGTGGTTCTTTTCTTGCGTCCGCTGGTGAGTAGGAAACATCTCACAGGATGGCTGTTGTCTCAAGAGAAGCAAAATCTGCTATGCTAGTAAGACAGGTCTGTCGATCGTTTCCGCGCAGCTTGATGAACCGGAACAAGGAAGGGCGGAGCGGAGAGCGGCAAGAGGTGGGAAAGGAGACAAACATGAAACAGGTTAGCGAGCAAAAGCTTGTCGACGTACACACCTGGGGCGACAAGCGTTATCATACATGGAACCATCACCTTCGACAGCAGTTTCACGCAAAAGTGTTTAAAGTGCCGCTCGATGGCGGATTTACCTGCCCTAATCGGGACGGCAAGGCGGCAGTTGGCGGTTGTACGTTTTGCAGTGCCCGTGGTTCAGGCGATTTCGCCGGTGATCGGAGAATGGATTTGGAAAAACAGTTCCACGATGTGAAGGCGCGCCTGCATGAGAAGTGGCCCAGTGCCAAGTATATCGGCTATTTCCAAGCCTTCAGCAACACGTACGCACCGCTGGAGGAACTGCGTGACATGTACGAATTGATCCTGCGGCAGGAGGGAGTAGTCGGGTTGTCCATTGCGACACGCCCAGACTGCCTTCCCGACGATGTGGTGGAGTATCTTGCCGAGTTGAATGAGCGTACCTATCTATGGGTTGAGCTTGGGCTGCAGACGATCCATGAGCGGACACAACGGTTGATCAACCGGGGACACGACTACCAGTGCTACCTGGACGGAGTAGAAAAATTGCGGAAGCGCAACATCCGGGTGTGCTCCCACATTATCTACGGGCTGCCGGGTGAAACATACGGGGACATGATGGAGACGGCACAGGCTGTAGCGCATCTGGACGTACAGGGGATCAAGATCCACCTGCTGCACTTGCTGCGCCATACGCCAATGGTGAAGCAGTATGAGCAGGGCCTAGTGAAGTTCCTTTCTCAGGAGGAGTATATCAGGTTGGTCGTCGATACATTGGAAATCCTTCCTCCAGAAATGATCGTGCATCGGGTTACAGGAGATGGGCCAGCGGATTTGCTGATTGGTCCGATGTGGAGCCGTAAAAAATGGGAGGTGTTGAACGGGATCGACGCTGAACTCAGAAGGCGCGACAGTTGGCAGGGGAAATACTGGTCTCCACTCTAAGATGGATAGCGTCTCCTAAGAGGATAAGGTTGATTCAAATGGATAGGGTTGATGCATTGATGCAGTCAGATGTGTCCTACTCAGGGGAGAGAGCACTCACAGCCTGCGAAGAATGGCGGGGTGGGACATCTCCCTCCCACCCCGAAGGATTGCAGAAAAATCGATAGAAATACCGGCATGCGAAGCTTGGCATGCCGGTATTTCTATGCATCCGCCTGTACGTCGTGGTTTAACCAGAGTCGAGTTTCGGGTGGAGAACCTTTCGTGCCCGCCGTGGATAGTTGGTGATGATCCCATCGATCCCCAGCTTTCGCATCCGCAATATCGTTTGTGAGCTGTTGATCGTCCAGCCGATCACCTCTAACCTGTGGCGATGTGCCTGTCGGATGAGGGAAGGCGTGATTTCTTCTTTGGGGACGTGAAGCTGCTCTGTCTGGTACTGCCGTGCAATATCCCACGGTTCATGCAGATGACCGATATATAGAAGTCCGGTGCGGACAGCAGGGGCCAGTTCTTTGATGTGCAAGAGACTGTTAAAGTTAAACGATGAAATGATCGCGCGCTGCTCCATTTCATAGATGCGGAGCAGCTCGACCACCCGCTTTTCCAATTCCGGCTGAGGGACGAAAAAATTTTTTAACTCGAGAATCACCTGCATCCGCGTTGGCATCACCAACGCCAATACCTCACGCAGACTAGGAATCTTTGATTTGGAAAAGCGGGGATCGAACCAACTGCCGGCGCTTAGGCGGCGAAGCTCGGCAAACGTGCGGTTCTGCACCAGGCCAGTCCCGTCAGTCGTCCGATCCAGCCAGGGGTCGTGGATGACCACTACTTCCCCGTCACTCGTCAACTGCACATCCAGTTCGATCCCGTCCGCACCCAGCCTGATCGCGGCACGAAACGCTTCCAGGGTATTTTCCGGATGGCGGGCGGAAGCGCCGCGGTGCGCAAAGATCCACGGTCTCACAGAGGTTCCTCCTTCCTCACGCCGTTGTTACATGCATATGCTGGCCGCGACCCAGGCTGAACGAACGGAATCACCCATTTTTTTACAAGCTAGGTAAGGGTGGGTGTAAAGAGGACGTTCGCTTACGCGATGACCATCATTTGCCATCAGGACTCTGTTGCCGACAGTGATGGGATTCAGAACGATTGCAACAGAATTACCAACAGGATGAACAGGATCAGCACGATCATGGTGCTGTTATTGGTCTCCAAGATTGCCATTACGGGTACCTCCTTGCCTAGAATCTAATAGTAGCTTATGTTGAAGAATCCGCATTGGCCTATGGAACCCTGAAAAATTTTTGTACAGAGTGTAGGATGAGATGCTGCTTCCCTATCGATTAGAATGGAAGCAGTTGTAGGTATCGTTGCTTCACAGGAGGAGGGTTTTTCATGTCGACACCTGACCAAGCACGACAGATGGATGGCCAGCAATGGATTGTTGACGAACCGAACCAGCGTATTCGCGTCCTGCGCTATGATCGCGCTCGATTGAGGGAGCTGCATGATTACCTGGGGGAACTGGCAGAAGAGAAGTGTTTGACCAAACTGATCGTCTATGCCAAGAAGGCTGACCTACCCGTATGGGAAGAGCTAGGCTACCGTAGAGAAGGTGTGATTGACGGTTTTTTTCAGGGAGAAAATGCCCAAATGATGTCCCGGTTCTTAACAGATGAACGAGCGTCATCTTCCGCAGTGGAACTGGCAGATGAGATCATCCATATCAGTTTGCAAAAGGCAGAGGCCCCTGCAAATCAAACCATGCCTGTCGGTTACCGGCTGCGGGATGGTGTGGAAGCAGACGCTGAGGCACTGGCGCAGTTGTATCGAATGGTGTTTCCGGTTTATCCCACGCCGATGGATGACCCCGCGTATATCCGGAAAACGATGCGTGAGCATACTCACTACTGCGTCGTAGAGGCGGACGGCAAGATCGTCAGTGCTGCTTCGGCAGAAGTGACGCCCGCTTTTGGCTCGGCAGAGATGACCGATTGCGCCACCCATCCCGACTACGCCGGACGAGGCTTGCTGCAGCCGCTGTTTTTCGCTCTGGAGGAGAAGCTGCAGGCGATGGGGATTTATTATCTCTATACCTTGACGCGTGCTCAATCTCATGGGATGAACATAACGGCTGCCAAGATGGGATATACCTACCGAGGTCGGCTCATTAACAACTGCGTCATTTTTTCTGGCTTTGAAGATATGAACATCTGGGTCAAGTCGTTCCGCCCGACCTGGGAATAATCAACCGGTGCCAGGCGTTCCGGATTTGTCCGCAGCTGGATAGAGCAAGCCGTGCAGTCGGTAAGCCATCAGAGCCAGCTGCAGCTGCCAGCGTTGACCGGCATGCTGCAGATCAATCCCTGTTTTGCTTTCGATCTGCTGGATCCGGTATTTCAGGGTATGCCGATGGATGTAAAGCGCTTGCGATGTCTGCAGACCGTTCCCGTTGTGCATCAGGTAGACCCGCAGCGTCTCCAATAGCTGTTGGTTGTATCTCCGGTCGTATTCCAATAATGGCTGGAGCAGAGGCTGCCACAACTGCTGCAGCGTTTCCGGTTTTCGATGAAAAGGAAACAACACTTGATAGCCTTCCATCTGTTCATACAGCAGCGGTTGTGGCGGTTGAGCCAACAATGGATAAGCATGCAGCACAAATACAGCCTCGTCTGCCGCCTCTGCCAGGTCGGGCAGGTTCTGTCTCCCTCTGCTTACCCCAATGTAGAGAGGAGTCGCAGGAGAGAGGGCCGTCCACCGTCTAGCCAAGCGTTCCAACAGAGCAAGACTGGCCGCTTGATCCGGCATGATCAACAACAGATGACTGGGGCGTTCCCGCAGCAGGTAGGGAGTTCGGTGCCGGATAGCCAGCCGATTTAATAACGTGGTCAGCTGATGGTGATGCTGGCCCGTTTTCTCTGTAGCGCCCGATTGCGGCCGCAGTGCAGCCACGATATGACTACCGGTTAGCGGGTAGCCGAGCAGACGGCTGCGCGCATCTTCTTCTGCGCTCCAAGTAACAGTACCCGATAAAATCTCTTCCGCAAAATCTCCCTGCATCCGCCACTCCGTCTCGCGAATCGCCCGTTCTTTGACGAACTCCAGCGCACAGAGCGTCGCTGCATGCTGTAAGGCAATATGATCCAGCTCCTGCCACTCTGCGTGCGGTTTGGTCAGGGAAAAAAAGCCGTAGGTCTCCGTTGCTGTCTGGATCGGTACCGAATGCGTCACCGCTTCCTGTCCATCCTCTCCTGCTGATATAGCTTGTCCGGTTTTGAGTTCAGCTGCGGCAAGCGGCACTTCCGCATCTATCTCTTGATCACGCGTGATCGAGCCTGGATCTCGTTCTGTGGTCTGTGTCGGTTCCTTTATCCCGTGAGCAGTATCCGCTCTCTGCTGAGAAGCGACTAGTTGATAGCCAAACGTGTCAACAATCACAGCTCGGCCATCCGTCAATCGAGCCAGTTCATTGGCGATGGCAGGCAGACCTTTTCCAGCTAGGGCGACGCGGATGATCTGCTCGTGGATCGCCTGGGAATAGGCCAGTGTCTCAAACTGACGGTTGATGATCGGCTGCAGGATGGCCTTGGTAATGGTGGAAAAATTGACTTCAACCGGTATTTCAATCAGCGGCAGTCCATACGCATCGGCAGCCGTGATCAACGAATCAGGGATCTCCCCTAGGTAAAAGCCGGTGTGAATGGCTACACCGCTAAGCCCTCTCCTCGCCAGGGAAGGAATAAAGCCCGACAATCGTTTGGCGTCGTCCATCAGCCCAAAACCGGTGGTGATCAGGAACTCCCCTTCCTGCAGCCGGTTGGTATCCTCCAGTACTTCGACAATCGTCACCCAGCGGATCTGATTGTCCACTCCGGCGGCACCAGCAACCAGCTTGCTCTGTACCATATCCGGCAGCATCAGTGCTTCACGTATGGTAATCGTCATTCCGTCTCACCCTTGCTCCTGTTAGTCTTTATACAAAATGTACAAAAGATTTTGTCTGTTTGCACGCTTTTTTTGACAACACGGCGAATGGAAGTTTCCAACTGTTGCGCTACGATGAAGGTATCGTAACGACATGAGGTGGTCCGCGTGAAAGGCAAAAGTTATGTGATCAAACCTGAGCTTGGCAAAACCTATCCGTTTGTCTCGCACGGCAAGGGCATCTATCTATATGACCAGACCGGCAAAGCCTACCTGGATGGCTGCTCCGGAGCGGTGACGGCAAGTATCGGACATGCTGTCCCTGAGATAGCGGAAGCGATGTATGATCAGGCGCGGAAAGTCTCTTTCGCCTACCGTTCTCACTTTAGCAGTGATGCAGTAGAGGAGCTGGCCGCCAAGCTGGCGGAGTGGGCCCCCGGCAACCTGATGTACAGCTTTTTTGTCAGCAGTGGTTCCGAAGCGACTGAGACAGCGCAAAAGATCGCAATTCAATACTGGCAGGAGAAGGGCTACCAGCGGAAAAACCAGATTCTCTCCCGCTGGATGAGCTATCATGGGATTACCATCGGAGCGCTCTCGATGTCCGGGCATGTGCTGCGCCGCAAGCGATACGTGCCGCTGTTGGCCGATTATCCCAATGTGTCGGCACCTTATTGCTACCGCTGTCCGCTTGGACTTTCACCGGACGCTTGCGGCAGCAAGTGTATCGACGACTTGGAGATTGCGATTCAGCGGATCGGTGCGGAGAATATTGCCGCGTTTATTGCCGAACCGGTGATCGGAGCATCCGGCGGAGCAGTCGTCCCGCCAGCAGGATATTATCAGCGGGTACGTGAGATTTGCGACCGCCATCAGATCCTGTTCATTGCAGATGAGGTGATGACCGGGATTGGTCGTACCGGCAAGCGATTTGGCATCGATCACTGGGGCGTCGTGCCTGACATGATGGCGCTTGGCAAAGGGATGAGTGCGGGATATACGCCGATGGCGGCTGCCATTGTGTCAGAGGAAATCATTGAGACGATTGCCCTCGGTTCCGGTTCGATCATGGCCGGACATACGTACAGTGCCAATCCGCAGTCGGCTGCTACGGCACTGGCTGTCATGCAATACATGGAGAAACATAATCTGGTAGGAAATGCCGCTGTCCAGGGAGAATACCTTTTGCAGCAGCTGAAGCAGTTGACAGTAGACTTTCCGCTGGTGGGCGATGCTCGCGGGTTAGGGCTGCTGTGTGGTCTGGAGTTCGTCAAGGATCAGAGCAGCAAAGCACCGTTTGCGCTGTCCGACGGGATCGCCCAACGAGTGATCGACCGAGCGTTTGACAAAGGCCTGATGATCTACCCGGCGGTCGGCGGGATCGAAGGGCAGGCAGGCGATTCCATCATCATCGCTCCACCGCTCGTAATTGCCAGGGATGAAGTAGATCAGCTGATCCACCTGCTGCGGGGAGCAATCGCTGACGTGCAGGAGGAACTAAAACATGAAGGTTTGGTTGCAGCAGAGAAGGGATGATGGCATGTGAAACAAAAAGGCATGAACAAAGTAGTGGAGCTGGAAGAAGCGCTCAACCATTTTCAGGATGGGATGAGCCTGATGGTAGGCGGGTTTGGCGGGGTCGGCAATCCGCCTACCCTGATCCGCGGCATTCTGAGCAAAGGCGTACGGGACATCACGATGATTTCCAATGACACTGCGTTTCCGCATATCGGACTGGGGCAACTGGTTACCCAACGCCGGGTGAAAAAGCTGATCACCTCGCACATCGGTTCCAATCCAAACGCTGGTGCGCAAATGACAGCAGGAGAGCTGGAAGTGGAGTTCTGTCCGCAGGGCATCCTTGCCGAGCGGATTCGGGCAGGTGGTGTCGGACTTGGAGGGATCCTCTCCGACATTGGCATCGGGACCATCGCTGAGCAGGGGAAGCAAAAAGTGAGCGTAGCCGGCAAAGAGTATCTGCTGGAAACGCCGCTTATCGCTGATGTAGCAATTGTCCACGCCAAACGAGCCGACCACTATGGCAATCTGGTGTACGAGAGCAGTGCCCGCAACTTTAATCCGTTGGTAGCCATGGCTGGCACCGTCACGATTGTAGAAGCGGATGAGATTGTGGAGATCGGCGAACTGGACCCGGAGGAGATTATTACGCCAGGTGTGTTTGTCGACCTGGTCGTAAAAAGTGAGGGGGTTGACTGGCAATGGGCGTGGGAGAAGTGAGAGAAGCGGAGAGCTACCGCGAGCGAATCGCTCGACGCGCCGCCCTTGAGATCGAGGACGGCATGATCATCAACCTGGGGATCGGAATTCCAACACTGGTCGCCGACTTCATCCCTGAAGACAAGTTTGTGCTGTTCCATGCAGAGAACGGCATTCTCGGTACCGGGCCAAGTCCTGCACCAGGGGAAGAGAATCCCATGCTGTGCAATGCCGGCGGTTTCCCGGTTACGCTGGTCAAGGGAGCCTCTTATTTTGACAGCGCGACTGCTTTTGCCATCATCCGGCGTGGTCTGTTGGACATGACGATCCTGGGGGTGCTGGAAGTGAGCCAGGCTGGCGATATCGCCAACTGGATCGTGCCAGGCAAACGAGTCCCCGGCATGGGCGGCGCGATGGAGTTGGCGCAGAAAGCGAAACGGGTGATGGTCCTCACCACTCATCTCGATAAACAAGGGCGTTCCAAGATTGTCCGGCAGTGCAAGCTGCCGCTTACCGCACCGCGGGCGGCCAATCTGATCATTACCGATATGGCAGTGATGGAGGTCACGGCAGAGGGCTTGTACCTGCGCGAAGTGATGCATCCCTATACGGTTGCTGATGTGATAGCCGCTACCGAGGCTGAACTGCATATCGCTGATGAAGTGGGCGTATTCCGGTAAGGGGGCTTTCACTCCGGCTGACTGTCGTATAGGTTGATCTTTTGACTCGACAGTGGCCTGTCTGTCCCAAAAAATGCTGGCTGCTGGATGAATGGGAGAATGCAGATAGCACAAGGGAGCCGTTCGTTGCCGTCAGAGTGACCCGGCTGAGTTGCGCGGCTTCTTGTCTGGACCGGATAGAAAGCAAAAAGGGGGAGGAAGTGTGGCAGAACAACTGGAACGTTGGCGCGACAAAATCCGCAAACAGCTCTCACAGGAGCGGCAAGCGGCGATTGCACTGCTGCAGGAATGGGTGCAGGAGCCCAGTGTACAGGGAGACGAGCGATCGATTCAGGAAAAGGTCGCCAAACAGTTGGCGGCAATGGGTCTGAAGGTTGACCTCTGGGTGATGGAAGGAGCGGAGTTGATCAACCATCCCTACTTTGTCTCACCGCGGACCACCTTTGCCAACAGTCCCAATGTTGTTGGCGTATGGTCTGGAACCGGAGGAGGGCGGTCCCTCATCCTCAACGGACATGTTGACGTGGTACCGGCCGGCGATGAACAGCAGTGGCAGCATCATCCATTTAGCGGCAGCGTAATCGATGGAAAGTTGTACGGGCGGGGTGCCACCGACATGAAAGGGGGGAACCTGGCCTCGCTGCTGGCGATACAGACCTTGCAGGCGCTGGGTGTACGGCTAAAGGGGGACGTGATCTACGAAAGCGTGGTCGAAGAAGAGAGCGGGGGTGCTGGTACGCTGGCCACTATCCTGAGAGGCTACCGTGCTGATGCGGCGTTGGTCCCAGAGCCAACCAACTTGAAGATCTTTCCCAAACAGCAGGGCTCGATGTGGTTCCGTCTGTCGATCAAGGGACGTTCAGCGCATGGAGGAACCCGCTACCAAGGGGTGAGCGCGATTGAGAAAAGCATGCAGGTGCTGCAGGCGATCAACAGGCTGGAGAAGCAGCGCAATGAGCGCATCAGCGATCCGCTTTACGCCACGCTGCCCATACCGATTCCGATCAATGTAGGTGTGATTGAAGGAGGCAAATGGCCGTCTTCTGTCGCTGATCTGGTCAAGATGGAGGGGCGGATGGGCGTGGCTCCGGGAGAGGAGATGGAGCACGCCAAGGCAGAGATGGAGCAGGCATTGAAGCAGTTGGCGGAACAAGACGACTGGTTCCGCGATCACCCCGTAGAGCTGGAGTGGTTCGGAGCCCGCTGGGTACCGGGAGCCGTCGAAGAGGATCACCCCTTGATGCAGATGCTGCAGGAGAGCTACCAACAGGTCATGGGGAATGCTCCGGTGATTGAGGCATCCCCGTGGGGAACGGACGGCGGTCTGTTGACCAGACTGGCCAACACCCCGGCAATCGTATTTGGACCTGGCGTGACGCAAGTAGCCCATTATCCCAACGAGTACATCGAATTGGACGCGGTGTTTCAATGTGCCGAGATTTTTGCCCTCACCATGATGAAGTGGTGCGGCGTAGCAGAGGAAGGAGCGATAGAGCAATGAATCCGATCGCAACCAAGTATATCAAACTAAACACGGCGATTCCCGGACCTCGTGCCCAGGAACTGCTGACACGAAAAGAGGCAAGCGTGCCGCGTGGGCCGTTTACGACTGCCCCCACATTTGTAGTCAAGGCGGACGGGGCGCTGCTAACCGATATCGACGGCAATACGTTTATCGACTTCGCCGGCGCGATCGGCACGATGAACGCCGGACACTGTCCGCCGCAGGTGGTGGAAGCGCTAAAACAACAGGTGGACCAGTACATTCATACCTGCTTTCATGTGATGATGTATGAACCGTACGTCCAGTTGGCAGAAAAGTTGAACGAGATCACCCCGGGGAACCATGCCAAAAAGACATTTTTCCTCAACAGCGGTGCAGAAGCGGTGGAAAATGCAATTAAGATCGCACGGAAGTACACAGGACGCAAAGCCGTCATCTCGTTTGAGAGAGGGTATCACGGCAGGACGCTTTTGGCGATGAGCCTGACCAGCAAAATCAAACCCTACAAGTACCAGTTCGGGCCGTTTGCTCCGGAAGTGTACAAGATGAGCTATCCATATTACTACCGCACACCGGAGGGAATGGGGCCTGAGCAGATGGACGAGTACATCCTGCAGCGGTTTCAGGACTTTTTCCTGGGCGATGTTGCGCCAGATGATGTGGCGGCGGTGATTCTAGAACCGGTACAGGGCGAGGGCGGGTTTGTCGTTCCCTCCAAGCGGTTCGTACAAGGCGTGAAACAGATCTGCGAACAGCACGGCATTCTGCTGATTGCCGACGAGGTGCAAACCGGTTTTGGCCGGACCGGGAAAATGTTTGCAATGGAGCACTTTGACGTCGTACCTGATCTGGTCGTCATGTCCAAGTCGATCGCCGCTGGATTGCCGATCAGTGCTGTGACGGGGCGTGCCGAGATAATGGACTCCCCCAATCCGGGTGAAATCGGCGGCACCTACGGCGGCAGCCCGCTCGGCTGTGTGGCGGCACTGGAAGTGATCAAGATGATGGAAGAGCAAAATCTGCCGGCGCGCGGTCAGCAGATCGGCGAACGGACGATGCAGGCGTTTGCCCGCTTCCAACACCGTTTCCCGCAAGTAGGCGACATCCGAGGCCTGGGCGCGATGTGCGCGCTGGAGATCGTCAAGGACAAGGAGAGCAAGGAGCCAGACAAAGAGCTGACCGCCCAGATCGTTCATGCCTGCAATCGGCGAGGATTGGTGATTCTCTCCGCCGGTTTGTACAGCAATGTGATTCGTATTCTCGCTCCGCTGGTGATTACAGATGAGCAGTTGGAGGAAGGTTTAGCCGTGTTGGAGGGTGTTCTGGAAGAACTGTGTCTGTAAAGCGGGCTAGCTGTGCCAAGTCCGAGTTTGACGAGTACCACGAGTTCGACGAGTACGAAACGAAAGGAGAGGGGACAATGAAGCGAAAGCTGTTTATTGGCGGTGAGTGGGTTGAGGGAAGGGAGTACAGTCAACTGTCCGCCCCCCACAGCGGTGAAGTGATTGCCGAAATCCCCCAGGCAGATCAGGCTGACATCGATCGGGCGATTTCCGCTGCCCAAGAGGCGCACACCACGATGCGCAACACGCCGGCGCATCAGCGGGCCACCTTGCTTGCCTCCATCTCCAACCTGATCGCGGAACGGAGTGAAGAAGCAGCCAGATTGATCGCGCTGGAGGCAGGCAAGCCGATCCGCACCGCTCGCGGCGAAGTGGCCCGGACGGTTCAGACGTATCGATTTGCCGCCGAGGAGGCCAAACGGATACAGGGGGAGACGCTGCCGCTGGATGCCGCTCCAGGAGGGGAAGGACGTGTTGCTTATACAGTTCGGGAGCCGTTAGGTGTCGTCGCAGCCATCACCCCGTTCAACTTCCCGATGAACCTGGTCGCCCACAAGGTTGGCCCGGCCCTGGCAGCGGGGAATACAGTGGTGTTAAAACCGGCTTCACAGACGCCTCTGTCCGCTTATTTGCTGGCTGAAATCGCACAGGAAGCCGGTCTGCCGGCCGGTGCGCTCAACGTGGTGACCGGCAGCGGCAGAGTGATTGGCGATGCGCTGGTGACCGATCCGCGGATCAAGGCGATTACCTTTACGGGAAGCCCGCAGGTAGGGATCGGGATTCGCAATCGTGCCGGATTGAAGCGGGTCACACTGGAACTGGGCTCCAACTCGGCGGTCATCGTCGATCGGGATGTCGACCTAGGCGAAGTGGTGCCCCGCTGTGTGTTTGGCGCTTTCTCCTACTCGGGACAGGTATGCATCTCGGTACAACGCATCTATGTCGCAGCAGCGATGTTTGAATCGTTTGTCGACGCTTTTCTCACGGAGACCCGCAAGCTGCGTGGTGGAGATCCGCTGGCGGAAGAAACCGATTACGCGGCGATGATCCATCCTGGCGAGACCGAACGGACAGTAGAGTGGATTAGAGAAGCGGAGCAGAAGGGTGCCCGGATCTTGTGCGGTGGTTCTGTGGAAGGCAGAGTGCTTCCGCCTACCGTGTTGACCAACGTACCTGCTGACGCCCGTATTTCTTGCCAGGAAGTGTTTGGACCCGTGGTGATGATCAACAAGGTGGAATCAGTGGAAGAAGGGATCCGACATGTCAACAACTCCAATTACGGCCTGCAGGCGGGAGTTTACACCAACGACGTTAGAACGGCGCTCGACGCTGCCGAGCAGCTGCATGTTGGCGGCGTGATGATCAACGATATCCCTACGTTCCGTGTCGATCATATGCCATACGGAGGCGTGAAGGAGAGCGGTTTCGGACGTGAAGGCATCAAGTACGCCATCGAAGAACTGACCGAACTGAAGCTGGTCGTCTTCAAGCGATAGCCTAGTCGTGCGACGATAATGAGTACTAGACCGATCGCGTTGATCTGATGCAGTTTCTGCAAAAGAAAGTCTGCTGCTTTCGCGAACGTAGTTTATCGACGAATAGATCCTTCCATAGAAAAAACCAGTCAAAACACGAGAATGAAGTGTTAGACTGGTTTTATTTTTTTAAACGATTGATATCCGTTGGCATAATAAAATACCTAAAAGAAATAGCACATCAGTATTTTCATTGTTCCAGCTAACTGACCATTAGTTGAATAAAAAATGTAGAATTCCAAAAAGTGCTCTTGCAAAGGTGAGTAAACTTGTGCTATAGTAATCATTGTTGACGCGATAAGGCGCTTGTACAATCTGGAGGGATACCGAAGTGGTCATAACGGGGCGGTCTTGAAAACCGTTAGGGTGCAAGCCCACGGGGGTTCGAATCCCTCTCCCTCCGCCACATATTGACTCTCTTTCGAGTAGAAATAGTACATAGCAGACAACAAAGCAGGTGGCATCGTGTCCCTGTTTTTTTTGTTTCTATCAGAACCCTTTCCCAGAACAAAGCCCTCGCCTGCGAACAGATCCTGCGGCGAGGGCTTTACACTTTGTACAGGGTTATCTCAATTCCTCCATTGCCACAAAGTCCATATCATCGAATGAATCATTCTCACCGGCCATCGCCCAGATAAAACTGTAGTGGCTCGTACCCACACCAGAGTGGATTGACCAACTGGGGGAGATCACCGCTTGTTCATTGCCCACCACCAAGTGGCGTGTTTCCTCTGGCCGACCCATGAAGTGAAATACACGCGCATCCTGTGGCAGCTGCATGTACAAGTACACTTCAGAGCGGCGATCGTGGCAGTGCGTCGGCATCGTGTTCCACATGTTGTTGGGTGCGAGTTGCGTGATCCCCAACATCAGCTGACAGCTTTGCAAGCCGTCTGCATGAATCAGCTTGCGGATCGTTCTCACGTTGGAGGAGCCAGCAGCTCCCAATTGTTGAGCCTCGGCATTCTCCAGTTTGATCTGCTGGATGGGATGAGAGTGATGAGCTGGCGTGGAGACGAAGTAAAATTTGGCCGGTTGCTCAGCCGAATCACTGCGAAACACGACGTCTCGCTTTCCCCTGCCGATGTAGAGGCAGGAGAAGAGCTCCAGCGGAAACGGTTCGTTTTCCACAAGAACAGATCCCTTCCCGCCGATATTGACGATACCGATCTCCCTTCGCTCCAGATAAAAGTCCACTCGCAGAGTATCACCTGCATCCAGCGAAATCTCTTCCCGTAGAGGAGTGGCTCCTCCGATAATCATTCGGTCATGGTGAGAGTAGACCTGGCGCAGTTCTCCTGCGACGAACAGGGACTCGATCAGATACTCCTTGCGCAGCCGTTCTGTGGTGTAGTGTTTCATCTCATGGGGGTGAGTGGCTTGGCGAACCTCCATATGCAAAAAAACCTCCCTGTCAATTATTTTTGCTTGGCCTGTTCGATCAGCGTAATCAGCTCTGAACCGTACTGCTCCTTGTATGAGTTCCAGATCGGCTTTGCTCGCTCGATGAACGGTGACAAATCGTCAATCTCGGTAAACGTCACGCCATGGGATTCAAGCTCCTTCACGGTATTGCCGATATACGCATCCCACAGTTCCCGCTGTTTGGCTTCCGCTTCTGCAGCTGCTTCCTTGATCGCTTGCTGCTGTTCGGGAGACAGTTTCTGAAACACGTTGTCGCTGATCAGGACCATATCCGGCACCATGAAATGCTGGGTCCAGGAGAAAGCCTTGGACACTTCATACAACTTCAAGGTCAACAGGGTGACGGGATTGTTTTCCCATCCGTCCAACACGCCCTGTTCAATCGCGGTATATACTTCGCCTTGCTCCATCGGTGTAGCGATGGCGCCCATGCTGTTCAACGCATCAACCATCAACTGGCTGTTCATCACCCGAATCTTCAGACCCTTTAGATCCTCAGGCGTGTATACCGGTTTGTCTTTGGTAATGATGTTGCGCGATCCCCCGTCGGCCCACATCAGAAAGGTAAAGCCTGCTTTGTTGATATCCTCTTTTAGCTTCTGGCCCGCTTCCCCGTTGAGGGCTTTAAACATATGTTCCTTGCTCTCAATAGACTCAATACATTTAACGTGGGAACAAACTGGGCAGCAGGCCCGGCAGAGACCATCGCCATCTCCATCGAACCGACTTGCATGCCTTCCATTGCTTCGCGTTGTCCCCCAAGCTGACTGTTGTTAAACAGTTTGATTTCCACCGTACCGTTGGTTTTCTCCTTTACTCGGTCAGCGAAGAACTGCAGCGCTTGCGTCGTCGGATTGTCATCAGGAAGCACATTTGACAGCTTTAGCTCTACGGTTTTCGGTGGATTTCCTCCTTGGGTTGCTGATGAAGCGGAGTTGGAACTGGTTTCTGTACCGCCGCCGTAGCCAGCGAGGAAGAAGAGCAGACATGTGATGCAAAGCCAAGTTGACGCATTTCGTTTCATCGGAAATACCCCCTTTGGAAAAGGTGAAATCTTAATCTAGGCAGCATCATTGCGGATCATGACAACCATTCAGGCAGAAACATAACCAAACCAGGGAGAAACGTCACTAGCAGCAACAGGACCACCATCGAGAATAGGAATACGGAATACGTGCCAAGGATCTGACCGAGCGGCGCTTTGGAAATGCCCATCGAGACGAACAAAGCGATGCCGACCGGTGGTGTGCACTGTCCGATTGCCATATTGACGATGGTCATGATCCCAAAGTGGAGAGGATCGACACCCAACTGCATAGCGATCGGAAAAAGGATAGGTACGACAATGATCAGGATGGGAGACACATCGAGAAAAGTGCCGAACAAAAGAAGGATCAGATTGATCAGCAGGAGAATGAAAACCGGATCATCCGTGATGGTTAGGATGGATTCGGCAATGGCGCTTGGGATCTGTTCGGCAGCCAGAATCCAGCCAAAACTGGAAGCGGTTGCAATGCAAAGCACAACAACACCGGTGATACTCGCTGTCTGGACAATGATCCGGGGAAGGTCTCGCAAGCGCAGCTCCTTGTACACGAAAAAACCGAGGAGGAAGGAATAGACGACGGCAACGACAGAGGCTTCCGTTGCGGTAAAGATCCCCGACAGAATGCCGCCCAGGAGGATGACAACTGTCATCAGCGCCAAGATGGAGTCAACACCCATCGCTATCCACTAGAACAGCTGCAGCAAGGGTTTGATGAACTGACCCAGGGCGGACACGTGATGAAGGCAGTGGTGACGATAGAAAATGGATGAGGAGGAGAGAGAAGTGACCATTCTGGATCGGTTTCGGCTGGATGGAAAAGTAGCGCTTGTGACCGGCTGCAAGCGGGGGATTGGCAGGGCGATCGCGATTGCCTTGGCTGAGGCGGGAGCGGACATCGTGGGGGTCAGCGCTAGTCTGGAATCCTCGGGAAGCGAGGTGGAACGGGAAGTCTCCGCGCGAGGACGTTCCTTTTACGGCTATACGCACGACTTTTCTGACCGCACCTCGCTGTATCGTTTTATCGAACAGGTAAAGCAAGATGTGTCGGAGATTCACATCCTGGTGAACAACGCAGGGACGATCAAGCGGGAGCCTGCTGTCACGCATCCGGATGAATACTGGGATACCGTCATGGAAGTGAATCTGAATGCACAATTTGTATTGAGTCGAGAGATCGGCAAAGAGATGATGCAGCGAAAAGCGGGGAAAATCATCTTTATCGCTTCTCTGTTAAGTTTCCAAGGCGGCCTATATGTGCCGGGCTATGCCGCGAGCAAAGGAGGCATCGCTCAACTAACGATGGCGCTGTCCAATGAGTGGGCCCAGCATGGTGTGCAAATCAATGCGATCGCCCCGGGCTATATCGATACGGACAATACGGAGCAGCTCCGCCGCAATCCAGAGCGGAACGCAGGCATTATCGAGAGAATTCCGGCAGGAAGGTGGGGTAAGCCGGAAGATTTGCAAGGCGCCGCTGTGTTTTTAGCCTCATCTGCATCCGATTATCTAAGCGGCTCCATCATTACCGTGGACGGAGGATGGATGGGGCGCTAACCTGCGGGAAAGGCGTCTTCTCTTGGTGAGGCGCCTATTCCTTCGTTTATTCTTTGACTAGCAGCTTTTTTTCGAATATTGTTGACGTTTGAAACAGAAGCTGGTTATAATAACAAAAACAACTGATATATCAGATTTCAAATACCAAAAGTGAACAGTTGATAAACTGTGGTGAGAACGTGGAGCGGAACGTGATCAGAAGCCATAGAGAGGAGTGAAGCATTTGAGGGCACAGGAAATAGCGATCTCTCCCGACAGTGGAGAAAGAAAGAGTAGAACCATTGACGTGGTTACATTCGGCGAAACGATGGTGCTGTTTTCACCGTTATCAACCGGTCCGCTGCGCTATGCGACCCATTTTGAAAAAACGATCGGAGGAGCGGAATCAAATGTCGCGATCGCTCTTGTCAGGCTGGGACATACAGTCAGATGGATCAGCAGGCTGGGTGACGATGAGTTTGGTACCTTCACCCGCAACTTCATCCGCGGTGAAGGAGTCGACACATCGGCCGTTACCTTTGACCACCGACACCCTACGGCCGTGTATTTCAAGGAACGGCGGGAAGGCCGGGAACCAAACGTTTATTACTACCGCTCAGGATCCGCCGCCAGCCAGATGAAACCGGAGCACATCAGGGAGGAACAGATACGAGATGCTCACATTCTCCATCTGACCGGGATCACTCCTGCCTTGAGCGATGGCTGCAAAGAGACAGTGCATCACAGCATCTCCCTCGCGCAAAAACACAACCTGACGATCGTGTTTGATCCCAACATTAGACTCAAGCTGTGGACCAAAGCAGAAGCAAGGGAGACGCTGATGGAGATTGCTGCCAAATGTGACGTGGTGATGCCTGGTTTGGAGGAAGGGACCATTCTCACCAGGGAGACGGAGCCGGAGAAGATCGGTCGCGTCCTGCTGAAAAATGGCGCCAAAGTGGTGGTGATCAAACTGGGTGCCAAAGGAGCGTACTATCAGACGGCAGATGATGCGGGCTATGTAGCCGGATTTCCCGTCGATCAGATCGTGGATTCGATTGGTGCCGGTGATGGATTTGCAGCAGGGTTTTTGTCAGGATACTTGCGTGGTTGGCCGCTCGGGGAGGCAGTCCGTCTGGGAAACCGAATCGGAGCTTACGCCCTGACTGTCGCTGGAGATGTAGAGGGATATCCATTCTGGTCGCAAATGAACCTGGACGGTGATCGACCGGACGTCAGCCGCTAGGTAGAGGAGGTGCAGGCGGGATGTTCGCAAGAGCAGAGGTGCTGCAAAAGATAACGGAAAGCGGCGTGATTGCCGTGCTTCGCCGTCCCCCGGCAGATGTGATCGACCGCATCGCGGAGAGTCTGGTCGCTGGAGGGATTACGGCACTTGAAGTAACCGTCGATACCCCGGGCGTATGGGAGGCGATCTCCCGCATCGCGCAAAAACTGGGACACCGTGCCGCTGTCGGTGCCGGTACTGTACTGGACAGCGAAACAGCGAAGCGGGCGATTGACAGCGGGGCCCAGTTCCTCTTTAGCCCTAGTCTGCATCGGGACGTGATCGAGACGGCCAACCGCTATGGCAAGGTTGTGATGCCGGGCGTCATGACTCCCACGGAGATCATTCAAGCGATGCAGTGGGGAGCAGATCTGGTCAAACTCTTTCCGGCCGCCGCGTTGGGACCACAGTACATACGGGATGTCAGGGCGCCGTTTCCACAGGTGCCGATCGTTCCGACTGGCGGGGTGAACCTGTCCAATGTCGCGGCGTTTTTCGCGGCTGGTGCAGCAGCAGTCGGCATTGGCGGCAATCTGGTCAATCCGCAAGCAGCAGGAGAAGATGATTTCATTCGCATGCAGGAGTTGGCCAGCCGATATGTTGCAGCGATCGACCAGGCGCGAACCGCCTTGGCCAGCAAAGCCATATAGCCGATCACAATGAACATGTCAAAAAGGATGGAAAGGATGGAAATGAAACAACAACCAATTCCAAAAACGTACCACAACTATATCAATGGTCAATGGACGGCATCGGCAACTGGGAAGACGGAGGCTAGCCTGAATCCAGCTGACAAACACGAAATCGTGGGATATGTGCAGGTCTTTGAACAGGCAGATCTGGATGCAGCCGTTGCCGCAGCGCAGAAAGCTCAGCAGCAGTGGCGGAATCTTTCCGGGGCCCAGCGAGGCGACTATCTGTATCGAACAGCAGCGGTGCTGGAACGTCATTTGGAAGATATCGCAGAAACCATGACCCGCGAGATGGGAAAAACACTGGCGGAAGCAAGGGGGGAGACGGCCCGCGGGATTGCCATCCTCCGCTATTACGCCGGTGAAGGGATGCGGAAAATAGGCGATGTGATCCCCTCAACAGACAGCAGTGCTCTGATGTATACGACACGCGTCCCACTGGGCGTAGTAGGGGTGATTACGCCCTGGAACTTTCCGGTTGCCATCCCGCTGTGGAAAATAGCGCCAGCACTGGTCTATGGAAATGCGGTGGTTTTCAAACCGGCCGAAGAGACTTCCGTAACAGCGGCAAAGGTAGTCGAATGTTTCGAGGAAGCAGGTGTGCCGGCGGGTGTGGTCAATCTGGTGATGGGACAGGGTGCAGTGATTGGTCAAGCGATAGTAGCACATCAGGGCATAAACGGCATCACCTTTACCGGTTCCAATCAGGTGGGAAAACAGGTTGGACAGGGGGCACTGGTCCGAGGAGCCAAATACCAGTTGGAGATGGGCGGCAAGAATCCGGTGATCGTAGTCAGCGATGCCGATCTGGACTTGGCGGTAGCAGGAACGATCAGCGGGGGACTGCGCTCGACAGGACAAAAGTGTACCGCTACCAGCCGCGTCATCATCCTGGCTGATGTTTACGCGCTTTTCTTGAAAAGCTGTTGGCCAAAGTAAAAGAAATAAAAGTAGGCAATGGTCTGGCTGAAGAGACCTGGATGGGGCCTTGTGTCAGTGAAAAACAGATGCAGACGGTTCTTTCCTATATTGAGTCAGGCAGACAAGAAGGGGCAACCCTCCTCTATGGAGGCCAACGATTGTCGGAGGGCTGGACGGCCAATGGCTTCTTTATCCAGCCTGCCATCTTCGAGCATGTGACGCGTGAGATGAAACTTGCGCAGGAGGAGATCTTTGGGCCGGTACTGGCCTGTATCAAGGTGGATACGTTAGAAGAGGCATTGGATGTAGCCAATGATGTGCAGTACGGATTAAGCGCTTCTGTTTATACGACCAATATCAAGAGCGCGCTCACCTTTATTTCCCAGATGGATGCGGGGTTGGTCCGCATCAATGCCGAGACAGCCGGTGTTGAACTGCAGGCTCCGTTTGGAGGCATGAAGCAGTCCAGTTCACACTCCCGCGAGCAGGGGCAGGCTGCGATAGAATTTTTCACATCGGTGAAAACGGTATTTGTCACGCCATAGGAAGACATGGGAGAGGACGTAACCAGAGATAGGAGGGTATAAGATCATGTATTCTTTCCAACCAGGTTGTATGGGTGACCGGAAGCAGCACAGGAATCGGTCGGGCGGCGGCTCTGGCCTTTGCAGAGCACGGGGCTGATGTTGTCGTTCACTACCATTCAAGTGCGACGGAAGCGGAGTCCGTCTACCAGGAGATTGTCCAAAAAGGCAGAAAGGTGTTGCTGGTACAGGGAGATGTTTCGGATAAGCAGCAGGTAGACAGCATGGTGGCTCAGATAAAAGAAGCGTTTGGTCGAGTCGATGTGCTGATGAACAATGCAGGTTCGATGGTGAAACGTGCACGCCTAGAGGAACTGGATGAAGAGACGTGGGACAGAGTGATGGCAGTCAACCTGAAATCGGTCTTCCTCGTTACACAGGCCGTGCTTCCGCTGATGAAGGCTCAAGGAAGGGGCAGGGTGATCAACCTCGCCTCGGTAGCGGGACATAACGGAGGGGGAAGGGGTGCCCTAGCCTACGCCACCTCCAAAGGGGCGATTCACACGTTGACCAAAGCGATGGCGAAAGATCTGCTTGACTACAATATTCTAGTCAATGCGATCGCGCCCGGAGTAATATCCACCCCATTTCACGATCGTTTCTCCACCCCGGAATTCCGCCGTCAAATGGTCTCTCAGATTCCGATGGGACGAGAAGGAACCGCCGAAGAAGCAGTAGGTCCGGTACTGTTCCTGGCTTCTTCCTATGCCGACTATATTACGGGAGAAACGATCGAGGTGAACGGGGGTCAGCTGATGCGCTAGCTGCTGCTTGGCCGCAGCAGGGAAAAGCAGGGGTGAGCTTCATGGAAAAAGCAGTCGCTTCCTGTTACACTAATGTGATCTGTGATAGATCAAAAATCAGATTCAGGAGAGCAAACGTGAAAAGACAGAGGGAAGATACCAAAATGCAGCTAAACGTGGTTTCAGAGAATTTCAAATCACTGCGGGACATTGCGCTGGAAACGATACGCAATGCGATTATCAGCGGGCATTTTCAACCAGGCGAACATCTAAAAGAGCGTGAACTGGCCAAGGAAATGGGTATCAGCACAACACCGATCAAAGAAGCGTTCCGCATCCTGTCCCATGAAGGACTGGTCGAGACCCTGCCCCGCAAAGGAACGTATGTCTCGGAAATGGTCAATTCATCCATTGAAGAAACGCTGATGCTAAAAGCGTATCTGGAGGGATTGACGGCACGACTGGCTGCTGTCAAGATCACCGACCAGGAACTGGAGCAGTTGAAGCACCAGATTGATGTGATGGAACAGTTAAAGAACGAGCAGGAGATCGAACGGTACTCGGAGGAAAATACCAACTTTCATATGATGATCCGACGGATTGCCAAAAGTCCGATTCTCTCCAAAACGTTGCTTACCGTAGAGAATGTAGACAAGGCATTTCGAAAACGAGCCCTGCAGTTGAGTACAGAGATCCAGCAAGGGTTTATCGAGCATCAGCAGATCTTTGAAGCGATCAAACTGCGTGATGCAGATCTGGCGGAAACCAGAATGAAACAACATATCCTGCGCACCGCCCAACATGTCTTGCAGCAGTCCAAAGACTAAAGGGGAGAGAAGCCATTGAACTATGCAGAGATAAGCGGGAAACTGGAGACGATCTCCGCGATCAATATTACCCCTTTTGATGAAGAGACGAGGGAAGTAAACTGGGACAAACTGGAGGAAAACATCCGCTTCCTGCTTGACCACGGTATCCAATCGATTGTCCCGTGCGGCAATACAGGCGAGTTCTACTCCTTGACGATTGAGGAGGCCAAGGAGGAAATCAAGCGGGTGGTGGAAATCGTAAACGGCAGAGCACTGGTGATTGCCGGCATCGGCTATGCTCTGCCCATCGCGATCGAACTGGGGCAGTATGCTCAACAGGCGGGTGCGGATGCCGTGATGATTCATCAACCGATCCATCCATATGTGACGGATCGCGGCGCCGGCTCCTATTTTAAAAAGATCATTGAAACACTGGACATCCCATCGATTCTTTACTTTAAAGATCACAATCTGAGCGACAATGTACTCAAAGAATTGGCCCCACTGGAGAAGCTGATTGCTGTCAAATATGCAATCAACGATCTGCCCCGCTTTGCCAAAACCGTACGGGAGATACCGGATGAGCACCAGATTACCTGGATTTGCGGAACAGCGGAAAAATGGGCTCCCTTCTTTTACCACGCAGGAGCGAGAGGGTTTACATCTGGATTGGTCAATGTGTATCCCGAAAAGTCGCTTCGGATGCTGGAAGCGCTGCATAACGGGGACCAGGAGCAGGTGTGGAAGATCTGGGAAGACATTTTAGCCTTTGAAAATTTGCGGGCAAAATATAACAATGGCAACAACGTTGTCGTCATCAAAGAAGCGATGGCCCAGATCGGAATGAACCCTGGAATCACCCGGGAACCTGTCGATCCGCTGCAAGCGGAGGATCGTGCAGAAGTACAAGCGATTTTACAGTCATGGGGATTGCTGCCCAAACAGGAGATTACCTGATCTTCAGCATGCAGCGGGGTGGGGTTGCCCTTCCCCTGCTGCATAAAAGGGCACGGAATTCTAGTACGGCCAAAAATGAAAGCGGTTTAAATAATAACACTGTTTATTTTTGATGGAAAATTCCCATTATTGAAAATAACTTCAGGGAGGGTATGGCATAACGAAATGGTGGAAGAGAATGGCGGCAGTTGGCGCGCTGCTCGGTCTGCTCGGGCTTGCTGCTTGTGGAAGTGGGGCTAATTCCGGTGGGGCGACAGGGGAGGCTGCAGCAGGCGGTTCAGACTTTCCGCAGCGCGATCTGACGATTATTGTGCCCTTTTCGGCAGGGGGAGGAACGGACGCCACGGCGCGAGCGTTGGCCAAAGCAGCGGAACAACACCTCGGCCAATCGATTGCTGTTGTCAATAAAACAGGGGGGAGCGGAGCGGTAGGATTCACCGAAGGAGCAAACGCAAAACCGGATGGATATACCTTGACGATGCTTACCATGGAAATCACGACCCTCAAACATCTGAAACTCTCTGAATTGACCCATGAGGATTTTAAGCCGATCGCACAGGTGAACTTTGATCCGCCTGCAATCACGGTGAGAGCAGATGCACCGTACAACACTGTTCAGGAGTTCTTTGATTATGTCAAGGAAAACCCCGGAAAGGTCAAAGTAGGCAACTCCGGGCCGGGGGCTCTATGGCACATGGCAGCGATCATTATGGAAAAAAATGTGGGCGTCCAGTTTACCCATGTGCCGTTTGAGGGAGCAAACCCGGCCGTAACCGCTTTGCTTGGCGGGCACATCGATATGGTTCCCGTCAGTCCGGCAGAGGTAAAAGCGCATGTAGAAGCAGGGAAGCTAAAGACGCTGGCGGTAGTCGATGAGAAACAGTCTGACGTTCTGCCAGGGGTGAAAACGTTGGAGGAGCAAATGGGCATCAAGATGCCGCCGATCGGATCGTGGCGTGGGTTAGCTGTTCCCAAAGAGACCCCCGAGGAAGTGGTCAGCATCCTTGCAGACGCATTTATGAAGGCTGCGGAGAGCGAAGAATTTAAGACGTACATGAAAAATAACGGTCTTGGTCTTTCCATTAAAGATGCATCATCCTTTCAAAAGATGATCGTGGAAAGCCACGATTACTTTGGTGAGCTTATACCGGAGCTGGGTATCCCCAAATAAGTTTATAAGATGAAAACGGCAAATCTAATCAGCGCTCTCATCGTCATGGCGTTCGCGGCAGTCGTCTATTTAGTCTCAGCTCAGATTCCAGAGATACAAGTGTCCGAGATCGGTCCAGCCTTCTTTCCAAAGATGCTCAGTATCCTGCTGTTCCTGCTTGGAATCCTGCTCTTGCTGTCATCACGCCGCGAGAAAGCAATGAAACCTGAACATCCAGCCAAGCATGCTGCCACCGCGATGGGCTGGATGGTAGGTTATGTGGTTCTGTTTCAATGGGTGGGGTTCCTCTTTTCCACTCCGCTTATCCTAGGGGTATTCCTGTACGCACTAAAAGTGAGAAAGTGGTTGCCTCTGCTCCTCACACCCGTTGGGATTACCTTGTTTATCTATTTCATCTTTGAACAGCTGCTCCATGTGCCGCTGCCGTCGGGCGTGCTGACAGGATAAAGAAAGGAGAGAGAACCCTTGCTGCTTGAGGCGATCGGAAACGTAATGCAGGTTGACGTGATCTTGATCTGTGTCGCCGGCGCGATAGCGGGCATTGCCATCGGCTCGCTGCCCGGTTTGACCGCTACGATGGGGGTCGCGCTCCTGCTGCCGCTTACCTTTGGCATGGCCCCTATCTCCGGGCTGCTTCTTTTGATCGGGATCTTTTTTGGCGCGATATACGGCGGTTCGATCAGCGCCATCCTGCTGCGAACACCTGGCACACCAGCTGCTGCTGCCACCAGTATGGATGGCTACGCTCTGGCCCGCAGAGGAGAGGCTAAAAAAAGCGCTGATGACCTCCACGATTAGTTCTGGCATCGGGGGACTGATCAGTGTGTTCATTCTGATTGGTCTGGCACCGGTGATGGCGGAATGGGCCTTGGAATTCAGCGCACCGGAATCATTTGCTTTAGCCTTTTTTGGCCTCTCGATAATCACCAGCATCGCCGGAAAATCACTGGTAAAAGGTTTGATCACGGGAGTTGCGGGACTAATCATCGCCACCGTGGGGCTTGATCCGGTCAGTGGGTATCCGCGATTTACCTTTGACCAGGTTAACCTGATGAACGGGTTAAACTTCATTCCGGTCATGATTGGACTGTTTGCAGCATCAGAAGCCTTTAAAACGATGGAGACGATCCATGCAAAAGAGTCATGTCGGTGCAGATCAGCAAGATCGGACTGAAATGGAGCGAATTCAAGCAATTGATCGGCACGATTCTGCGATCATCAGGAATCGGTACCTTTATCGGCATGATACCGGGGGCCGGAGGTGATATATCGGCATTTGTCGCTTATAATGAAGCGAAGCGCTTTTCGCGGAATCCCGAGGTGTTCGGAGAAGGAGCGCTCCAAGGAGTGGCAGCTCCAGAAGCGAGCAACAACGCAACCACGGGCGGTGCGATGATTCCCCTGCTGACGCTGGGGATTCCCGGAGATGCGGTAACCGCAGTGCTGCTTGGCGCTTTTATGATCCAAGGGCTGCAGCCGGGGCCGCTGTTGTTTCAAAACAATGCAGACGTTGTCTATTCCCTTTTCATTGGGATGATTCTGGCCAATCTGCTGATTATCGTGTTTGGACTGATCGGCATTCGCTTCTTTGTAAAAGTGTTGTCGGTACCCAAGGAATACCTCACACCGATCATTCTCGTTCTCTGTTTGATCGGCGCTTATGCGTTGAACAACAATGTTTTTGATGTATGGGTGATGCTTGGTTCCGGGATGATCGGATACGTGATGCAGCGCTATGGATTTCCTGTCTCGCCGATTATTCTCGCCTTGATTCTGGGGCCGATGGCGGAGAGCAACTTGCGTCGGGCCTTGGTCATGTCAGAAGGAAGCTACGCGATTTTTTTCGCCCGTCCGATTTCGTTAGCCTTATTGATCCTTGCGATCATCACTCTGTTTACACCGCTGATTCGAACATGGTGGCAGAGCAGGCGCAAAAACAGGTCAGAATCGAACGCCTTGTAATACCCTCTTCATACACCCCTTTTGTTGTGTCCCAAACAGCCTGCGCATTATCGGCTGCTCAACGAGGGGTGTTTTAACGGGATGAACAAGTGAACAAGAGCTGATCCAAATAGCGACTATTTCCTATAAAATAGAAGCAGCGCGGCTGCGAGCAGGAGAATCCCCAGCATCCGCTGCCAGTCAAGGGGGATCTGACGGCCGCCAACCAGGCCGAAGTGGTCGATCACGGTGCTGGCGATGATTTGACCGGCGATCACGGCAAGCAATGTAGTGGCAACCCCGATTTTGGGCACCGACAAGACCATAGCAAAAACGTAAATCGCCCCCAATAAACCGCCTAACAGCATCCACTTTGGCTGAGTGAGGGTTGTCAACAGATTGCCTTTTCCGAAAAAAATGACAAGCAGCAATAAACAGAGGGTTCCAATCGCAAAGGAGATGAAGGAGGCTTCAATCGTTCCTATCTTTTTGCCCAATGCCCCATTGATCCCCGCTTGAGCAGCGACGCCGATCCCGGCGACGAGGGAGAGCAGCATCATCAATCCGTTCATGGTATGTATCGTCCTTTCTTGGCAGCTTCAGGAAGCTGAAACAACGCTGCTTATCTTCTTTCTATCACGGCTAAGTTACACCAAACAGATGCAAGTTGCAACCCGTCGATACTCCTGTAGGGGAATCCAAGAAAGGTGGAGGCTAAGGAAATAAAAAAACAGGCAGTTTGCTTTGCTGCCTGCTCCCAATCATCGCTACACTAGTCGACGAGATTGTAGGGTGCCGTACTGTAGCCAACTTCGTTGACCAGTCTGCGCAATTCACTGTCTGATACGGGTTTCCCTTGCTGCTGGCGCCGACGGATCTCGGCAATCTGCGAAAAGTGCAGGGGATTGGTGGTGATCATGATCACCTTGTAATCGGTCTCAGCCAGCCTGGGGCGAATGGTTTGGATGATGGAACTGTTGTAGCCGTCACTAATGGAACTGTTTTTCGTGTATCGGTTGCGGTCAATCGGAGAGGATTGCTGGTAGATCCGTTTTGACGTCTGCCCTTGGATTAGTGCGCCGATGACTACGGTATTTCCGACCGTCACCAGTTTGGCGTCAACAATCCCCGGTATCCGTTTCACATCCTGCTCGATGGGGGAGACGGAGCGCAGCGGCCGGATTCTGGTCAGCATGTTTTTCTCGTTGCCCAGGGTATACAAGTCCGTATTGCGTATATTTTGGTGAAGACCGCTTTGGGAAGACTCGTTGGTTGTGGCACAGCTAGCTAGCTGCAGCGAACAACCAACTACCGCCGTGAGGCAGAGCCAACTCACCATTTTTCTCACTGGAATGCCTCCTCCTTTCTCGTATAGTATTTGTGATCAGCAGATTTTTAATCTGATCGATGGCCGGGATGTCTTACCGGAAGGGAGCAGGAGGAGGATTTTGCTGACGAGACATGGAATAAGGTAGAGAAAAAGCAAGGCAAACAAGCGGTTTGACGTTAGGGACGGCTGCGAGTGAATATTGCGAAGGGAGAAGTTGAAGATGGAGACACCCCCAATCCTGCTGACCAAACTGACCCCTCCACGGCTGAAGCCGCATCTGCTGCGGCGGCCTGCGCTTGTTCGGAAGCTCCGCTACATGTTGATCAATCCGTTGTCGCTTCTGCATGGCGGATCCGGCAGTGGAAAAAGCACCTCGCTAGCCTCGTTCCTACATGACGAGAAGATCCCAACCTGTTGGTACAACATCGATCGCGCGGACGACCGCCTGTCGGTCTTTCTCCGATATATCGTGGAAAGTGTCAGGCTGCACCATCCCGTGTTTGGTCGGGAATTGCTGCAGATGGTCGAAGCGTGTGAAGACCCTCCGGAGTACTTGCCTGAACAAGTGGAAGCGCTTGCATTCCAATTTTTGAATGACCTGACTCGTCTGCCCGATGAACTGGTACTGGTTCTGGACGATTTTCACCATGTACAGGCTTCCCCCTGTATTGACCGCTGGATGGAACAAGTAACACATCACTTGCCGCACAACAGCCGATTAGTCTTGATTACGCGCGATCTGCCGGTTTGGCCTGCGCTCTCCTCGATGCGGATTCGCGGTGATTGTTGGGAATTGGGACCAGAAGACCTTGCTTTTACGCTGGAAGAGACGGAAGCGTTTATGTACGACGAGTTGGAATTAGAGCTGTCAGCTCAAGATGTGAAACGGCTTCATCAGATGGGGGAAGGCTGGATCATGATGCTGCGACTGCTTGGCGAACGGCTGGCCATGGGCGAACCGTTGTCAACAGTACTCGATCCATCCGCTGGCCCGCTGCGAGAGTTGCGCCAGTATTTGCTGCAAGCGGTATACGATCAGGAATCTCCGCAGCTGAAACAATTTTTGAGCAAGACCGCCGTGTTGGATGAGCTGACTCCGGAAGCCGTCAGTCGCCTTGCTGGAGCAGATGCGGAGAGCATGCTGGCCGAAGCGATCCGCCGCAATCTGTATTTGTATCGGCAGAAGGATGGCAGTTATCGGTATCTGAGGTTGTTTCGCGAGGTGCTGCTGGAACAATTGCGGCTGCAACCCGCTGTGTTTCAGGAAAACTGTTGCGCCGCCGCAGCGTATTACCAGGGACGCGGCGATATCGTTACCGCTCTCCACTATCTCCATCAGGTGCAGGAGTGGGAACAGATCGGACAACTGTTGACGAGGTATGGCGGCAAGTGGCTGGAAGAGGGGAGATTGGATCTGCTCTATGAATGGGTTACCTTGCTCCCTGATGAGGTCAAGGATCGTCACTATACGCTTTGGTATTTTCAGGCAGAAGTGGAGCGATACCGTTGTTTGTATCCACAAGCCCTCTCCTCCTACGACCGGTACATCACCAGTAGTGCGGAACAAAACGATACGGTTGGCCGATGTCTCGGCTTGGAAGGGAAAGCACGGGTTCACTTGGATAGTGTGCAGGGCTTGAAAGCGGAGGAACTGCTCAAACAAGCGATCAAGCTGCTGGACAACCAGGATCATGAATTGGCACCGCGCCTCTACCGACTGCTGGCGGAAATCTACACCAATCGTGGCAATGCCGCAGAAGCGGAGCACTGGTATCGGCGCAGTCAGGATCTAGAGCGACAAACCGAGGTAGATATTGAATCGCGCTTGTTTTTCCGAACAGGGCGGCTGCAGTCGGCCCTTCGTCTCCTGGAGAAAAAGTGGCAGGAAGAAAAAGTGCAGGGCATGTCTCACCTCACTCGTTCCTACAAGGAGACATCCTTATTATTAGCCTTTGTGTGCGGGTTAAACGGGGAGAGGGAAAAGGGGATCTCCTACGCTGAGACGGCGATTCAGTTAGGCAAGGCGGCTCTCTCGCCATTCGTCGAGGCATGCGGGTACGTGCGCAAAGCCCACTGTATGATGCTGGATCAAACCTATGACGCACACGAGGTGCGCCACCTGTATCTGAAGGGGCTGCACATGATGGATGAATTGCAGTCCACACGCGGCAAGGCGGAGTCACTGTTGGGATTGACGCTGTTTTACGGCAGGGAGAAGACGCTTGATTTGGCCCTGGCATATGGTCAGCGCGGGCTGGATGAGACCCAGTCGATCAAGGACGATTGGCTGAATGGTTTTATCCGGCTCGGCATCGGGATGGCCTACGCGTACAGCGGAAAGTTTCGCATGGCGGAGCCGGTCTTTCGTCAGTGTGTCGATCGCTTCGCTGACTGCGGTGACGGCTTTGGCATGGCGATTTCCCACCTCTGGTTGGGCTATCTGGCTTACCGTGAAGCCAACTGGCAGCCATTTGTCTCGGCTATGAGACTAGGCTTGAGCGCGATCCGCAGCGGGGAGTATGATTTCCTGCTGCAGCGGCCGACCATGTTTACCCCCTCTGATGTGCAAAGCCTGATGCCGTTATTGGTGGAAGCACAAAAACGGCAGGTGGACCCGGAGTATGTCACCCACTTGTTGCAGAACCGCGGTCTGCACAATATCTCGTTTCATCCCGGATACACGCTGCGGATCCAAACGCTTGGCCAATTCCGGGTCTGGCTAGGTGATCAGGAGTTGAGCGAAAAGGCTTGGCAGCGGGGGAAAGCGAAACAATTGTTCAAACTTCTCCTGACCAAGCGTCATCAGTTGCTGGCCCGTGAAGAAATTTTCCGCCACATCTGGGCGGAGTCCGACGAAGAGACGGCATCACGCGATTTCAAGGTAGCGCTTAATGCGCTGGTGAAAGCGTTGGAGCCCAACCGGGAAGCACGTTCCCATTCGTTTTTTATCCAGCGGCAGGGATCTGCTTACGGTTTTCACCTGGCCTCAGGATGTCAGATCGACGCCGAGGAGTTTGAGCGGCTGGTCTCAGCCGGCCTGACTGACCCCAATGCGGAAAAAGCAGCCGCTTTGCTGGAGAAAGGTTTGGCCTACTACAATGGTGAGTACTTGCCAACATGCCGTTATGACGACTGGTGTATCGAGGAGCGGGAGCGGCTGCACGTATTATACCTGCGTAGTGCGGAAAAACTGGCACAGTCGTACGTGGCTCTCAAGCGATATGACGATAGCATCCGTTGGTGCGAATCCATTCTCAGAGAGGACGATTGCTGGGAAGAAGCATATCGACTGTTGATGTACTGCTATTACCGGAAAAACAATCGTGCTCAATCGCTCAAGTGGTACAAAAAATGCGTTCAGAAATTACGTGAGCAGTTGGGCGTCGAACCGCTGCCTTCGACCAGAGACACGTATCAGCTGATCATGGAGAGTGGGAGGACTTGAGCAGTCCCATCACATGGTGACAATCTCCTTTCCACCATTTGGTACGGATGGAGGACGCCCACCTGCCATGAGATCACACGGGTTCACAGAAACGGATCGGAAAAGAGCACTTGTAACAAGCTGGAGCATTTCTTACAATGAAAAGAAACAAAACTACTTTCCCAGTCGAGGAGGTACCCATGTCCGGAAGGCACGTGAAGCAGTTATGCGAAGATACGTATACGCGTCTGAAAAAGGTAAGCATGGAGTTGGAGCGTTTTCTCAACCAGGTAACCTTATCCGGTCTTGTTGCCCAATCTGGTGACCCGGAAGAGTACGAGGCCTACTACCGCAGCTACCTGTCCGACTTGCGTCATCTGCTGGTCTACTGCGAAAATGCGTACGAGAAGCTGGGTGTCTGCCTGCGCCGTGCCCGCTTCAACGAGGACTTCGCAGAAGAGATTTTGTATCAGGTATACCATAACTGTGTAAACAACTTCTACTATCCGAGGGGAGAAGTATACGACGAGGACGGCCGTTATGCCTATACGGGTCAAGAGGCGATTGTGTTTCGCAAACAGGTAACACCGGAATTGCAAAACTTGACATTGTCGGCGTCCAAGGTATTTGAACATCTTCGTGACGAACTGCAGTACTATGAGACAGATTACCTCACGAAAAGACGAATGCAATCAATGGGATCATAAAACATCATCCAAACAGGCGAAAACTGACCGGATCGGTCAGTTTTCTCGTTTAGACGGTCAGTGGCAGACGCAGGCTGGACATCGTATCGTCTACTTCCTGCAGCATGCGGCTCCGTTCGGCAGCGGTTACGTATGGAACAGCAGCGAAATTTTTATGGATAACGGGATCGAATCCAGCAAAGGAAAGGACCCCTTGGGCGATTTGCCGGGTAATCAGCTGATCATAGCCTGCTGTTTTCATCTCCTGTACGGATTCACGCGTGGTCGTAAACAGAACGGCTTGTTTGCCTCGAAGCAAGCCGACAGGACCTTTTTCCTTGTAGTGAAAAGCGAAGCCGTTCGTAAAGACCCGATCGATCCATCCCTTGAGGATTGCCGGCGGAGCCCACCACCATACCGGGAAGATCATCACCAACAGATCAGATTCGGTGACCAGAATTTGTTCTTCCTCTACATCAGGAGAGACTTGCTTCGCCTCAATCCGCCTCATGTCCTCACTACTGTATACTGGTTGGAAGTTGATCTGATACAGATTTCGCAGCCTCCAGTCCATTGCCTGCCGCTCGCAGGCCGCCGTTACACGTCTCAGGATCCCGTGGTTGAAGCTGTCATCACCCGGATGGGCAAAGACGATAAGCGCTTTCACTGAACTTCCCTCCTATTGTTGATTGAAACCGATGCGCAGCCTGGAGAAGAGCTTTTCGATCAGATTGCCGACGAACGTATCGTTCCGCTCCCGCGTCACTTGCGGTTCACCGATGCGCCGCAGCGCTTCTCCGCTGTTGATCATGCCGTATCCGTACCAGTTGTCACGTCCCGGTGATCCCAGGTCAACAGAACTGTCGCGGATCAGTTTCATCACGTCAGCGCTTTTCATCGCAGGCTGAACGGAGCGTACCAAAGCAGCCAGTGCTGCTGCGTGAGGACAAGCCATTGACGTACCGGATAGGGCAGCATAATCGTTGTAGATGTACGTACTGGCGATGTCCACGCCGGGCGCCACTACGTCTACATAGTCACCATAGTTGGAAAACCTGGCCAACTGTGTGCGGTGATCAATGGCGGAAACGCCGAGAACTTCCGGATACGCGGCGGGGTAGCCAGGTTGGCTGGTAGCGTCATTGCCAGTCGCTGCTACCAGTACAACGTTGTGTTCGTAGGCGTAACGGCAGGCATCTCGGAGCGCCGCAGAAGGCGTATAGTTGCCAACACTGAGGTTGATCACATCAGCGCCGTGATCAGTGGCCCACTGAATTCCTTGGGCAATATCAAAAGCAGTACCCGATCCGTTTGCTCCGATCGCTTTCACCGGCATGATCTTGCTGTTCCAGGACATTCCGGCAATGCCGTTGCCGTTGTTGGTGCGAGCAGAAATGATGCCTGCGACATGGGTGCCATGACCGTTGTCATCTTGCGGCTGATTATTGTCAGCGATCACATTGTACCCGTCGACAAGTTTGCCGCGAAACTCCGGATGGCGAAGATCAACACCGGTATCGATAACAGCGACCACCACTTGACTGCTGCCTTGGCTGATCTCCCAACCTTCTTCCATGCCAATGATCGGCAAGTTCCACTGGTAACGTCGATAGAGAGTATCGTTGGGCACCCGATTGGGAAGCAGGATATAGTTGGGCTCAGCATAGATCGAGTCAGGGTGCTCGGCTAGCACTTTCATCATCTGTTTCGAGGTCATCTTGCGGGAGGCAATGATCATCGAGTCTCCATTTTTCCGTTTGACCCGCCCGTTCACCTGCTTCAAGAGCTTCTGCAGTTCCGCATCTTTCAGCGGCGGTGAGAAGCGAACGACAATCTCGTGTTCGATAAAGTGACTGCGGTCGCGTTGATTGTGACGGATCGTCATCACCTGTGGATGTTTTTCCATCGTCCGGCGCAGGTCGCGGGTTTGCTCAATGTAGTTGATGCGAGGGATCTCGGAGTCGAGCGACGTCACTGACGGGTGCGGTTCTTCCATCTCCTGCACATTGTTCCGCTGCACCGGAATCAGCACCAGACCGACTAAAACGACTGCCAATAAGACTGCAGCAACGGTTTTCACCACACTCACTCCCAACTCTCTGAATAGCTATAGCGTGTGCTTCTGGCGACGGTTTATGAAGGAAATAAACGCTAATGCCGATGGGTGAATCAAGAGTGCGACGACTCCCGTGTAAGAATACCTTAAACAGGGGAAGTTCAAAGATACTTCACAATCTTTTGTTTGGTCTTCCTTTGTACGCCATCTCTACCAACAGGTCAATTGTACGTCTCATGCTGTCTTTCCCATGCGAAAAGCCAAAAACAGGCTGCCGATCGTTGGCAGCCTGCTTGCACTGTTTTGGTTTTGATCGTGGCTTAAAATACAGCTTGCTCTGTAGCAGGATCAAAGATGTGGCACTTGGACAAATCCATCCCGAGCTTCACTCGCATTTTTGGTTTCAATCCTTCGCGGGCATCGACCCGGGCCACCATCTCGGTATTGCTGATATTGTTGAAATAGACGTACAGCTCGGAGCCCATATTTTCTACTACATCGACTTCCGCCTCAAATGTACTCTGAAATGGGTTGGCTTCTATAAACTGGTTGTCGCTGTAGATGTCCTCGGGACGAATACCGAAGATCACTTCTTTTCCGATGTAGCCTTTTTCCCGCAGTGTTTCCGTTTTGTCCGTTGGGAACTGGATCTGTATACCGGATGTTTCAAAACGAGCTTCCCCCGACTCTTCGCGTATCTGCCCCTTCAGAAAGTTCATGCTGGCAGAGCCGATGAAGCCGGCAACGAACAGGTTGGCGGGATGATTGTAGATCTCAGTAGGCGTTGCCACCTGCTGAATCACACCATCTTTCATGACCACAATTCGGTCGCCCATCGTCATCGCCTCAGTCTGGTCGTGGGTGACGTAGATAAATGTTGTTTCCAGACGCTGATGCAGTTTGGAAATCTCCGTGCGCATCTGTACCCGCAGTTTTGCATCCAGATTGGACAGCGGTTCGTCCATCAGGAACACTTGGGGCTCGCGGACAATCGCACGGCCGAGCGCTACCCGCTGCCGTTGACCGCCAGAGAGTGCTTTTGGTTTGCGGTCCAGCAGGTGGGAAATTTCCAGTATACGAGCTGCTTCCTGGATACGCTTGTCGATTTCGGCTTTGGGAAACTTGCGCAGTTTCAAACCAAACGCCATGTTCTCATACACGTTCATATGCGGATAGAGTGCGTAGCTTTGAAAAACCATGGCGATATCCCGATCTTTAGGTGCGACGTCATTCACACGCCGTTCGCCAATGTATAGGTCTCCTTCCGAAATCTCTTCCAATCCTGCGATCATCCGCAGCGTAGTCGATTTTCCACAGCCGGATGGTCCAACCAGGACAATAAACTCTTTATCCTCGATATCCAGGTGGAAATCATCTACTGCCGTTACGTTTCCATATCGTTTGTATACATGGTTCAGACTTACCTTTGCCATAATCCAGCCTCCCCCTGTTTTGATTGCGCTTCCATTGTAGCCCACGACAGCAAAGAGGCTCTATGGTGAAATTGTACAAAACGGGTTAGTCATTTTGCCGGAACATGGCCGCAAGCAGCAGTAGAAGAGCGTCAGGAAAGTGGCGCAAATCGAGCTTGGTCACCTCTGCCAGCTTGTCGAGGCGGTACAGCAGTGTATTCCGGTGCAGAAACAAAGCACGTGCTGCTTCACTCGTGTTCAGGTTGTGACGGCAAAACGTCTCGATCATCTCCCACTGATCTTCTGAGAGCTGATGGCTGTACACCAAGGATTGAAGGGAGGAAGCGAGGGCTTCCGTCAGGGATGGGTCAAGGGAGGCAGCCCACTGTTCCAGTGAATGCTGCCACGTAGCTGCCACTGTGATCCGCGGCAAGAAACGGTTGATCGCATGCCGCAGACGGGAGAATCGCTGCATCGTCTCAGGCAGCAGCTGGGGACGAACGGCCGGTACAGTGACGAGTACGCGAACGGTCTCACCTGCCTCACTGGACAGCAATTCATGCAGTCCGGCAGCCCAATCAAGCCAGAGCTGGCTATCCGATTGGCCGTTTTTCTCCACCTCGGGAAAGAGTGAGATTGGGACGAGCAGCAATAAGTCCCGATGGTCAAGGGGGAACAACGTAACCTTTTGCTCAGAGGAAGAAACGAAGTCATTCAACAATTGCAGCCAGTAAGAGAGGTCAGCGGGAGCCTCTGCACGTTGGCGCTCCAGCAAGAAACAGGCACGTGCTTCGTACCACTGCCAGGGAGGTTCGATGGCAGTGGTACGGTCCACCGTGCCTGTTTGGAAACAGGAACGTAACCAATCCCGATACGCATCTGTTTGGTCTGAAGATGCGCCAGGTTGTTCCGGCGATAGCAGCAGGGAAAGCAGGGCACGGGCAGACGGCGGCCACTCTTTGCGAGGAATGCCGACATACCAGATTTGCCCACTTTCTCTGCGGTAGCATACGATTTCTTTGTCCGCCTGTTCATACCGTCGTTTTTGCTCGGGCCATTCCGCTTCGCAGCACGAAAAAAGCCCAATTGTGAGCTTAGTCGTACTGCGGATGCGTGCCACTTCTCTCTGCCATATCTCCACCCGTCTCCCTCCGTTGCTTCGTATTTCGTCTATTTGATGTGACAGCGGCTTTTACCGCTGTCACAGGCTTGGCTATCGTTGGCTTTTCTTTATTATAGCGGATGTGGCGGTGAGACGGCAGTATTGGTTATACGAGACGGGACAGAGCGGGCAGGTGTGGAGTAATGTAGGCCGCCGAGTTAGTCTGCGGCCAATGCGGGAACCGACTCCCACTGACCCACAGCTGCTTCTCCCACAGGCTGTGCGGCCGATTTATGCTGGATGGCAAGGGTGTGCAGGGTAACTTCCGGACGGGATCGAAGCCGGACATTGACTCCCGTCTGACCCAACCCTTCACTGATGTAGAAGGGGCGATTATGGTGATAGTGCAGACCTTTTACCATATTCATCTTCGGAAGCTTGCCCATTTTTATCAGATGATAAGGTTTTGGCCAGTGAATCTGACCACCGTGGAAGTGACCCGACAAGAGATAATCGTACTCGTAGGCTTTCATCGCCAGGACGACGTTGGGATCGTGGGTCAGCACCAGTTTGATGCCGTCATCGTCAACATTGGCAAACGATTTCGCGAGATCGCTTCGTCGTGTGGCGTAGTCGTCAACACCGATCAGCTGCAGCTTCGTTCCATTCCAGTGATGCGTTTCCGTTTCATTTTGCAGTACGCGACATCCGAGGCTCTCTAGTCCTCTCTTGAGGCGTTCCAACTGTTTCGGTGGGAGGACGTAGTCGTGATTGCCAAACACAGCATAGATGCCGATTTGCGGTTGTAGCGATTGCAGGGTCTTAACGAAAGCAAGTGCCTTCGGAATACTGCGGGTACGGTCGAGAAAGTCGCCGGTAATGGCGATCAGATCAATCGGTTCGCTGCGCCAGTCTTCCACAATTCGCTCCGCAGAAATCGAGATATTTTCCATGTGGAGATCAGACAGATGCAGGATTCGCAAAGGTTCCGTAACAGGTAGGCTTGCCAGTTCGGCTCGTTTTATCGTAATCGAAACACGATTCAGATTGGGGTGAAACGTATTTCGGTATGCACGGGCAAGTAAGAGAAGAAAAGCAGACAGAAAGACAATCCATGCCATTCTATCACCCTTTCTACGATTCATATAGTCATACACTCTATTATACAGAGGGTGGCGAACAAAATGGGGGCACAGTTTATGGAAACAAGGCAGCCTCTCTGCAACTGAAGAGCGTAGACAACAGCGCTAAAACAACGCTAAAAACCATATCCACTCTTTTTGTCATACATCGGATGGAAGTTTCGTAGCATCGATATATACTTCCTTTTTTAGGGAAATGATGCGCGAATGGTTGATTGAACAGCGCAAAAGTTCTGATTTTATCAAACAAAGAATCAGATTATCGTGTATAATGATACCTGTAGGAAAAGAGAAATAGAGGATCTTACGAAGGAGAGTGAACGTATGAAGGCACAATTGATACCACCGACACCAGGCACATACAACTTGGAAGATTACGACAAGACGTATGCTACCTTTGATTGGAAAGAAGTGGAGAAAGAGTTCACCTGGTACGAGACGGGCAAGGTGAACATGGCTTATGAAGCAATCGACCGCCATCTGCTGACCCATCGCAAGGACAAAGTGGCGCTTTTGTACAGTGGTCCCAATCGGGAAGAACAATATACGTTTGCGCAACTAAGCGAACTGTCCAATAAATTCGGTAATGTGCTGCGCAGCTTGGGTATAGCGAAAGGAGATCGCGTATTTGTCTTCATGCCTCGTTCTCCTGAACTTTATGTAAGCGTTCTCGGAACGCTAAAAATCGGGGCGATTATCGGTCCGCTGTTTGAAGCTTTCATGGAAGCAGCGGTACGTGACCGATTGGAAGACAGTGAAGCGGTTGCGATCGTGACCACGCCTGAATTGCTGCCGCGTGTGCCGGTCAAAGAACTGCCGGCCCTCAAACATGTGATCCTAGTTGGCGCAGAAGGCGAGTTGGAAGCAGGACAGGTGAATTTTCACGAGGCGATGGAAAATGCTTCTTCGGAACTGGATATTGAGTGGGTGGACCGGGAGACCGGCATGATTCTGCACTACACCTCCGGCTCTACCGGCAAGCCTAAGGGCGTCCTGCATGTGCACAATGCGATGATTCAGCACTATCAGACCGGCAAATGGGTGCTTGATCTAAAAGATGACGATGTCTATTGGTGTGCGTCTGACCCTGGCTGGGTGACGGGAACCTCTTACGGTATCTTTGCACCATGGCTCAACGGCGCAACCAATGTGATCATCGGCGGCCGATTTAATCCGGAAAACTGGTATGGGGCCATCGAAAAATTTAAGGTGACCGTCTGGTATAGTGCGCCGACGACGTTTCGCATGCTGATGGGCGCTGGAGACGAAGTCGTGAAAAAGTTCGACTTGTCTTCCCTGCGTCACATCCTGAGTGTCGGCGAACCGCTTAACCCGGAAGTGGTACACTGGGGCTTGAAAGTGTACGGTCAGCGCATCCACGACAACTGGTGGATGACAGAAACCGGTGGACAGATAATCTCCAACTACAAGTGCATGGCGATCAAACCGGGATCGATGGGCAAGCCGTTGCCAGGGATCAAAGCGGCGATCCTGGACGACGAAGGCAATGAACTGCCGCCCAATCGCATGGGCAACTTGGCGGTACGCACTGGCTGGCCTTCGATGATGCGCAAGATCTGGAAGAACGAAGCTAAGTATGCCGAGTACTTCCGTTTCCCCGGTTGGTATGTCTCGGGCGACTCGGCTTATATGGACGAAGATGGCTATTTCTGGTTCGAGGGTCGGATTGACGATGTGATCAATACCTCGGGTGAGCGAGTAGGACCGTTTGAAGTGGAAAGCAAGCTGGTAGAGCATCCTGCCGTACGCGAGGCGGGCGTAATCGGCAAGCCTGATCCGGTTCGCGGTCAAATCATCAAGGCGTTTATCGCACTGCGTGACGGGTATGAGCCAAGTGATGAACTGATGGAGGAGATCAGGCAGTTTGTCAAAAAAGGCTTGGCCGCCCACGCTGCGCCGCGCGAGATTGAATTCCGCGACAACCTGCCGAAGACACGCTCCGGCAAGATTATGCGCCGTGTATTGAAGGCATGGGAGTTGGGACTGCCCACCGGCGACCTGTCTACCATGGAAGATTAAAGACATTGCATAGATAGGACACACACCAACCCGCAGGGAATCATCCTGCGGGTTGCGTCGTATAGTAAAGATATTTACGTATCCACCCATTGCCATTATAATATGAGAAGATTAAGTAAATCGGAATTTTTCCGATTCGTTGCTCGTACATATGTACACAGGGACTGCCAAGACAACCTTGTTTTGTTGGCCGACATAGCTGCTGCAAGGCCATTCGGCACTTGCCTCTCACCATTCGGCAAAAGGAGTAGGAACATGATCGCTGGATTGCAAAAAGTGCTATGGGAAATCGTCGGTGCACTGCTGTTGGGGGCAGCCATCTACTGGTTGGTTGCAGGTCGGCCGCTCTTTCTGTCGGGCGTTGCTGTAGACTGGTCTCCACGCTGGCTTGACGTCAAAACCATTTTTCTGAGTATTCTTCTGGAAGCCATTCCGTTCGTTCTGATGGGTGTCTTCTTTTCTGCCCTGATTCAGACCTTTGTCAAGGAAGAGACTGTGAGCAGATGGACCCCGAAACATCCGCTGCTGGCGATTCCGTTTGCCACGTTTCTCGGTTTTTTGTTTCCAGTCTGCGAGTGCGCGATCGTGCCTGTCATCCGACGGCTGATCCGCAAAGGGATGCCAGTATACGTCGGTATCGTCTTTCTATTATCGGGTCCCGTCGTCAATCCGATCGTTCTCACGTCTACCTATGTTGCGTTTCAACGGCAGCCCGAGATGGCGATCTACCGGGGAGTGCTGGCTGCCGTCATCGCTGCGCTGGTCGGTCTGTTGGTCTGGCTGTTTCTCCGCAGCCGTCAGCAGCATGTGCTGCAAGGTGATCACAGCCATCGTCATGCTGCGGCAGATCACGATCATGCCCATCATCACCACGAATCAAAGGACGATAAACTGTTAGCGACGTTTTACCATGCGGTGGACGAGTTTTTCGATATGGGCAAATACCTGTTGTTTGGCGCATTGGTAAGTGCCGTCCTCCAAGTGTTTATCGCACGCGAAGCGCTGGCATCGATTGGTCAAAGCCCGTTTAGCGCCAATCTGGTGATGATGGGGTTGGCGTACGTGTTTTCGCTCTGTTCGGAGGCGGACGCGTTTATTGCGGCCAGCTTTGGCACCACCTTTCCCGCGCAGGCACTGCTCGCTTTTCTGGTATTTGGACCAATGATTGACTTCAAAAATACGCTGCTGCTGTTGACTACATTCCGTCTAGGCTTCGTTGTCGGTTTGATTGCAGTGGTGAGTCTGTTGGTCATGGTCTTCACCTTGCTTACGCCATTGTGATCGGAGGGAAAGAATGAAACAGACAAGGATTACGGCACAGAAGAAGGAAAAACGTCATTACTTCCTACGAAGTTTGCTGTTGGCCGGCTTCACCCTGCTTTTGGCCAAGTTGATCTGGACAGACGATATCAATCTCTATCTGGCGCCGCGGATGCGAGGATTGGCCTACGTCACACTAGGTGTATTGGCCATCTTGACATGTGCAAGTTTTCGTCAGGCTACCATGGCTAAGGTGGAGAGCTGTTCATGCAGTGGTGACCACAGCCTGCCGGGCAGTTGGTGGAAGTCGGTCATTGTCTATGGATTGTTTTTGCTGCCGCTGCTGATGGGATTTGCCATGCCGGAAAAAATTCTCGGCAGTGAGGTGGCGGAAAAGCGGGGGTTGAATCTGCTGTCGGGGGAAGCAAAAACCACCCAGGCGGCAGTGCAGTCTAGGTCTGATGAGACAAGCGGAGCGGGGGAGGATCCTGCCCTGTCTTCGACAGAAGGGATGACAGAGAAGCAGCCTGAGATAGATGCCAAGAGCAGCGAACAAGGGTCTGACCCACAACCACAATCTGAGACAGATGGTAGCGCGGCAGCCGATTCGATGGCGGGAGAGACAGCACCTGCTGCGGACTCGGAGATTCGCGAGCGATTTTCAGCAGGAGGATTTGGTGATTTTTACACCGATATTGCTGTCCACCTCTACCAACAAGAAACCATCCACTTGGACGAGAAGCTATTTTTGGACGGCTTGACCACGCTTGATCTTTTTCCGAAAGAGTTTGACGGCCACAAGCTGCGGACGATGGGGTTTGTCTACCGGCAGCCCGGTTTCAAGCCGAACCAGTTCGTCGTCGCTCGTTTTTCTGTATCTTGCTGTACAGCTGACGCCAGTGTCTACGGCATCTTAGTAGAATCCCCTAATGGAAGCAAGTATGAGACAGACAGTTGGGTAGAAGTGAGCGGGACGCTCCGACTGCGCAGCATGGAGGGCTTTGACATGCTGGTCTTGGAGGGTGACAGCGTCAAAGCGGTGGAGGCTCCGGACGATCCGTATGTCTATTTCAACTTTGGTACGGTAGACAGTCTGGGAAATGAGTAGGCCATGTTACATGTGATCCAGCGACAGCCACAGAAACAGCACGGCGGCAAATGATGCGATAAAGCAGAAAGAGGAGAGGAAAAAGGCAAGCCACTTTTTGGTCAAGATGCCGATCACCAGGCAGATCAGCGCACAGAGAAACATAAGACCGATGAGGGTAGTAAAGCTCATGACGGGATCATTCCTATCTCTTTTTGCCGTTTATCCTAACAGATGTTTGATCAGGCGTAAAGCCTCGGTTCAAAACAGCGGCCCGTTTGGCAACAACCAAACGGGCCGCTATCTGGTTTTACAGGTTGGTTTGCTGATCCCATCTCATCGTTCTGCGATGCCAAGCCCTAACCACCAAACCGTAGCGGGGGGAGAACAGAAACGCGAGCAGAAACAGCAGGCCGGTCACCGTGGTGATCGCACCGGCGATGGAACTGTCCAGCCAGGTGGCCAGCGCGTACCCGAGCACCGAGCTGATGATGCCGATGATCACACTGTAGATTAGCATCACGTGAAGTTTGTCGGTCAACAGGTAGGCGGTCGCGGCGGGCACGACCAGCATCGCAACCACGAGGATCGCCCCTACACTTTCAAACGATGCTACCGTCGTCAGGGAGACAAGTCCCATCAGCAGATAGTGAAACAGAACAACCGGAATGCCCACTGCCGCCGCCATAGCCGGATCGAATGCGCATACTTTGAACTGCTTGTAAAACAAGCTGATCAACAGCAGGCTGAGCAGGAATACCCCGCCCAATCCCCACACCGCGCGAGGACCCATGTCCATACCCGCCCATTCCCAGGTGTCCCAAGGAACATAGGCGATTTCCCCGTACAGCACACAATCCAGATCGAGATCCACCTGCTGCGTGTACTGCGATACCAGAATGACACCAATGGAAAACAGAGCGGTGAAGGTGACGCCAATCGCCGCATCGCTCTTCACGCCGTTTTGATGGAGCAGTTGCACCAGAAAGACAGTCAATAGGCCGAGCGCACCTGCTCCGAGCAACATGGGCAGCGTTTCACGGCTGCCGCTCCACAAAAAGGCAATCACGATTCCCGGTAGAACGGCATGGCTGATCGCATCCCCCAGCATTGCCATGCGGCGCAAGATCAGAAAGCAACCCAACAGCCCGCAGGAGGAGGCTACCAGCGCCCCGGTTAGGATCACCCAAAAGCTGTTCATGATATCCCTCCTTGCTTGCTGGTCTGCAGTTGACCGGCATACATGTTGTTTTCCGTCAGTTTGGGCGTCAGATTGTACGATTCGAGATGATGCAGCATCTCCTCCAAATCGCTGGGAGAAAGCTGTGTGGTCAACGCTTCCTGGTTCAGATCAATGGACAACGACTGATAATGATGTTCATTCATCAGATACACATCCCAAAGCCGTCGGTTCAGTACCAATTCGTATGCTGCCTTTAACCCGGCAGAGGTAAACGTCCAACTGTCTGCTGTCGGGCTGCTAGCGGCTGGTTCCACCAATCCCAGACGGTGAAGGGCGGAGAGTGCCTGCTGTACGCTGGCAGCCCGTTTTCCTGATTTGGCAGCGAGGCTCTCAACTGTGTAGCCGCGACGCAGTTGGTACGGCATTTGCGCATGATCAGACTCCATTCGCTCGTAGAGAGCCTGCAGCACATCGTCCTGCAGTACTTTTTGCCGCAGTTTCAGGAAGCTGATGAACCGGAACAGGATTCCCCGACTTGGCGAGAATACGAGCGAAAAGAGAAAAAAGCAGGTGGCTGCCAGCACAATGACGGGACCAGTCGGCAGGTTTTCTGCCTGGGTCGAAAACAGCGTTCCCAGAACGCCGCTCAATGCGCCGAAGCAGCCGGAGAGCACCACCATGATTCCCAGTTTTTCCGTCCAGTAGCGAGCCGTAACAGCCGGGGCAATCAACATCGCCGCTACCAGCACGACGCCAACCGCCTGCAGTCCAATCACCACGGACACCAGCAGCAGCAGCATTAACAGACCATCCAGCAGCTCCATCGGATATCCGAGGCCGCGGCCAAAACCACTGTCGAAGACGAGCAGCTTAAATTCCTTAAACAAGAGTGTCGTCAAGAGGAGCAGGGTAGCGGAGACGACAATCATCGCAACCACATCGTCTCCTACCAAGGAAGCCGCCTGCCCAAATAGGAATTTATCCAGGCCGCTTTGGTTCCCTTGGTTGCTGTGCTGAATATAGGTTAATAAGACGATGCCAAACCCGAAAAAAACAGAGAGGACGATGGCCAGCGCCGAGTCTTCCTTGATGCGAGAGTGTTTGGTAATCATAGCGATGCAATAGCTGGCGATCAGTCCGGCGATCGCAGCTCCGATCAGAAACAGACCGATCGACTTGGAGCCGCTCACGATGTAGGCCAGGCACACGCCGGGAAGTGCAGCGTGTGCCAAGGCATCCCCCATCAGCGAACGGCCCCGCAGAAATGCAAAGCAGCCAAGCACGCCGCTGCTGACCCCCAGCAGGATGCAGCCGGCCAATACCCACTGGGTGTTGGGGTCCTGCAGCAGTTGCCATACGTTCATAAGGCTTCCCTCCCGCTGTGACCGGCTGCTTCTGGTGCCAGCCGATCGGCGAGAATGTGCAAACGTCCTCCGTATGTTTTCTGCAGCAGCTCAGCGGTAAACACTTGCTCGGTTGGCCCTGCGGCGACAATCCGACGGTTAAGCAGCACGACCCAGTCGAAGTATTCAGGCACGGTTTGCAGATCGTGATGGACGACGAGCACCGTTTTTCCTTGCTCCTTCAACTCGTCGAGGAGCAGGATGATCGCCTTTTCGGTCGCCGCATCCACGCCGGCGAACGGTTCATCCATAAAGTAGAGGTCGGCTTTTTGCGCCAACGCGCGAGCGAGGAACACCCGCTGCTGCTGACCGCCGGAGAGCTGACTGATTTGTCGGTTTGCGTAGTCAGCCATCCCCACCTTTTTCAGACATTCCAGCGCCCATTCCCGCTCCGCCTTGCCGGGGCGACGGAACCAGCCCAGGTGGCCGTAAGTGCCCATCAGGACGACATCCAGGGCGTCGGTCGGGAAATCCCAGTCTACCGACTCCCGCTGAGGCACGTAACCCACCCGACGGCGCTGCTCTTTATAAGGTTTGCCATAGATGGAAACCTGGCCGGAAGCGGCCGGGATCAAGTTTTGCACTGCTTTGATAAACGTCGATTTGCCCGCTCCGTTGGGACCGACGATGCCGATCAGGTTCCCTTCGGGGATGTCGAGGGTAACCCCGCGCAGGACCGGTTTCTTTTGATAGGCGACAGTCAGGTCGCGAACAGAGAGGGGCAATCCAGTTGTCATCGTTATTCTACCTCCTCTGTGTTATTGCAGCGATGTAACAATGGTATCCACATTGTGCTTCACCATGCCGATGTAGGTGCCTTCTTCCGTACCAGGCTCACCCATGGCGTCCGAAAACAGTTCGCCACCGATCTCGACGGTATGGTCTTTGGCCCTGGCCCCTTCGACGACAGCTTCGATCGAGTTTTTTGGCACGGAGGACTCGATGAACACCGCTTTGATGCCGCGGCTGACAAGGGTATCGACCAGACCTTGCACGTCTTTCAGCCCGTATTCGGAAGCGGTGCTGATGCCCTGCAGTCCCATTACTTCAATCTCATAGGCTCGGCCAAAGTAGCTGAACGCATCGTGGGCGGTAACGAGAACCCGCTGGTCTTTCGGGATCGTAGCGATTTGTTCCTTGGCGTACTGATCGAGTTCTTCCAGCTTCTTCCGATAAGCGTCTGCATTGGCGTGGTATTCCGCTTTATTCGCCGGGTCCAGCTTGCTCAGCTCATCGCGGACGACATCGATTGTCTTGATCCACATACTGACGTCAAACCAGACGTGTGGATCGTACTGATCCGGCGCGGCAGGATCGGCCATCAGGTCAGATTCCGGAATCGCCGAGGTGACCGGAATAACCGGCTTTTGCTTGCTCATCTTTTCGAAAATTTCGCCCATTTTGCCTTCCAGATGAAGGCCAGAGTAAAAGATGATCTCCGCTTCATCAATACGGGCGATATCTCCTTGAGATGCTTTGAACAAGTGCGGGTCAACGCCGGGTCCCATCAGTTGAGTGACAGCTACATGATTCCCGCCAATGTTAGTTACCAGATCGCCAACCATTCCGGTGGTGACGGTAACCTTCCATTGCTTCGATTCTTCTCCTGAGCTGTCAGCTACTGCCGCTGGACTAGCCCCCCCGCCGGCGGTGCCGGTCTGTGGCTGTGCGGTACCACCGCCGCAGCCTGCCAATATGCCCGCTCCTACCATCAGAGTGGCGAACAGCGTGTTCATGAGACGCTTTGATTTGAAAAACATCGTTTGTCCCTCCCCAATTCTTTTCTCTATGGTTATAAAAGTTTCCCTGAGGAAACATTATCACAAAAAAATGAATTGTTACAACATTTTTTTTCAAAACTAAAAATGTTGGTCTTGGACAAAACTAATCAGCTCGTATGTCTTGTACGTTGCAATCGATCGCTTTTTCGTGTATCGGCGGTGTGAGAGGAAACCTGTTGATCTGCGGGAAACATCTTGGGATCCGACTGGCACGATGGTATACTTTAAATGAAAAGAGATGCGGAAACAAAACCGGATCATTAGATAGCGTAAACGGGAGTGGAAATGATGGAGACGAAAAGAGCAGTAGCCCTGACTGTGGCAGGATCGGACAGTGGGGGAGGAGCTGGGATTCAGGCAGATTTAAAAACCTTTCATCAATTCGACGTATACGGAATGAGCGCGATCACCGCTGTTACTGCACAAAATACACGCGGGGTAGCAGGCGTGTACCCGCTGACGGCAGAAGCGGTAGTAGACCAAATGCAGCAGGTACTGCAGGATATTGGCACAGATGCGATGAAAACGGGGATGCTGTTTGACGCAGAGATTATCCGGGCCGTTGCCGGACTTATTCGCGAGTACCAGATCGCACAGGTGATTGTGGACCCGGTGATGGTTGCCAAAGGGGGTGCCAAACTGCTGCAGGACGACGCGGTGGAGGCGATGAAGCAGGAACTGCTGCCATTGGCATCAGTGGTTACCCCAAACCTGCCGGAAGCGGAATGTTTGACCGGGATGTCGATTGAAACAAGGGCCGAGATGGAGGAGGCGGCCAGACGGATTCACGCGCTTGGGGCCCGTCATGTGATCGTCAAAGGTGGGCATCTCGACTCGGACGAGCTTGTCGATCTATTGTTTGACGGGACTCACTTTCACGCACTGCCTCATCAGCGAATCAACACCCGTCATACACATGGCACCGGGTGCACCTTCTCGGCGGCGTTGACGGCAGAACTGGCAAAAGGTACGCCAATCGATACGGCAACGGAGAAGGCGAAACGATTTATTGTAGAAGCAATTGCTACGGCTCCCCGAATCGGAGGCGGACATGGCCCGACGAATCACTGGGCGAGGATCAGCCAAATCTGACACGAATCTCCGCTCATGCGCTTACATTATGAAAAAGGCATATGAGGGGCGGGAATGTAATGTGGACGAGATGGGTCACCATTCATACATCTTATGGACTGCCGAGGGCAGCTCAGCAATGTCGCGACTATTTGGCCAACCGGGGGATACGTGTCAGGTTGTACGGCACCAAAAAAGGGAACTTGCACACTTATCATTTGCAGGTGCCATCAACGCAAAAAGAACGAGCGCTTGCCTTGTTGGGAACTTACAAAAAAAGGATTTTATAGAGGCCGCACTGTGAGATCATGGCGCCACTGCATTCTGACTTTGTGGGGATACTACTCACCGAGGGGGGAGAAAAGTGGCGACTACGCTGCAGGAAAAAGCGGATCGAACAGGGAAGATATCCAATCTATTTGTACCCGACCGGGTTTTTTTGAACCGGGTGCGCTGCAATACCCGCTGGGGGAGGAACTGTACAGACGATATACGGCGGAGCGCATCCCGATCGAGATGACCACCAGCCATAACCAGGTGCGAGGAATCCCTGGCGAAACCGACGTGGAAAAATACCGGAATGCCAAACGAACGCTGGTAGTAGGGGTACGGCGGACGTTGAGGTTTGAGCAGTCCAAACCGTCGGCAGAGTATGCCCTGCCGCTGGCTACCGGCTGTGCTGCTCACTGTCACTACTGTTATTTGAATACGAACATCGGCAGCAGACCTTATGTTCGTGTCTATGTCAATACGGATGAAATCTTCCAGCGAGCCGAGGAGTACATCGAGGAGCGGAAGCCGGAGATTACCCGTTTTGAGGCCGCTTGCACCTCTGACCCGCTGGCGATAGAGCACATCACCGGGAGCCTGAAGCGGGCGGTTCAGTTTTTTTCCCAGCAGCCCTACGGCCGACTCCGTTTTGTGACCAAGTTTCACCATGTGGAGCCGCTGCTTGACGTGGATCATAACAGACACACACGATTTCGTTTCAGCATCAACGCAGACTATGTGATCAAGCATTTTGAACCTGGGACATCCAGTTTTAGACAGCGGCTGCAGGCGGCCGGACAGGTGGCCAGAGCGGGGTATCCATTGGGCTTCATCATAGCCCCTCTATACCGGTTTGATGGTTGGGAACAGGGATACACGCAGTTGCTGGAGAACCTGCATGACCAACTGCCGCCAGAAGCAATGGCGGATCTGACCTTCGAGTTGATCCAGCACCGGTTTACCAAGGTAGCCAAGAACCTCATCGTAAAACGCTATCCGAAGACCAAGCTGAAGATGGACGAGTCGGAGCGGAAGTACAAGTGGGGTAAATACGGCAAGGGAAAGTACGTCTACCCGGATCAGCAGGCCAACGAGTTGCGTACCCATTTGGAACAGCAGATTGCACGGCTGTTTCCACGAGCGCGGATTGAATATTTTACCTAAAAAGGGCGCCTGATCAGGCGCCCTTATCCAAACAAGTCACGCATCGACAAATACCGCTCGCCGCTGTCGGCACAGATGGCGAGTACTTTTTTGCCAGGCCCAAGTCTCCTGGCTGTCTGCAGCGCAGCAAACACAGCCGCCCCGGATGAAGGGCCGACGAGAATGCCTTCCAGCCTGGCCATTTCCCGTGTCGTCACCAGCGCTTCCTCATCGCTGATTTGGATGATCTCGTCGTAGATCTGCTGATTCAGAGTTTGCGGGATAAATCCCGGACTGGTTCCGACGATTTTGTGCGAACCAGGCTGACCCCCTGACAAGACAGGAGATCCCTTGGGTTCTACCACGGTGATCAGCAGGTGGGGCAGTGCTTCACGCAGCACTTCACCGGTTCCGGATATCGTTCCGCCTGTGCCTGCTGTAGCGACAAACCCGTCTAGTTGCCCCTCCATCTGGGTCAGGATCTCCCGAGCCGTGGTCACCCGGTGGATGGCAGGATTGGCCGGATTCTCGAACTGCATCGGCATAAAACTATTGGGGATTTGACTCATCAGTTCTTTTGCCTTGCGGATGGCACCCGGCATTTTTTCTTCTCCCGGCGTGAGCACGACTTCCGCTCCATAAGCCTGCAACAGGAGGATACGCTCCCGCGTCATGGTATCCGGCATGACAATGATGGACGGGTATCCTTTGACTGCGGCGGCCATGGCCAGCCCGATCCCAGTGTTGCCGCTGGTCGGCTCGATGATCGTCGCACCAGGCCTCAATTGACCGGACGCTTCTGCTTCCACCAGCATATTGTAGGCGGCGCGATCCTTGACACTGCCGCTGGGATTAAACTTTTCCAGTTTTACATAAAGGTCGGCCATTTCGCTGTTGACGAGACGTCTAAGTCGAACAACAGGTGTGGCTCCGATCAGTTCCCCCATGTGATTGACGATACGCATGTTGCAACGCTCCTTGTTCCATCATTAATTCCATGATAACATATCGGATTTTAGGTGTAAGCTCTTTTTGGGCTCTCCTCCAAATCTTTCGACAAACGATCGTCGGACATGGTAAAATGAATTGCGCTTTCAACATGTGTGGGAGGATCTAATGTCATTATGAGTTCTGTTTTCATCACTGTAGAGGGGCCGATTGGTGTCGGCAAGACCTCGCTGGCACAGGCCATTGCCCGTGAGTACGGGCTGAACCTGCTGCAGGAAATCGTTTATGAGAATCCGTTTCTCGGCAAGTTTTACGAGAATATCGAAGAGTGGGGCTTTCAACTGGAGATGTTCTTCTTGTGCAATCGGTACAAGCAGCTGCAGGATATCTCCCGCCACCATCTGTCGCAGGGCAGATCGGTCGTCTCCGATTATAACATCTTTAAGAATACCATCTTTGCCCAACGGACGCTCGACGACGAGAACTTGCCAAAATACTTACAAATCTACGATATTTTGACGAGTGATCTGCCACAGGCAGACCTGGTCATTTATCTCCATGCTTCCGTCGATACGCTGATGAAGCGTATCGCCATGCGCGGAAGAGATGTGGAAGGATTGATCGACCGCCGTTATATGGAGAATCTGGCAGCTGATTACGCCCGCTTTATGGACGAGTTCCGACAGCGTCATCCGCAGGTACCGGTTCTCTCGTTTGCCTGTGACCAGCTTGATTACGTCCATCGGCCCGATGACCTGCGTTATGTGCTGCGTCAGATCGAACCGTTTCTGAAGCAAGCGACCAGCGGGTGAGTGATCCGCTTACGTTTATTCTCAGCAAAGGAGTTATTGAGCGAATGTCAGGTTTTACGACAAGCAGTTTACGAGAACAGTACGGCATTCCCAGCAATGCGATTATCACAGTTGGCGGGACGGTCGGTGTGGGCAAATCGACCTTTACCCATGCCTTGGCTGATCTGCTCGGGTTTCGTGTCTCCGTGGAAAAGGTGGACAACAACCCGTATCTCAACCGATTTTATCAGGATCTGTCGCGGTGGGGATTTCATCTGCAAATCTTTTTTCTCGCCGAACGGTTTAAGGAGCAGAAGCGGATCTTTGAATACGGGGGCGGATTTGTGCAGGACCGTTCCATTTATGAGGATACCGGTATTTTTGCGAAGATGCTGTATGAGCAGGGACATATGACCGATGAGGATTACCGTACGTATACCGGATTGTTTGAGGCAATGGTGATGACCCCATACTTTCCGCATCCGGATGTCTTGATCTATCTGGAGGCCAGCTTTGAAGACATTCTAGAGCGGGTAAAGGAGCGCGGTCGTCCGATGGAACAGCAGACCCCTGTCAGCTATTGGCAGGATTTGTATCGACGCTATGAGGAGTGGATCAATCACTTCACCAGCTGTCCGGTGCTGCGCATCAACATCAACGAGTACGATGTGCTGAAGGATCAGCGCTCTGTAGAAGTGGTACTGTCGCGGTTGGCGGAAAAAATTGAACTGGTGCGCAAAGCACGCCGCTGAATCGGTTCCCCTGGTCGTGATCCGTGGTATAGTATAAAGGGCGGACTCAACAGAAAAGGGAGATATGCAATATGACTGACGATTGGTTTGAACGCAGTTTTCGCGAGGATTACCTGCTGGTGTACCGACACCGGGACGAAGCCTCCGCCGACCGGGAAATCGCCAATCTGCTGGACCACCTGCCGGTCAGGAGGGCAGGTCGGGTATTGGATCTGTGCTGTGGCAGCGGCCGTCATTCTCGCGCTCTGGCCAGACGCGGCTACGAGGTGGTAGGTGTCGATTTGTCACCTGTCCTGCTGGCGGTTGCCCAAGAGAAAAATACATACGACAATCTTCGCTTTTACCAGTACGATATGCGGGAAATCCCGTTTGACAGCGAGTTTGATATCGTGGTCAACTTGTTTACCAGCTTCGGTTACTTCTCCTCGGACGAAGAGAATGCTCGTGTCGTGCACAACATGGCGAGGGCGTTAAAGCCAGGCGGCGAGGTCGTGATCGATTACCTCAACCCTGATTACGTCAAGGTTCACTTGATACCCGAATCGGAGCGGGAAGCAAACGGGCTGTTCATCAAAGAGCAGCGCTGGATCGAAGATGGCTTTGTCAAAAAACGGATTCTCCTGTACGACGCGGAGCAGGCTGAGCCGCGTCAGTACATGGAGCAAGTACGCCTGTACCATGCAGATGAAATGCAAGAAATGCTGCAAAATGCCGGATTTCAAAGCATCCAGTTGTTTGGCGACTACGACTTTTCCCCTTATCGCAAGCAGGATTCGCCGCGGATGATTTTCTATGCAGTCCGAGAATAGGCTGCAAAGGAGAGGGGATTTGCAGTGACTAACCCCTGTGAACCGTGAATAGAATGTCGTAAGGAGATCTTATTCACGATTGTAGGGGGAATGGCGATGGCCAAACTGACGATCGACCAGATCGCGTGCAACTTGTACAAGGTCCCAGGCTGGAAGCTTGACGGCGACCGTATGGCGCTTTGCCGCACATTTACCTGTAGTGACTTTCCATCTGCCATCCGGCTGGTCAATCAGGTCGCGGAATACGCCAGCGCTGACCACTGTCCGGAGATTCGCATCATGGGACAGGTTGTCATGTTTACGCTCTATACAAAGTCGGCAAACGGTTTGACTGGAAAAGATTTTGCATTGGCCCAGGCGATCAACAAGCTGCTCTGATCGATGTGAGACAAGTCTATATGGAATCATGGCCGCCCGTTTGCGAGGCGGCTTTTTTCCTCCATGGCGGGAGTGAAGCGCCCAATGCGCGCTGACGGATGCACGCATAAGAATATGCTCGCTAATCGGCAGAGAAGCAGGTATCAGTTTGTCAAACGCCTTGTTTCATTTTATAGTAAGGGGAGAGGTGATTGTACGGCTGTTTCCGGTCTGTGTTCAAAAGGAGGAAAAAGCGAATGGACGATTACGTTGTTCGTAACAAGGAGACGTTTAACCGATTGGGCAGCGCGGCGACGGAAGTGGCAGAGTTGATGCGGATCGCTACCCGGGTGCTGCCTGCTTTTCAGATGCTGCTGGCGGGCGGGCGGGTGCTGGATCTTGGCTGTGGCGTCGGGCATGATTCCCTGCGCCTCAAGCGACACAGACTGGACGTAGAAGGACTCGATATCAGCGAAGTGATGCTCGCGGAGGCAAAGAAGCAGGTGCAGGGAGTTGCCTTCCGACAGGGCGATTTTCGTACGCTGCCATTTGCCGATATCAGCTTTGACGGGATTTGGGCCAACGGTTCGCTGTTTTACGTGACACCAGATGATCTACGGGAAGCGTTGGCCGAAGTGCACCGCACACTGAAACCAGGCGGGGTGTTTTTCGCTTCGTACCTGCAGGGAGAAGGGGAGTGTGTCTCCGACTCCCTCTACCACCGGCGTTACCAGCAAGCAGAATTGCAGCACTTCTACCAGGTCGCCGGATTCAAGACGTTCGATCCGTCGATTGATACCGGATCGGAGTCGTTTTTATCGATTCTGGCCGTAAAGTAAAGGAGAGAGTGTATGGAACTGCATCGTCATGAACAATTGATGGCCTGTTTGCGGGAGACATACTTGCAACAGTCGCTTCAGGTCACGTTTACCCAGTGGGATGGGGATGAAGAGGATGAGCAGGTGAGTCAATTCCAAGCTTCGCTTGTCGATATCGTGCTCGATGACAACGAGTTTGGCACCAAAGATCTGCTGCTCACCTTCGAACTGGATGAGGAAGAAGTGGTGGAGATCTTGATGGAGCTGTCTCGTGAAGAGGCCGATCTGGCCAATCTGGATGGGGGGACCCTGCGGCTGTTCGGTACGGAGGCGGAGCTGGTTCTTACTCGGCACAGCTAGTCGATGGCTGGGGACGGAAAAATAAGGATTGGGCGGCATATCTACGACTGCTCTCGTTGATTATGGACAAAACTGATGATAACTTGATCGACTGCAGCTTTCTGTCAGCAATAAAAGGAGGTCTACCAATGGAAGCGAAACCGTCCAGTGCTTCTAGAACCGTACAAGCATCTTTGGTGCTGCCATCTGACACGAATAATCACGGAACGATTTTCGGAGGCACGATGATGTCTTATATTGACGAGGTGGCAGCGATTGCAGCCATGAGACATTCCCGACATACTGTCGTAACGGCCTCCATTGATTCCATTGATTTTTTATCTCCTGTCAAAATGGGTCATTCGCTGTGTATTGAAGCGTTTGTCACATCGACTGGGAAAACATCAATGGAGATTTTTGTAAAAATTATCTCGGAAGATCTGAAAACCGGGGAGCGCATGCTGACGGCGACATCTTTCCTCACATTTGTCGCCATCGATGAAAACGGTCTGCCAACTCCCGTTCCTCCCGTTTATCCGGAAACGGATGAAGAAAAAGATTTGTTTCATTCCGCTCCGGAGAGAAAGAGGATGCGGGAAGAACGCCGGAAAAACTCTAAGCAGGTCATCGATAATATCGATCTAACGAAAAGAATATAGAGCAAAAAAGAGGCTAGATCGTTAGCCTCTTTTTTTATGTGAGTCACACACCCCATCTTCAAAACAGCAACGACTTAGCCCTGATCAACTGCTCTGCCTGTACCATGTCGGCGTGCATCTCGCGATCATGTTCAAGGCGAGGAATATTCGTGCGCAGCAGTTGGTACGCTTTCTCTGTCCCTGCTCCCAGTTTGCCCTCACCAAAATCAATCGCCTGTGCGGCTGCCAGGTATTCAATTGCCAGCACCTTTCGGGTGTTGTCGACCACGGTACGCAGCTTGCGTGCCGCAGTTGTGCCCATACTGACATGATCCTCTTGGTTGGCAGAAGAAGGTATGGAGTCCACTGATGCCGGATGGCACAGCACTTTGTTTTCCGATACGATCGAAGCTGCGACATACTGGGCAATCATATAGCCCGAATGGAGGCCCCCATAAGGTGTGAGAAAGGCGGGCAGGTTGCTTAATTGTGGGTTGACCAGGCGCTCGGTGCGCCGCTCCGAGATGTTGGCCAGCTCGGCCACCGCAATCGCCAGAAAATCGGCGACCAATGCCATCGGCTGTCCGTGGAAATTGCCGCCGGAAATCACTTCGCCCGTCTCTGCAAACAGCACCGGATTATCCGTAACACTGTTGCATTCCCGTTGCACTGTTTGCCATACGTACTCCAGTGTGTCCCGCGTCGCCCCGTGTACCTGCGGAATGCAGCGGAGGCTGTATGCATCCTGTACGCGAAGCTCCCCCTGTTCACTGGTACGATCGCTGCCCTGCAGGTGCAACAACAGACGACGGGCCGATTCCTGCTGTCCCGGGTGCGGTCGTACAGCGTGCAGCTTGGGATCGTATGCTTTGGGGATTCCGCGCAACGCTTCTACACTCATCGCCGCGATCACTTCAGCGCTTTCCAACACGGTCCGCGCGTCTGCCAGAGCCAGACAGAGAAGAGCAGTCATCGCCTGTGTCCCGTTGATCAAGGCCAAACCTTCTTTGGCTTCCAGGCGGATCGGTTTCAGACCGGCGGCTTGCAGCGCTTCTGTTCCTGGAAGTCGTCGGCCGCCGTACTCTGCTTCCCCTTTTCCCAGCATGACGAGAACCAGATGGGCGAGTGGCGCCAGGTCGCCGCTAGCACCAAGCGACCCCTGTTGGGGAATGACCGGATGAACTCCGCGGTTTACCATCTCGATCATCAATGTCAGCGTTTCCAGTCGGATACCGGAATAGCCTTTCGCCAGTGCATTGATTCTGAGTGCCATGATCGCACGTACTACTTCCACAGGATACGGCTCACCAACACCGCAAGCGTGGCTCATGATCAGATTCTCCTGCAGTTGGCTGGTATCTTCTGCTGAGATGACAACATCGGAAAACTTGCCAAATCCGGTGGTCACCCCGTAGGCTACTTGACGCTGTTCCACCATTTGTTCCACCATGTGCCGCGATTCGCGTATGCGCCGGATCGCTTCCTCCGAGAGAGCAACCGGTTCAAAGCGACGGGCGATGGCTTCCACTTGTTCGATGGTCAATTGAAACCCATCCAGAGATACGATTGTGGTTGATTCTGTCTTCATCTGATATTTTCCTCCTTTAGCAGGGTAGAGAGCGAAAAGAAACGGGGTTAGGAACTGGTTCCTAACCCCGTTGAATGGAATGCGTTATGCAGTTGCAGAGGATGCTTCCACCTCTCGCGCATATCTCTATCCCCGTTTCACTCAGTATTCATACTTATCTATCCTTCATTATTGCCATACGCGGAGGCCATTCGTCAAGGCGCAAAAGTGGAACATAGAAAAAAACGGGCATCGTCATTTTGCTCAGAATAGGCACCTGACGTTGCTTACGACGGGTTCCTGTCATACCATGTAGTGTCACTTAACCAGAAAGGAAGTGTGGAATGTGGAAAAAGAAAGGCCGAAGTCTAGCTCAACTATGCCCATCATGCCGCCTAATATCCACCACGCGCCTCCCAAAAAGGAAAGACCGATCCCCAAGCACAAGCCGAGGCACAAACCAAACAGAGGGATCCTTGAGAACCTCATCTACAAATATTATCGTCACCGGGACAAGATGAAATACTACAAGAAAAAGTGTCAGAAACATCGCCACCATCGTCGCAAGTTCGGCTATTACTACGATTACTACAAGCACCACAAAGACCGGATGCACCATTACTACAGTCAATGTTATCCAGATAGCTATGGTGCCGGCAACTCGTACGATACGAGTAGCTCGTATGATTCTTCGGGCGGCAGCAGCGGCTGCCAGTGCGGCTGCCAATGCGGCTGCGGCGGTGATTCCTCATCCCGTCTTTAGCATATGCTGGTTTAACAGGCAGGTGCCGTGCCCCATCGATGGCATCTGTCTTTTCTTTCCGTTCCAAAGGGATAGACAAGCCTGCCTGCATGTGTGTAGTCCACTCGTTTCTACTAGCTTGAGACGGATATCGGCGCCTCCACCTCCATCCCCGCTTCTTTTAATTCCTCACGCAGTCGAAGCAGAGCGAGATCTTTCTGTTTGCACTCCAACATGATATCGACGTTGCCATGTGAGATCTTTTCCACAAATCGCAGAAAATCATCGACGTTGATGTTGTCGGCATGGCTCCGAAAGTCGCTCTCCGACCTGGGCGAGGAGAAGTGTATTTTGGGCGTTCGTTCCCCCCAAGTCTGAAAGATGCGCGGCAGATACTCCTCCAATCGCTCGCCATTGTTGACACAGTCGTGATGATGAACATCAAGGATCATCGGAACACCGAGACGTTCACACAACTCCAATACTTCGCGCATGCCAAATGAAGTGTCGTCATTTTCCACCACCAGTCGCTTTTTTACATGATCCGGCAGTCGCTGAAAATGATCGGCGAAGCGATCCAATGAGGCTTGTTTGTCTCCATACACACCGCCGACATGAGTGACCATCACGGAGTCGATGTCAAGTCCCATCCGATCCAGCACCCGGGCATGATAATCAAAATCGTTGATCGTTGAGCGCAGCACCTCCTCGTGAGGGGTGTTGAGAATGCTGTAATGGCCCGGATGAGAGGTAACGCGCATACCGTGTTTGCGGATGTATTCGCCTGCTTTGTCAAAGTCCCAGCTGAATTCTTTCTCCCAATCCCAGCCATCGGCTACCGGATGAGTTGCAAACGGAACGAATTCCGAGGGCAGACGGTACAAGTAGATGGCGTGCTCACGATTGTAAGCAAGAATCTCCATCAGGTTAAAGAAGTTTGTCTGCAGGATTTTTCGCAGTTTTTTCATTTGTCCGGCCCGATCCAGTTTTTGCAGTTGAGCCAGTGTTGTTTTTTTGTTGGGATTGTTTTTGGTGGCCATACTGATGCAGGCGTAGCCCAGACGGATCACCCCATCAACTCCCATCTGCCGTTTTGGGTAGTATCCCCCGGATTGATCAGTTTGCGTCGCATGAACTGGCCGGTTCGGAGGGAAGATAGAGGAGAGATTGCCGATAAAAGGAGGGAAGCACATTGACTGAACATTATCTTGCGGAGCAATACCGTGAAGGTCTGCACTCGCTGGGAGAACTGATGCCCGAGGTAGTAGATGCTTACAACCGGTTTACCAATGTCTGTTTTCAGCCGGGAGAGGTAAGCACCAAATACAAGCATCTGATGGCGTTGGGGATCTCCCTGTTCACAGGAAACGAACACTGTATTGTCTACCATTTGGAAAACGCGCTGGATGAAGGGGCGACGGAAAAAGAGATCGCCGAGACGATTTCGGTAGCAGGCGCTTATGGAGGAGGGGCTACCATGTCACACGGGGTGATTCTGATCAATGAAGTGATGGAAGAGAAAAGACAAAACCTGCAGTAATGGCCATGGCCAGATCAAGCTTGTGCGCTCACACCAAACGCACAAGCTTTTCGTTTTGTATGACGATTTTCAAAATGGTTTGGATCAGATACAGTCTTTTTCCAAAGAATGTTGTATAATAAGTAGAGGAATCGGTTGAAAGAGACGGATATTCACACAGTAAAGGTGTGTTTGCCCCAGACAATCGGAATCGAAGGAGAGGAGAGGATGCGAATTTGACGAATGTGACCTACCAAGTTGCTCCCAATGTTTGGGCTATTTTGACATACGAAGAGTCCTGGAAGAGCTACATCAACAATTATGTCGTACAAAAAGGCAAGTCCTATCTCCTCATCGACACGAACCTGCGCAAACACCGGTCGTATTTGCAAAGCGCGCTGCAGCAGATCGGTGCCACACCGGATAAAATCGAGCAGGTATACTGTACGCATCGTCACCCTGATCATATCGGCAACGTGGAACTGTTTCCCTCCCGCAACAACTGGATTCATTTGGACGATTACTTTGAACTGGATGACTTTTCGCAAACCCTGTTCGGACACACCTTTACGGGGAGAGGCGGCGAACTCTCGCCTTTGTATTTTCGGCATCTTCCCTCTCACACCGCAGGCTCTGTCGCTTTCCTCGATCCAGAGAGCCGCGTCTGTTTTATCGGAGATCATCTCTGCTTTTTTGGCGACCCGTTAGGGGGAGGAGTGGGTTTCGAAGCGGAACGCAGGGAAAGTTTTTTGCGCTTCTTGAAAAAATGGAACAGTCAGGAGCCGGAACAAGTGCAGTCGTTTGCCTCCGGGCTCCGTGCGATTATTCACTGGCCAATTGAAGTGTTGGCTACGGGTCATGGTCCGATCCTCAAAGGAGAGATTATCCCTTTCTTTGAACGGATTCTACAAGAAACGGCGGCGTTGACAGAACCATCCAACTAAGAAAGCCTCATCCGACGTGGGATGAGGCTTTTGTCCATTCACTGATTCGCTTTTCGATTTGCTCATGATTCAAGTGCATCGTCATGAAGTAATGCTGTCCGATCAGACGGTGCAGGTAGTGAACCGCTCTGCCGTAATCGCCTTTTGCCGCCTCAATCTCCGCTAGGCAGAACAGGCGTAGTTCAACCCGGACACGCTTTTGCGGCAGCAGTTGATACATCTCCCATGCTCCTTGTACCTCCCCCATCCGGGCGTAGGCGCAGATGATCACCCCCAGCGCGTTAAACAGCCGGTTGTCACGCTCAAAGACGCGAAAGGCCACTTCTAATGCGTCTTTATACTTTCCCTGATAGAAGTAGATGGTTGAGAGATTGTAAAACAGGTAATGGATCATCGCTTGGTGAAACAGCGTCGGTGAATTCTTGCAGAGAGCAAGCCCCTCGGCGACGCATTGTTCCGCCTGCTCGTAATTGCCGGACATGATTTCGTGAGTCGACTTATCTAGCATGGCAACCGATCGGGATCGGTTTTTCCGATAAGAAGCTTCCAGCCAACGCATGAGTCGATCCGGTTTGCGTCGAAACATAGACCCTATATATTGAAAACGAAACGGCCAGTGCAGGCGAATAAAGGCAGTCATCAAAACAACGGCCAGACCGCAGAGGACCGATGTCGCGTTTAGATCGAGAAGTTCCATAGCGGCCACTTCCTTTCTTCATCGTGTTTCTGTCTATCTTTTCGTCCGGATGAAAAGGCAGAGAAGCGCACCTTCCCATCTTAGCACACAACAGGTTGGCATGCACAGTAGATTGATAGGCTCTGTTCCTTGTTCTACCAGTTAGACGGAACGAGGTGAGTATCTGTTTCATAGCCGGGGTTCTCGTACACCCCAGCCATGATGTGCTATAATGAATACGGTTTAGGAATAGACTCATTTCGTTGAAAAGGGGCGAAATAGATGGAGAAACTGAAACAGAGCATCTATGATTTGATTGTGGAAACGTCAACCAATCTGCCGCCTGACGTTCGTCGTACCATTAATGAAGCAAAGCGGCGGGAAGATGCGGGGACGAGATCGGCTTTGTCTCTCTCGACGATTGCACAGAACATCAACATGGCGGAGGAGAATCTGTCGCCGATCTGTCAGGATACAGGAATGCCGACCTTTGAGATCAAGACACCGGTTGGGGTCAACCAATTGGTGATGAAAAAAGCGATTCACGAAGCCATCGCAGAGGCGACAAAAGCGGGTAAGCTTCGCCCCAATTCAGTCGACTCGTTAACCGGCGACAACTCCGGAAACAACCTCGGTCCCGGGACACCAGTCATCCACTTTGAACAGTGGGAAGAAGATGAAGTTGAAATCCGTCTCATCCTAAAAGGGGGCGGCTGTGAGAACAAAAACATCCAGTATTCCCTCCCCTGTGAGTTGGAAGGCTTGGGCAGAGCGGGACGCGATCTGGATGGCATCCGCAAGTGCATCCTGCACGCTGTTTACCAGGCACAGGGCCAGGGATGCAGTGCCGGGTTCATCGGCGTCGGCATCGGCGGAGACCGCACTTCCGGATATGCTCTAGCGAAACATCAGTTGTTCCGCCGGGTCGATGACACCAATCCTCACCCAGAACTGGCTGAATTGGAAGCTTATATCATGGAATCGGCCAACAAGCTGGGCATTGGAACGATGGGATTTGGCGGCAATACCACGCTGCTGGGCTGTAAAATCGGTGTAGAAAACCGACTGCCGGCCAGTTTCTTCGTCTCCGTCGCGTACAACTGCTGGGCGTTTCGTCGGCAGGGAGTGCGTCTTGATGCGACAACCGGGGAGATTAAACAATACCTGTACAAAGACGAACCAGTCCCCATGGAAGTAGAGGAGAGCGGGCACTCAACCGAAGAGCGTCGCCAAGTAGTACTGGAAGCGCCGATCAGCGAAGAACAAATTCGCAGTCTAAAAGTGGGCGATGTTGTTGTCATCAATGGCTTGATGCACACGGGCCGTGACGCCCTGCACAAATACTTGATGGACCACGATTGTCCGGTTGATCTCAATGGCGGTGTAATCTATCACTGTGGCCCGGTCATGCTGAAAGACGAGGAAGGCTGTTGGCACGTGAAAGCTGCTGGACCAACCACCAGCATTCGCGAGGAGCCGTATCAAGGCGATATTATTAAGAAGTTTGGCATTCGCGCTGTGATCGGCAAGGGTGGCATGGGACCTAAGACACTGCAGGCACTGAAGGAACATGGCGCTGTCTACCTCAATGCCATCGGTGGTGCCGCACAGTACTATGCCGACTGTATCGAAGAAGTAGAAGGCGTCGATTTCATGGAATTTGGTATTCCGGAAGCGATGTGGCATCTGCGTGTCAAAGGATTTGCCGCAATTGTGACGATGGATGCACACGGCAACAGTCTGCATGCTGATGTAGACAAAAGCTCACTGGAAAAGCTGTCGCAGTTTGCCGAACCGGTATTCAAGTAAACGGGTAAGAGAACTGTGGGTCAACGTCCAAATGCTGGTGTCACTAGGTTGATGCTGATACCTTCCTTCCTGCCTATGCATACGGTATTAGCGAATACTGGCCAAGGGAGGAAGCGTTGTGAATTATGTGGTGAGACCTGGGGACACGCTGAATTCGATCGCTGCCCGTTTTGGAGTGACGGTTTCAGAATTGATCCGTGTCAATCGTTTGACCCCGCCTTTTCTCGTCTATCCGGGACAGACGCTTTATATCCCCACAAGACCTGACTCTAGACCCCCCAGACCTGACAACAACTTGCAGGGGCGGGTAGAGCGATTGGAGCGCCAGGTAGATCGCCTGCAAAGGCGTGTCGATCGCCTGGACCAACGGGTTGAAAATTTAAATCGTCGCGTAGCCCGCCTGGAACAACAGCGATAATCGATAACACAAGCAGAGAGAGGAGGTTTGCTCCTCTTTTTGTTTTGCTTGCATGCGATCTGTCTTGCAGCTACGATGATAACGGATAGACTTCAAGCTTTGGACAGGAACACGAACGACGAATGCTACAGAGAAGAGGGGGATGAAAGATGACAGACCGATGGAATGTTGCCATATTGCAGATGGATGTGGCATATGGACAACCTGAGCAGAATCGCGCCAAAATGCTGGAGATGGTCCAGTCACTGCAGGGTCGGGGGGAGCGTACCGATGTACTGCTCCTCCCGGAATTGTGGGATACGGCCTATGATCTGCATCGTCTTGACGAGATTGCGGACGAAGGCGGGGCTTCAGCCCAAGCACTGCTGGGAGATACAGCAAACTGCTTGGGAGGCTTTGTTGTCGGTGGTTCCATTGCTGAGCGCGTTAGGGAGAAGGTGTACAATACCACCTATGTGTTTGATCGACAGGGTGAGTTGATCGGGCGTTATGCCAAAGCCCACCTGTTTCGGCTGATGAATGAAGATAAGTACCTGGCAGCTGGTGATACGGAAGGGTTATATCAGTTGGACGGTCATCTCGCCGGTTCCGTGATCTGCTACGACATCCGTTTCCCCGAATGGGTTCGGACCTACGCGCTGAAAGGGGCAAAAGTGCTGTTCGTTTCGGCACAGTGGCCGCATCCGCGGCTGCATCACTGGCGACAGCTGTTGATCGCGCGGGCCATTGAAAATCAGATGTACGTCGTCGCCTGCAACCGCGTCGGTACCGGCGGAAAAACGCAGTTTTGCGGGCATTCGATGATCATCGACCCTTGGGGAGAGATTGTCGTGGAAGCGGGAGAAGAAGAAGAGGTGGTGCAAGCGCAAATCGATTTGTCCTTGGTGGACGAGGTGCGCGGGCGGATTCCGATCTTTTCCGATCGACGTCCGGCTTTGTATATCGGCGAGTAATGGCGGGCAGAAAAAAATGGGCGTTCTCACCAAGCTATTCATTTTCCCACTCCTTTCTCGTTGCGCATACGGTGTAACAAAAGAAGGTTGCACAGGAGGTGGGAGACAGAGTGCCTTTCTTAAACGGCAAGAAGCTGCTCTATCACGTTGATGGGATTCGCGGGAAAGTAAGTGAAGTGAGGGAATTAGTGGAAACGCTGGACCAAATGTTTGATTCCTTTCATAAGGTAAACCGGATCAGCAAGGACATGTTGGGAATGTACCGGTATCAACAAGGTAAGATCAAGAGACTGCGGTAAGCGTGCTTGCTCTCTGGGAGAGAAATCTTCCGCAGGCGGTATAGTACGGTACACGGATAAACTCATCGGCATGAAAAAAAGAACCGACAAAACTCGGTTCTTTCAGCCTGTAGACAAAGTTCCGTAAGGAACAGGGTCTGCAGGCTTTTTTGTTGAATATAGAACATGTTACGTTTTCAATAGTTATTTTTGGAGGTGGCATTATGCTTAATAAGCAACAGGCCGAAGGCCGTTATCAGATATCTGCATTCTCGTTAGATGAGTTGGTGCCAAAAGATCATCTCGTAAGAAAAATCGAAAATGCAATCGACTTTTCATTCATCTATGACTTAGTGGAAAGCCTCTACTGTCATGACAACGGCAGACCCAGTGTTGACCCTGTAGTCTTAGTCAAAATTGCTCTCATCCAATATCTTTTTGGTATTCGTTCCATGCGACAAACGATTAAAGAGATCGAAACCAATGTTGCCTATCGGTGGTTCATTGGCTATGACTTCAGTCAGCCCATTCCCCATTTCACGACCCTAGGCAAGAACTATGTTCGCCGTTTTCGGAATACTCAACTCTTCGAGTCGATCTTCCTTCGAATATTGGAAGAGGCGGTACATCATGGATTCGTGAAGCCTGACGTGCTTTTCATCGATGCTACGCATGTAAAAGCCAGTGCGAATAAGCATAAATACGTGAAAGAAATCGTTGAAGAACAAGCCAAGAAATATCAAGAGCTACTGGACGAAGAAATCAATCAGGATCGTATTGCACATGGAAAGAAGCCCCTTGAAAAAAAGACAGAAACTTCGAAGAAGGAGGTGAAGGTCAGCACAACTGACCCGGATTGCGGATTGTTTGTAAAGGGGGAAAAGGAACGTGTATTTGCCTATAGTTTTCATACGGCATGTGATCGAAATGGATTTGTGCTTGGCGCAAAGGTAACGCCAGGCAATGTGCATGACAGTCAGGTTTTTGAGGATGTTTTGAATCAAGTGCGACAGACGTTCGAACAACCTCAGGCTGTGGCGGTGGACTCCGGATACAAGACGCCTTACATCAGTAAAACACTGATTGATGACCAGATTCGCCCCGTTATGCCCTACACAAGACCACGCACCAAAGAAGGTTTTTTTAAAAAGTACGAATATGTGTATGATGAATATTTCGACTGCTACATCTGCCCGAACGAGCAAATCTTAACATATGAGACAACAAACAAGGATGGGTACCGTATCTATCGATCAAATTCTCAAGTTTGCCGAAGTTGTCCGTTTTTGAAACAATGCACGGAAAGTAAAGACTACACAAAGAGAGTGAGTCGCCACATCTGGGCTGATTACCTCGAAGAGGTAGACCACCTCCGGCATACCGAGGAAAACAAACAGATCTATAGCCAACGGAAAGAAACGATTGAACGTGTATTCGCTGATATGAAGGAAAAGCATGGCATGCGTTGGACGACCTTACGAGGACTGGAGAAGGTCACGATGCAGGCGATGCTTGTTTTCGCTGCCATGAACCTGAAAAAAATGGCGACCTGGCTATGGAAATCAGGTCGCCAAAAGGTGAAGGATCAAAACACCTTCGGTATTTTCATCAAATTATTAAACAAACTCCCTCTGCTGTTAGTTCAGCGAGGGAGTTTGTCAGCAATCTGAAGAGGGTGTCCCAAAAGTAAACTTAGGAACGACCTCATCAGAAAAAAAATTAGATAAGTCTCGGAAGAAACAAAAAACAAAGGAGCTAAGCGACCTGTTCTCGCTTAGCTCCTTGTCTTTGGGCGTCCACTGCAGCCTTCTTGAGCAAATTGTGGGCAAGGGAAAGCCACCCGACCTCCAGACTTACTTTCGGTAAGCCTCGAAGCAGGAACCTTTTGAACCCTCGATTGTTCTTCATAGCACCAAACACGGGCTCCGGCTCAATCATGCGCCTCACTGCCAGGGCATACCCTTCTTCGCTGCGGAGCTTCTGCTTTGCTTGGTTCTTTAGCCGCAAATACTTCATGCTGACTTTGACTTCGCGATTGCCTTGGGCTTTCGTACACTGAGACTTCAACGGACAGTCCTCGCAACCGGCGCTTCTGTAATGACGGTACACGATTTCGTATCCACTTTCCGTTTTCTCCTTGCTCTCTCTTCGGAAATGGAGGGTTTGCCCCGCTGCGCATGTCCACGTATCTTGCTCACTGTTATACGTCCAGTTGTCGATCTTGCTGATGTCCCTTTGCCATGCCTTGCTTTTTTCGCGGTGATACGTGCTGTATTTGACGATGGCTTCGACTTCGTTTTGTTCGAGATAGTCATAATTCTCTTCGCCGCCATAACCCGCATCTGCGATGACGCTTCTCGGTAGCTTTCCGATCTGCGCCTTTACTTTTTCAAGATGAGGGATAAAGCAGCGCGTATCGGTCGGCCGCTGATGCACACTGTAGCCGACAATGAATTGATTTTCGGTGCCAATCTGCACATTGTAGCCAGGTTTGAGCTGGCCGTTTCGCATGTGGTCTTCCTTCATTCGCATAAAGGTAGCGTCAGGGTCCGTTTTGCTGTAACTATTTCGAGTGCCTAGTATCTTCTCATGTGTTTCATACTTTTGGAGGCGAGGAAGCAGGTCTTTGCGGATGGTGCGAACCGCCTTCTTTAGTGGCTTGTCTTTTGGCTTCTCCTGCAGGCGTTCCTCCAATTGCTTGACGGCATGCTCCAGCTTTTCACTTGTGAGGGTAGAGGACTCGCCCAGCTCGCGAAGATCTTGGCCCCCGTGCGCTCCTTCTTCTTGCTTTTCGGCTTCCTCAATGGTGGCAAACAAGGTCTTCACTTTCTCCTGGAGCTTGGCTTTGTGCTTGACGACAGCCTTTCCCCAAACAAACGTATACCGATTCGCATTGGCTTCGATCTTGGTACCGTCCACAAAGTAATGCTCCAGCTGCACGTAATTCTCCTCGACCAAGAATTGAAGAATGGCGGTAAACACAGTCTCCAGTACGGGTTTCATTCGTTCCGAGCGAAAGCGGTTGATGGTGCGGAAGTCCGGACGTTGTCTGCCTGCGATCCACATGAACATTATGTTTTCACGGACGGCCTTGGCAATCTGGCGAGAAGAGTAGATGCGCTGGGTGTAGGCATAGATGATGATTTTGGTGAGCATCTTGGGGTGATAGCTGTCTCGTCCGCCTCCGGGGTAAGCCGCGTCAAAGATGGCGTCGTCGAGACGATTGACAGCGGCGTTGACCACACGAACGAGATGATTGGCGGGAATGTCCTCTTCTACATCCATTGGTAAACAAAGTTGATCCATGGTATATTGAATGTACAAAGAAACCACTCCTTTTGTATGTGTTGGGTCGTACTTACATTTTACCAAAGGATGGTTTCTTTTTGTTTTTCTAGATTGAAAAAAAGGGGGATCCCTCAGCCATTATTCATGGCTTTTGGGACACCCTCTTTTATTTTCTGGATCGAACTGTATTTAAGGTAGTGTCAAAAGACGGAATCCCCATGGATTTTGATGCATACATAAGAAATATACCAGTTCAAGAATACAAATATTCCCAACGGAAAATTAAATCCCTGTCACGAGAGGATAAAAGATGCTTATAGGACAGGACTTCTTTTAAAAGCTAACTAGACAGATGATTATTGCTTAAATGACATGAAAAATATCAAGAATGACCATGCGAAAATATTTCCTGATTTCGTGTTTTCCTTATTATCCAAAAAATCTCAAGTAAATGATTGCAAATCAGCACAATCGATGGTAATGTTTAGATAATAATGGGAAATCTGCCCAAGCAGGAAAACTGTATCCACCACCATGTTACTTAAATGAGGAAGGTATTCTTGAAAAGACAAATGGATCAATTCTCGAGTCTAGTTATTTGTGCGAAATGGTTTAGGTAGAAAAGATGAGCGAGATGTACCGAATCGCTAACTATCGTTTTTTCCAATAGATAAAGCAGCAAGTTGTCTAATTTTACTAACAATTCAGGAAGTATGGTTGTAAGCCAGGTACTCATCTTAATATACATAACGTTTTTATGCAACACTTACGTAGTATCCTTGAAAAGGGAGTGATGTAGAAAGGGGAGATTTGATTGGAAGTGTTACTGTTCCTTGGTGGTATTGTCGTGACAGTAGGAGTGTACATTTTGTATCTTGGGGTTTTTAATGTATTACCCAAATCAAAAAGGAAGGATGAAGATGATTAAATGAACCGTAAAATTTTCACATTTTTGCTTGCGATGTTGATGCTTTCTGTTTTTGCTATCCCTGTCGGTGCAACAAACAGTGACGGTCTGACAAAGGAGCAGCAAGCTGATTACGACGCCTATAAAAAGGCTGGCTATGAAGTCAGCATTTCTAGCAAAAATGGTGTTCTTACCATTAATGCATACAAAAAGCCATCGAGCGATGATATTTCGACTTTTGGGCCTCTAAGTTATCCTGTCCACACTTCTATTTATCTTGGGAACTACAAGGTAGGTACGATAGATGGTGAGATTAATGCATATGTTCTCGGTGATGGAAATCCAACAATCACCGGATATGACTTACCGGTTGAACCTTACCCATATGGGTTGGTACTATGCACCTTCACTGACCCCGAATATGATACTTCTAACGGTAGCGATTATACGAAATTAGTTCAGTCGTTTAAAGGCAAGGTAGTGCAACCAAAAGGCGGAGCATTATACGGATCAGTATTTCCTGTAAAGATGAATTACAAACTTTATTCTGATGGGGATCTATCAATTTCTCAAAGTTAGGTGTCCGGACGAAAGATTACTGGAAACCACTCATAGGTTGGATACCCAATCAACCCAAAAGTTGAGACAGATTTTGGTCGTTTGAAGGTAAAACTTTTTCCAACTGTCTGAATAGTAGTGTAATGTTCGGCATCCTTGTTTTGTCTAAGCACGGGAGGTAGTAAAACAGGACATAGGCCCTTCTCGTTTGAGAGGGCCTTTTCTTCATCATTGTCCTTCTCAGAAATGTAACACCTCCAGTACAGAAAGAAGCTCACGCAGCTAAAAGTGGGCGGTTACATCCATATATATTACTATAATCCGGAATTGTTAAGAGCAGAGTACGGCGAGCGTATTAGGGACTGGATTAAACAAACAAATTAAACTGAAAGGTTTACTTCGAGAAATAGCTGACATAGGCCGAATAAGTGTCATATAATGAGGAGGGTGGCACATTTTGGCTCATTGTTATCAGTATGGATGGCCACTGCTACCAAACATCTTATGTATTATGGCATTTTGACGCACAGGCAAGTCAGGGAAGGCGAAAACGACTGCCGGTTACAGCACCAGTGCCACCCATTTGTAGGATTCGAAAAATACAGGGATGAGAACGGATTTCGATTATTGAGGGCGAAATACTTATGATTACCTTTGTTACCTACGAGAAACACGAAGGACTCATCTATTTTTTTGATAAAGTTTTGGATAGGACTTTCTTGGGATTAGGTACAGCTGCTGGATTTAACTTCAAAATCATATCAATTAGCTCTCCTCTATTAATCAAGCGTACCTGATTTGATTTAGCAAGATTTTGTGCTGCTTCAGTGAAGTCCCGGTTCGTAATAACCCATGCGTCCGACGCCCCGTAATGTGCACGCGAGCCAACTACTTGTTGAACGGCGCTGACACCCACGTTTTTCCCGTATCGTTTCGCTTGTACAACGATTTTACTATTTCCTTTCTCCAAAATAAGATCCGCCCCATAATCACCTGCTGCACGAGTTACCTTAGCCTTATACCCTTGGGATTGAAATAATAAAGCAAGATAATGTTCAAATTGATGTCCGTCCATTTTGTCAATATCTGTGATTCCAGATTTCCTGAGCTTTTCTCGGGCAAATGAATCCAATAAAAAACGAAATGCAAGAGCTACTCCGAATAATGCAAAAAAGGTCATACCAGCTACCATAAAAGATTTTGACTGTACATAGACAAATCCAGAAAAAAAGAGAATCAATAATCAGCCTGTAGACAAAGTTCCGTAAGGAACAGGGTCTGCAGGCTTTTTTGTTGAATATAGAACATGTTACGTTTTCAATAGTTATTTTTGGAGGTGGCATTATGCTTAATAAGCAACAGGCCGAAGGCCGTTATCAGATATCTGCATTCTCGTTAGATGAGTTGGTGCCAAAAGATCATCTCGTACGAAAAATCGAAAATGCAATCGACTTTTCATTCATCTATGACTTAGTGGAAAGCCTCTACTGTCATGACAACGGCAGACCCAGTGTTGACCCTGTAGTCTTAGTCAAAATTGCTCTCATCCAATATCTTTTTGGTATTCGTTCCATGCGGCAAACGATTAAAGAGATCGAAACCAATGTTGCCTATCGGTGGTTCATTGGCTATGACTTCAGTCAGCCCATTCCCCATTTCACGACCCTAGGCAAGAACTATGTTCGCCGTTTTCGGAATACTCAACTCTTCGAGTCGATCTTCCTTCGAATATTGGAAGAGGCGGTACATCATGGATTCGTGAAGCCTGACGTGCTTTTCATCGATGCTACGCATGTAAAAGCCAGTGCGAATAAGCATAAATACGTGAAAGAAATCGTTGAAGAACAAGCCAAGAAATATCAAGAGCTACTGGACGAAGAAATCAATCAGGATCGTATTGCACATGGAAAGAAGCCCCTTGAAAAAAAGACAGAAACTTCGAAGAAGGAGGTGAAGGTCAGCACAACTGACCCGGATTGCGGATTGTTTGTAAAGGGGGAAAAGGAACGTGTATTTGCCTATAGTTTTCATACGGCATGTGATCGAAATGGATTTGTGCTTGGCGCAAAGGTAACGCCAGGCAATGTGCATGACAGTCAGGTTTTTGAGGATGTTTTGAATCAAGTGCGACAGACGTTCGAACAACCTCAGGCTGTGGCGGTGGACTCCGGATACAAGACGCCTTACATCAGTAAAACACTGATTGATGACCAGATTCGCCCCGTTATGCCCTACACAAGACCACGCACCAAAGAAGGTTTTTTTAAAAAGTACGAATATGTGTATGATGAATATTTCGACTGCTACATCTGCCCGAACGAGCAAATCTTAACATATGAGACAACAAACAAGGATGGGTACCGTATCTATCGATCAAATTCTCAAGTTTGCCGAAGTTGTCCGTTTTTGAAACAATGCACGGAAAGTAAAGACTACACAAAGAGAGTGAGTCGCCACATCTGGGCTGATTACCTCGAAGAGGTAGACCACCTCCGGCATACCGAGGAAAACAAACAGATCTATAGCCAACGGAAAGAAACGATTGAACGTGTATTCGCTGATATGAAGGAAAAGCATGGCATGCGTTGGACGACCTTACGAGGACTGGAGAAGGTCACGATGCAGGCGATGCTTGTTTTCGCTGCCATGAACTTAAAAAAAATGGCGACCTGGCTATGGAAATCAGGTCGCCAAAAGGTGAAGGATCAAAACACCTTCGGTATTTTCATCAAATTATTAAACAAACGCCCTCTGCTGTTCGTTCAGCGAGGGAGTTTGTCTGCAATCTGAAAGAACCGACAAAACTCGGTTCTTTTCTTTTGTTACGGATTGCGTTTCGCGGCCAGCTTTTCCTGTGCGGAACGAATCAGTTCCTTGACCATTTTGCCACCCAATTGACCGCCGATCCGTCCGCTGTCATGGGCTGTTAAATCGCCGTTGTATCCTTTTTTCAGGGGAATATGCAGGTTGGAAGCCACTTTATACTTTGCTTGTTCAGGGTCCAACACTTCCTGCAGGCGTCCTTTCAGACAGTCCAACTCGTGACGCGCTTCTGGGACAAGCGGTTTGCGGTTTCTGCTCACTTAGAACACCTCCGCTTTTAGTGTGCGCACATTTAGACGAGAGCATGCCGCTCTTTGAAGTTGGTGGTGGGGTAGTAGGTGTCAACCACCAGCAAGTTGGGTCCCGTGCAGGCTGCTGATGGGCAGTGGCAGTTGATCCGCTGGTTGAGCTGGTGCTGCTGCCAGCGGGCCAACATGTCGTCCAGGCGATCGGTTGCGATGTTGCCCAGTGGCTTCACATCACCGAAGTCAGTGACGATTACTTCGCCGCTAAACACGTTTACATTGAGGCGGTTGCGTCCGTCAGGGTCGTTGCGGACGGATACATTTTTCGTCTCTCTCAGGCGTCGGATCAGCCGCAGGTCCGCTTCCACCGGACTGCAGGCGTAAAACGGAAGCGTACCAAACAGCATCCAGATCGTCTCATCACGGTTGTCCAGCAATTGATGAACGGCCTCACGCAGCTGATCGAGCGACAGTACCTGCAGATCGCGGGCAAAATCGCTCGGGTACATCGGGTGGATTTCGTGTCGGGCGCAGCCCATCTCTCGGACTATTTGGTGAATGGTAGAGAGATGCTGCCAGGTACGGCTGTTGATCATTGTTTCCGCCGACACGAACACGCCTGCTGCAGCCAGTCGCCTGGCATTATCCATCATCGTGCGATAGAGGGCGGTTGCCTGCTTGAGTGAAACACGCTGCATGCTCTTGGCGTAAGCGATCTGATGGAACTCCTCTGCACTAGTGTAGTTCCAGGAAATGTGCATCACATCTATGTAAGGAAGAATCGTTTCATAGCGGCTGTAGGGCAGAGTCAGATTCGAGTTGATCTGCGTGCGCAGGCCCCGATTGACCGCGTAGCGAAGCAGTGGCAGGATCGTCTGCTGCACCGTTCGTTCACTGTACATTGGCTCTCCGCCTGTTATACTAAGAGTGAGCAGATCCTCTACCTCGTCGAGACGCCGGATGATGGTCTCGATTGGCAGAATCTCATCATCGCGGATCTGTAGTGTGTCGCCAACAGCACAGTGCTCACATCGCAGATTACACATATTGGTGACGGTGAATTCCACACTGGTTAGCTTGTAGCACGGCGGAGTGGCGCTATTGAGCGGCTCCCAAGGGTCGGTCTGCGGTGTCAGGGGACTAGTTGGAACAAAACGGATCAAAATGAATACCTCCTTGCAATACAAACGTACACCCTATTATATAGGGAATAGACAGGAAGGAGAATACCGCATTATGATTACGGGAATCTCGTTTGGCCGCGGTGTCATCTTTCACGATTCCAGGGTGCTGGCGTGTGCAGAAGTGAGGGAAGGCGTGATCCATGTCTGGGCGGAGAAGATCACCTTGCGAACAATTGGCAAGCTGTGGCTGCGGATGGTGTTTACCCTGCCTTGGACGTACCAGTTGTTTCATCTGAGCCTGATCTTGTACCTGCTGTATCCTGTCTGGGGAGAGATTAGCCCGTGGTGGGCAATCGTCTATGCGTTCGGATTCCACTTTTTGTTTCCCCGCCGCTTGAAGATGTTTCACGGAGCGGAGCATAAAGTGTTTAGCTACGGAGGGGAGAAGAAACTGGAAGCACTGGCCGCAATCAGACAGGCTGATATTGTCAACAGCGGCTGCTCGACTAATTACGTCACCTATTTCTTTCTCTGTTTTTTGCCGGCACTTGGTTTTTTGCCGCTCGCCTGGAGTATCCTCATAGGAGGATTCGGGGTCATGGCTGGCTATCTGGGACAAAAACATCTGCGTCACGGCATGAAACCGTTGCTTGCCCTATCTGCTTTCCTGCAGCGGCACGTAACGACTAGAGAACCGGAGCGTCTGCATCTGGAGACAGCGATCCGTTCTTACCTGCTCTTTCAGCATTACCGGAAGCGACATACGGCTGCGATTCACACGAAAGAGGCGGCTGCTTCGTGAGTCATCGGTGAGTAAATGGAATCATCACACTAAGGAACATCCTATAAGCATGGAGAGGAGAACCATACAATGAGTTATCTGGTGGGGACGATTGCTGAGATCGTCCGTCATCCGGTCAAGTCTTTTTCCGGAGAGAGAATAAAGGAAACGGAGGTAACAGACTACGGCCTGTTAGGTGACCGCAGCCATTGTTTTCTCGATGAAACCAGACCGGGCCGGTATCTGACCGCGACACAATTGCCACAGATGATCGGGTTTCAGGCGTCATTTCTCGGTGAAAGGGAGGGGGATCAGTATCCGCCCGTGCGGGTTACTGCACCCAACGGACAAGTGTACGACTGGGATGATCCCGATTTGCTTGGGGAATTGGAGCGGTTGTCAGAACGACACTTGAGCAGGGTTGTATACCCACCGGAGCATGTGCCGAAGGGTGCGATTGAGGAGGAGCATATACAGTTGGTCAGCGATGCTTCCCTGAACGAACTGGAGCGAATCTGGGGCAGATCGGTGGACCACCGTCGTTTCCGTGCCAATCTGGTGATCTCCTTGACCGATCCGCAGCCGTTTGCTGAAGAGAGTTGGTTTGGTAAACGATTGAAGATCGGAGAGGTTGAACTGGAAGTGGTCCGCCCCTGTGAGCGGTGTATGATCGTGACGATCGATCCCGAGGATACAGAGCGCGATCCAACTCTGCTAAAAACGATTTTTCAAGAGCGCAGCAATTGCTTTGGTGTCTATGCCAGCGTTGTGCGGACAGGGCGGATACGCGAGGGTGCCCCCATTTATCTGCTCGAGGAAGACAAGTAGGACTTCTGAATGTGCATCTGGATACGTGCGGGGGGAAGGCGACTGTCTGACAAAATGTCACACCAGGGGTGGTAGGACCAGTGTCAGGCAGTCTCGCACTCTTTTCACCTCGCTAGCGGTTGACTGGACGCTTTTCCAGTTCACGGTACAGCTTGCCCTTGTCCACATACGATTGGCGGATGCGGCGAAAGTCCGCCAGGTCCTGTTCGGTTAGCTCCCGCTTGATCTTGGCCGGAGAACCGACTGCCAGCCTGCGCGGCGGCACCTTCATCCCCGGCGGGATCAGAGCACCGGCAGCAACCATTGCTTCTTCTCCTACTTCGGCGCCATCCAGCACGATGGCGCCCATCCCGATCAAAGCGCCTTGCCGGATCACGCAGCTATGGAGAACAGCGTTATGTCCGATGGTTACTTCGTCTTCGATGATCAGCGGCAATCCAGGGCTTTGATGCAGCGTACTGTTATCCTGTACGCTCACCCTCCGTCCAATGGTCGTCGGTGCTATATCGCCGCGAATCACGGTATTGTACCAAATCGAGGTATCGGCACCGATCGTCACGTCGCCGGAGATCACGACTCCATGTGCGAGAAAGACGGACTCGTCGATCTCAGGAACTTTATCCTCAAACGGCATGATCAGCATATGAACTCCTCCTTCATCGACAGCTGCTGTCGAGCAGCCATCTGCTTATGTTTCGGTGATCCATGCAATCAGGCCCTGCTCCTTTTGGTAAGCAGGCAGGCGGTCGTAACGCTCTTTCGTAATCGCGTATGTAATATGGTCTTCCCAGATGCCGTTAATCTGGATATAGTGCTGGCTATAGCCTTCGCGTACGAATCCGGCTTTTTCCACTACGCGCTGAGAGGGTAGGTTGCGCGGCATAATCGCTGCTTGAATCCGGTGCAGGGCCAGTCCGGAGTAGGCAAACGAGATCAACATCTTCACTGCCTCCGTCACGTAGCCGCGGCTGCTGAACGCCTCGTCAATGTCATAGCTTAGGTTGGCACTGTGAAAAGAGCCGCGGATGATCCCGGACAGCTTCACTTTTCCCACCAGACGCTCCGATTCGTTGTCAATCACCGCAAACGCATACTCCTGATCCGATCCCACTCGCTGACGCTGATCGGTTAGGCGACGTACATTTTCCAGCGTAAAGGAATCGGATGGCCGGTGCGGCATATACGGATCGTGGTAGTGTTTGTTGCGCAGCAGATAGTCCAAAAACGCAGGAGCATCCTCCGCCGTCAACAGACGCAAACAGACGTGGCGGCCAATCATGCGGAGATCAAACAAATCCATTCGAATTCCTCCGATTCCCACTAGGGAAAGTAGCTGTTGCGGATATATTATTATATATGGGAAGATGATCGTTGACAAGGAAGAAGCTGTCATTTGCTCCAGTGAGATACCATTGACCGTCGATGGCTGATGTGTTACATTAATCATTGTCGCTAAAACTTGATAGCAAGGAATGTGGGTAGCCGCTGTCGCAGCCGGGTCGGCTGGCGGCAGAGGAAAGTCCAGGCTCGCCCAAGCTGAGATGCTTGGAGTGTTCGTACCTAGTGCAAACTAGGGCAGTGAGGCTGTTTGGCTTCGCTGACGGCGTGGAAAGGGTTCTCCCTGAGACCTGAGTACGCTGAAAGTGCCACAGAAACGCAGCTTTCCTGGCGACAGGGAAGATGGAACGCGGTAAACCCTGCGAGCGAGAAACCCAAATTTGGTAGGGGAACTGTCCCAAAGGAATCAAACGGAGGGACAGATGGCAGACGATTCTGCCATAGATAGATGGCTACCGCTCCTGGTGCGAGGGAAGCACCCGCTTGCAGCACGGGAGAGACAGAACCTGGCTTATAGCATTCCTTGCTGCCCTACATAAGAAGAATCTGCGCTCTAGATGGGCGCAGATTTTTTTGTGAAGAAGGAGATCAATCACTACAGGGTGTCGTGGAACTGCCCCGTCTCCCATGACGATTTTTCTCATTGACATGTTTGCGCAAAAAGTGTAATTTTACACTAAATAAGCATATTGTAAAGCATGTGATAGTAGAAGATGCTTTCCTTGGGGGGGGTTCAAAATCCAGCAAACAGCATCTGCAACTCGTCTCACACAAGTAGAGTTTGACAAAATGGTCTCCGAAAAGCTCAAGTTGATTCGCATTGAAGCTGATCTAACCCAGGACAAGATGGCAGAGATCATCGGCGTTTCCAAAAAAACGCTGGTCCAGGTGGAAAAAGGCAGGAAAACACTCGGCTTCACTGCAGCTGCGCTGGTTGCTGTTCTATTTCGACGGGGCGAGATCATGCACTCGCTGTTTGGCGACGCTACGCTGGATGTGCTTGATCTGGTAGCGACTCGGTCCAACTCCCAAGCCTGGTACAGGACGATGGGAGGAAAAGTGTGGTGGACAGAAGAGCGGCGTGAGGGATCGTACAGCTTGCAAAAACACGTATTTACCGGTCACTACCGGATCATCGACGAGGAACGCTATCTCCACTACTACAGCTTGGATCCAGCGGAGGCGGAGAAGAGATTGGCCGAATTGACCGGAGGTTTACGAAGCGAAAGGGAGCGGGAGGGGAGTGTCGATGAGTAAACATAGCATCATGCTGCAAAAAGCAGAGGGGGAGTGTCGATGAGCAAACGGAAGGTGATTCTGCAGGAAGCAGAGCAGTGGAAACGGGAAGGAATTATTAGCGATGAGCAGTACGAGCAAATCGCCGTGCGCTACCCTGCCCGAGACCGGGCGGGTACGCTGTCGATTATGGGGGGTATTCTGCTAGGGCTGGGCGTGTTGACGTTTATTGCGTCCAATTGGGATGGGATGACTCATCTAACTCGATTGCTGCTCATCCTGCTTTCTTTGGTTGCCGTCTACCTCTTGGGTGATTTCTTGCATCGGAGAGGCAGTGAGAGGCTGGGGACGGCCTTTATCGTGATCGGAGTCGGCATCTACGGTGCGGGATTTTTTCTGATTGGTCAAATGTACCATCTCTCGGGCCATCCGCTCACTCCGTTTTATCTCTGGTTTATCGGGGCGATTACCTTGGCTTGGCACTACCGCTCGCAAACCCTATCCTTGATTTCGCTGTTGATCCTGACGGCAGCTTCGTTCTACGGACTGACGACAGACAGCAGGGAAGGGATCTCTGGGCTCATCTTATACGTGTTGTACGGGGGTGGACTGTTCCCGCTGCTGTGGAAGCTGCGCTCGGTCTGGCTGAGCTCGGCAACTTCCGTCATCTTGTTGGGTACGGCAGTGCTCGACGTGGCCGAATATGGAAATGGATTGCTGGTGCAATTGCCGATCCTTGTCTATCTGTTTGCAGCCGTCCTGATTCCAGAGCGGATGGCGCCTTTTCCATCGTTGTTTCGAGTTGTTGGGTATATCGGGATGACACTGTTTGCGGTCATAGTCATCTTCGGAAGCGGATCTTTACTGCAGATCAACCTGGCAGACACAGTGGGAAGTACAGTCATCCTGTTGGCTGTCCTCGGTTATCTCTTCCTATCGATGAGGCAGCGGACGCTTGATCGAGCGGCCGATATGCTGCCCCACCTGCCGCTGCCAATCTACTATCTCTTGTTTGGCTCTTCTGCAGGATCGACCGATCCGGAGCCAATGCTGGGACTGGATGTGGCGATGATCCTCGCCTTGTATGGCTTGTCCATCGCGATGGTCCTCGGCGGTGAAAAAAGACATGACGTACAGCGAATCAACGCGGGAGCAGTGATGTTTGGCGTGACCAGCTTTGTGGCATACGTGAACTTCGCGTGGGACTTTATGGACAAATCGCTCTTCTTTCTCATCGGCGGCGCGTTTTTGTTGGCCCTTAGCTTCGCTCTGGAACGTCAGCGCAGGAGATGGGTGAAGCAGGCGAGGAGGGATCCGCGATGAGCAAACGGTTCGTATTGTTGGTGCTGCTGCAGGTGCTGATGCTGCTCAGCGTTGTCGGCAAATACTATTGGATCTCGACGAGTGGCCACCCAGTCACGCTCAAGACTGCCCCGGTCGATCCGCGTGATTTGTTCTACGGTGATTACGTCCGGCTCGGATTCGAGATCAGCCGGATCGACTTGCAGTCGGTACAGCATGATCTAGAAGAGCCCCTGTATGACACAGATGTTTACGTCGTACTGGAGCAAAAGGGGAATGTGTGGCATGAAGCGGTAGGCGTATACCGGCATAAACCGCAGCTGGCGCCTGGTCAGATCATGCTGTCCGGCCGAGTTCCTTACTACGATGGTTATATGGGGGAGGAACTGCGGATCGTATATGGGTTTGAACGGTATTACGTACCGGAGAATACCGGCAGAGAGATCGAACAAAGCGTGGAGCAAGGCTGGTATGTCGACCTGCGTGTGTCCGGGAGCGGCGAAGCGGTCATCACCCGACTCCACCGCTAAAAAAAAACATATTGCCTTTTTAGCACGGATAGGATACGGTAATGATATCCAAAAAATCATATACTGCTACTGGGGGAGCCCACCTGAGCTTGGGCTGAGATGTCGGACGCGATGAAGTCCGCGGACCCTTTGGACCTGATCTGGGTAATACCAGCGTAGGAAAGTAGATTTGCCTTGCATCGTAGACAGTGTTGCTCCGTCTTCTTTTGTGAGCTGCCGGTCGGGTCCTGTGACAAAAGGGCCCGGCTTTTTTGTGTACAGCGAGGAAAAAGCGTCCGGTCGGTAGCAAAAAGGAGGCTCATGTATGACAAACAAAGCAGAATCGCAGCAACCACAGGTATCAGGGCTTGCACCTCTTCCTGGCAGCCGCAAGGTGTATGTAACCGGATCAAGGGAAGATATCCGCGTCCCCTTTCGGGAGATCGCTCAGGAGGCAACCATCGATCGCTTTGGCGCCAGCGAGAATCTGCCTGTTCGTGTCTATGACACCAGTGGTCCCTATACCGATCCAATGCAGGCTACAGATATTCAACAAGGGCTGCCTTCCCTGCGGCATCGTTGGATTCTGGAACGTGGGGATGTGGAGAACTACCCTGGACGGCAGAGAAAACCAGAGGATAACGGATATGCTGTAAGCGATGCATCGGTCGCGTCCTTGCCGGTTTCCGAAAGCAGGCAGCCGCTGCGAGCGAGATCGGGCCGTATCGTCACCCAGCTTCATTACGCACGGCAGGGGATCATCACACCTGAGATGGAGTTCGTTGCAATCCGTGAAAACGTGTCGCCGGAGTTCGTCAGAGAGGAAGTGGCCATGGGACGTGCGATCATCCCATGCAACATCAATCACCCGGAGAGCGAACCGATGATCATCGGACGCCATTTCCTAGTCAAGGTGAACGCCAACATCGGCAATTCCGCTGTTACTTCCTCGATTGAGGAGGAAGTGGAGAAGCTGACCTGGGCGATTCGCTGGGGAGCTGATACAGTGATGGACCTGTCCACCGGCAAAAACATCCACACAACCCGAGAGTGGATCCTCCGCAATTCACCCGTGCCGATCGGTACGGTACCGATCTATCAGGCCCTGGAGAAGGTGAATGGAAAAGCGGAGGAGCTAACCTGGGAGGTGTACCGCGACACCCTGATTGAGCAGGCAGAACAGGGGGTCGATTACGTCACCATTCACGCTGGTGTACTGCTTCGCTACATCCCGCTTACGGTGGAGCGGGTGACCGGCATCGTCTCTAGAGGTGGATCGATCATGGCCGCCTGGTGTCTGGCGCATCATCGAGAAAACTTTTTGTATACCCACTTTGAAGAGATTTGTGAAATCTTGAGCGCGTACGATGTCTCCATCTCGCTCGGTGACGGACTGCGTCCCGGCTCGATCGCCGATGCCAATGATGCAGCCCAGTTTGCAGAGTTGGAGACGCTCGGGGAGTTGACGAAGATCGCCTGGAAGCACGATGTCCAGGTAATGATTGAAGGCCCGGGGCATGTGCCGATGCACAAACTGCAAGAAAACATGGATCGCCAGATGGAGATTTGTCAGGAAGCGCCGTTTTATACGCTAGGTCCATTGACGACCGATATCGCACCTGGCTACGATCACATCACGTCTGCGATCGGTGCGGCAATCATCGGCTGGATGGGGACTGCCATGCTTTGCTACGTCACTCCGAAAGAGCACCTCGGCCTGCCTGACAAAGAGGATGTTCGCGAAGGAGTGATTGCCTACAAAATAGCCGCCCATGCCGCAGACTTGGCCAAAGGACACCCTGGAGCGCAGCAGCGTGACGATGCTCTCTCCAAAGCACGGTTTGAATTCCGCTGGCGCGATCAGTTTCATCTCTCCCTCGATCCGGACCGGGCTATGCAGTATCACGACCAAACGCTGCCCGCAGAAGGGGCCAAAACGGCTCATTTCTGCTCGATGTGCGGGCCTAAGTTCTGCAGCATGCGGATCACCCATGACATACGCGAGCGTGCGGCATTACAAGATCCGGCTGCCGAGGCAGCGGAAGTGGAAGCGGGCATGGCCGAGAAGGCAGAAGAGTTCCGCCGCTTGGGCAGCCGACTGTATCGATAAGACAGGTAGCGGGATTGTTATAAGGGCAGTACTCGTTTCTAGCATTGGAAAGGTGGAAAAAAGCGTGGAGCATGGCAAAGAATGATGATCCACGCTTTTTTTCCACAGTACAAATCATTGACTTTCAAGTAAGTACCAACCGATTGGCTCTAGAGGAGACAGTTTTCTTTTATTTGCAAACACTTTGTTTATCCGATAGACAAACTAAGTAGGTGGTGATATGATGGATGTAGTATATCGAGCGGAGCATACATACAGCCAAATCGGGAGGACAACACCACACGCACCTTTTCAGCGTGTTTATGAAAGCGCTTACGGTAGTGAGCGTTGGGACGTGCAATATGTAGACAGCAAGCAGAAAATCGCCTGCTGACAATCGGACATACGAACAATCGGGATGGAACGCAGCGATGATTCCATCCTTTCTTTATCTGATAACGCAGCAAAACCTCCCTGCGAGAAAGGATGAACGGAACGTGAGGGCTGGATTATGGCAATTCAATACGTTGCGCAATCAGATCTTGGTTGTTTTCTTGTTTGCGATGGGGATTGTGTTGTTTCTGGTGGGGATCATGACTTACAACCTCGTGTCCACCCTGTTGAAAAATAACGCTGAAAAGCAAATGCAGCAGACCGCCGTACAGGCGAATGGCAGATTGGAAACGCTTTATCAACAGATTGACACATTGTCCAATCAAGTGGCAACGAATTCCTCTGTACAGCAGGTATTGCTAGAGGAGGCAAACGGTCGTCCATCTGATTTTTACAAACGGCAATCGCTCATGCAGATCGTCCATACATTTCAAGCGTATTCAGATGGCATCCACTCCTTTGAACTCTACCTGCCAGATTACCAGAGATTGCTCCCGTTGGGTGAAGCCCATCTGTCCAAACGAGTGGAGCACAAATGGGTGAAGCAGGCGGACCTGGCAAAAGGGAGAATGGTCTGGGTTGGGACGGATCCCATAAATCCGGGATACTTTCTGGCTATCCGGAGAGTTAGCTTGATGGACCGTTGGTTTTCAAACGGCGGGTATTTACTCATTCGCATCAATCCTGATTATTTCGACTTTGCGGAAACGTCACAAGCAACCGAAGAAAATGAGTATATGGTGCTCGTAGACGATCATTTCATCCCCATTGCTTCCAACTATGATGGGGATATCCGACAAATCTTAACCGACAATCAGCAGGTAGCAACCATAAATGGCAAGCAATTCATTGTAGTGAAACAGAAATCAGCTGTTACTGGCTGGACTTTGGCCATATTGACCCCGATTCGCGCCCTTACGGAAGGTATTACCATCCTGCAAACGGCCATCACTCTCTCAGGTGTAGCAGGTTTCTTCATCTTCCTCGCATTCTCGTATCTGCTCTCGACGATGATTACGCGGCCAATTCTCCATTTGACCAGGACGATGCGGCAGGCAAGACAGGGTGAGCTAAAACCCCAACTAGGCATCTTTTCCACCGTTGAGATCAACGAATTGAACCATACCTACAACCAACTTGTAAAGAACACCAACCACTTGATCCAGGTCGTTTATCAAAAAGAACTGCTTCGCAGCCGCAGTGAGTTAAAAGCCTTGCAAGCACAAATCAATCCCCATTTCCTTTTTAACACACTAGATGCGCTCTACTGGTCGCTGGAGGAAAAGAAAGAGACAGAGCTTGCTGAACATGTGATTGCGATGTCGGAGCTGTTCCGTTACACGATCAGCGATCCGAAGCAGGATGAATGGGTGATGGTAAAAGAAGAACTGGAACACATTGAGCGGTATTTGCAGATTATGAAGATGCGATTTGGGGACCGTCTGAGGTGGCATATATCGGCTTCGTCCGAATGTGAGGAGGTCAGCATTCCAAAACTGCTGATTCAGCCTCTTGTTGAGAATGCGCTGGTACACGGTGTAGGAAATAAGATAGGCCAAGGGTCCGTATCAGTCACTGTTGACCGATCAACCGACTGCTCCAATCTGGTGATTACCGTGAAGGACGATGGGGCAGGGATGGATCAGGATACGCTTGCTGCCATTTACCGGTTATTAGAAAGCGGCGGACTCTCTTCCCTGAAAGGAAGGGGAATGGCGATCGCCAACGTAAACAAAAGGTTGCAGCTCTACTATCAGGAATATCCGTTTGGTGGTCTTTCCATTCGCAGTGAGATAGGAGAAGGGACCAGTGTAACCTTTGAGATTCCGTGCGAGGGAGGAGTGGCATGATGTATTCCAAGACCATTTTAATCGTGGATGATGAACCACGAACAAGGCTGGGATTGCAAACGACACTGGAGGTTTGGGCAGCAGGCAGGTATGACATTTTGAGTACAGCAGGTGGGGATGAGGCACTGGAAGTCCTAAACCAACGGAAGGTTCATCTGCTGCTAACAGACATTCGCATGCCAGAGATGACGGGACTGAAACTGATCGAAGTTTTGCAGCAGAAAGCAGAGAAGCCGGTGATTATCATCATTTCCGCGTATTCCGAGTTTGAATATGCACAACAAGCGATTCGATTAGGTGTCGTCAACTATCTGCTAAAACCCCTCAACAAAGGGAAACTGATTGAAGCGGTGGAGCAAGGCCTGGAGGTAGAGGCAAACCGGGAGAGGGCAGGGATTATCGAAAAAGTGGTCGATGATAGACTGATCGCAATCAAAAAAGAGGATCGTAATTCCCGCTCACCCATCAGAGAAGCGATGCGTTATGTCGACGAGAACCTAAAGAGCCCGTTAAGTTTGCGGGAAGTGGCCGATCATGTGCATCTCAATGCAAGTTATTTTAGTGTGCTGTTCAAAGAACAGACAAATCTGACGTTTGGCGAATACGTGACACGGAGCAGATTGCAGCTCGCAAAAAGCCTGCTGCTAACGACCAAGCTGCCGATTGCAGCGATTGCCGAAGAAGTTGGCTATCAAACGGCAAAATACTTCATCAAACTGTTTAAAGAGTACGAAGGCATCACACCCAATCAGTTTCGAAAGCGTGCAGAAGAGGTAAGAAAGTCGATCTAAAAAAAGTGGAATTTTCTCTAATTATAGTATCCTTACCCCACATTATCCCAGATGCTACACTGAATACAAATCGAGCATCCATCTAAAACGAAATGGGGGGTTTATTTGTTTACCTTTAGGAAAGCGCTTACATCGCTGTTGATTCTTGTGATCATCTCTGTGCTTGCGGTGGCAGGCTGTGCAAGCCCGACTGGTGAGAGCACCAGCAGTCAAAGCAATGGAAATGAGCAAGCATCCAATGCAGTTGAAGACGTAACTGTTACCTTTATGCATTTATGGCCTGAAGGAAGTTCGAAACAGCAAAATTTGATTGTGAATCAAATCATTGAAGAATACCAGGCCGCAAACCCGCATGTCACGATCAAGCTGGAAGTTCTGGAAAATGAACAATACAAAAATAAGCTAAAGGTATTGTCCGCTTCCAATGCGCTTCCAGATGTAGGAATGACCTGGGCGGCAGGATTTTTGGAGCCCTATGTGAAAGGGAACCTGTTCGCTCCTTTGGATGACCTTTTAGAAGGTGGCTTAAAAGATTCTTTTGTACCAGGTACGACGGAAGCATATGCGATCGACAATAAAACGTACGCGCTTCCCCTTGAATTGAATATTGTCCCCGTCTACTACAATAAAAAGATTTTCTCCCAATACAACCTAAAGGCGCCGGAAACCTACGAGGAGTTTACACATGTTGTCCAAACCCTTTCTACAAACGGCATGGCTCCCATCGCGCTTGGCAACAAGGATCGTTGGACAGGATCGTTATGGTATATGTATCTGGCGGATCGGATAGGTGGAGCAGAAATTCTGAAGAAAGCGATTGACCGCAGCGGCTCTTTCGAAGATCCAAGTTTGATCAAGGCTGCTGAGGAGGTTCAAAAATTGGTCGCTATGAACGCATTTATAAAAGGCTTCAACGGATTGTCCAACGACGAAGGGAAATCCGAGTTTTTCAATGAAAAAGCGGCGATGTACCTGATGGGAACCTGGGAACTGCCGAACTTTACCACCAATGAGTCCATACCGAAAGAATTCAGAGATCAGGTTGGTTTCTTCAAGTTTCCTACCGTAGATGGAGGAAAGGGGAATCATGACAGTTGGGTTGGCGGCCCTGGTGTGGGAATGTTTGTCGCTGAGAATTCCACAGTGAAGGAAGAGGCCAAAAAATTTGTGAAATTCTTTGTTGAAAGATGGGGAGAGCAGTCCGTCGTGGAAGCAGGTGTGATCCCCGCAACCAAGGTAGATACCTCAAAAGTGCAGCTGCCACCACTATACATGGATGTGTTAAGTGAGCTGAACAAGGCAAGCAATATCACGCTGTTTGCCGATGTACAGATGAGTCCTGGAGTCGCGCAGACACACTTGAATATGATCCAATCGTTGTTCGGAAACGAGATTACACCAGGAGACTTTGCCAAGAAACATGAAGAAGCACTAGCCCAGGAAGAGCAATAAGCACGGAATAGAAAAGGACATATCCAATCATTCTCGATATGTCCTTTTTTCTATAGAAGGGGTTGAACGGCAATGGATAAAGTCATGTCCAACAAAAAAGTGATTGCGCTGTATGTACTCCCTTCCCTGATGCTCCTCTTGATCCTGATCTATATCCCGATCGTGTTGACGGGTTACTATGGCTTGATGAAGTGGGATGGGATTGGAACCATGGAGTTTATCGGTTTGGACAATTACTCCAAACTCGTAAAAGATCCGATGTTTTGGAAAAGTGCGTACCACTCGTTTTTGCTGGCGATCTTCTCCACCATCAGTTTACTTGGATATCTCTTGATCGCACTGATTCTCGCTGAAAAAATCAAGGGTGCCAATCTGCTGCGCAAAATCTATTTGATCCCTATGCTGCTCTCTTCAGTAGCCATTGGACAACTGTGGCTAAAGATCTACCATCCTTCCAACGGTGTGTTGCATCATTTGCTCTCGTTTATCGGCGTCGAGAACACACCGGCATGGTTAGCCGATACCTCAACTGTCTTAGGTGCCATATTTGTTCCGATTATCTGGCAGTATGCGGGATTTTACATTTTGATTTATTATGCAGCCTTAAAGGGGATTCCTGAATCGCTGATCGAAGCGGCGCGCATGGATGGGGCCACTCCATGGCAGATTGCTTGTAAAATCAAAATTCCGTTAATTGCAGGAGTCTTCAAAGTGACACTAGTATTGGCCATTGTGGGATCATTGAAATATTTCGACTTGATATATGTGATGACCGATGGGGGACCCAACGGCGCCAGCGAGGTGATGGCATCTTATATGTACCACCAGGCGTTCCGTGGTTTTGATTTCGGATACGGCAGTGCGATCGGCTTCTTTTTGCTGCTGATCTGCCTGGTTGTTACCTGGCTGATCCGCAAGTTGACGGCTGCTGAGGAAGAGATTCAATATTCCTAAAGGAGGGGGCTTGTTGAAAACGGTGATTCCGACACAAAGGTCATCTGCACGCAATCAGTCCAATCAAAGTTCACCAAAACAACGTCCAGCAACACAAACGACTTCTCGTCTTGCGTTACATCCGATATGGCGGCGTTTCGGCGTCGGCAGCTTATATGTATTCTTAGGAGTCGTAGCGATTATTCAACTACTCCCGCTTGTTTGGCTGCTTTTCTTTTCATTAAAAAACAATCAGGAGATTTTCCAACTGCCTCCCCTATCCTTGCCAGCCAATCCGAAATGGGAGAATTACGTCAAAGTTTGGACAGAGGGAAACATCAGTCTCTACTTCTTTAACAGTGTTTGGATTACATTGGTTTCGGTTGTCCTTACCGTTTTGCTGGCTAGTCTGGTTACGTTTGCGATTACGCGGATGAAGTGGAGGCTGAAAAAGTTCGTGCTCGGCCTGTTTATGGTCGGGTTGATGATTCCGGTGCACTCGACGCTGATTCCGCTGTTTCATCTGTTTTTACAAGCAAACCTAACCGATAATCCGGTTGCCGTAATCTTGTCCTTTACCGCGTTTAACCTGCCGCTGACCATCATGATTCTGCTCGGTTTTTATTACTCGCTGCCTCGGGAAGTGGAAGAAGCGGCTATTATGGACGGTTGCTCAGTACATCGTCTGTTCTTCCGAATCATTCTGCCGATGACCTCGCCAGCCATCGCGACCGCTTCCATTATTAACATGATCTACAACTGGAACGAGTTTGTTTTTGTCAATACATTTATCAGTTCGGATGAATATAAAACGTTGACCGTCGGCATTCAAAATTTTATCGGTCAATATACCACTGATTGGGGAGCCATCGGGGCCACACTGATGATCAGTATCCTGCCGATTTTGCTGGCGTTTTTCTTCTTGAGCAATCGCATTGTGGAAGGCATCACGTCTGGATCGGTAAAAGGGTAACATCTCATGTTTTGAAAAAGATAAGGAGGGAAATCCATGCCGAAAAATATGTTTTTCAACGCTCATCATTCGCCCATCGGTGCCTTTTCCAGCTTTACACTGGGCTTTCCGAAAAGCGGCGGAGGCCTTGATCTGGAGCTTGGCCGCTCTCCCCGGAAAAATGTCTACATCGGTGTAGAATCATCGGAACAGGCAGGAATCTATCAGGCGCTCCCCTTTTTTGCCTCAGCTGAAGACGAGAGCAAACGGTACGATATTGAAAATCCCGATCCGGAACCGAACAAGCCGCGTATCATCCTTCCCTTTGCCAAGGAAGAGGTAAAACGTGATTTCCAATTAGGTACGGATACCTGGAGCGCGGGAGATCTCACGTTTACGATTTATACCCAGGCGCATCCGGTGCCTGACCCCACTTCCGCTTCAGACGAGGAAATGAAGCTGACCTTAGTCCCCGCGGTGCTGGCAGAGTTGACCATTGACAACACGCATGGTCACAAAAGTCGGCGTGCATTCTTCGGTTATGAAGGGAGTGATCCGTACAGTTCGATGCGCCGTCTGGATGATACGTGTGACCGCATATCAGGTGTCGGACAAGGACGTTTGACAGCGATCGCATCCTCTGATCCGGATGTCAGGTCTGCACTCCACTTCAGTCTGGAGAACATACTGACAACACCGTTTGAAGAGAACTGGACCTTTGGCTTAGGACCGCTCGGGGCACTGATCATAGATGTTCCTGCTAAAACCCGCCGCACCTACAGATTTGCCATCTGTTTTCACCGGTCTGGCATCGTCACGGCTGGCATGGATGCGTCTTACTACTATACTCGGTATTTTCCTACTATTGAGGCTGTTGCTATGTACGCGCTGGCAAACTTCGAAGAGATCACCAAGCGATCAGTAGAGGCAAACCGTATGCTGAATCAAACCAATCTGTCCGATGATCAAACGTTCATGATAGCTCATGCGATTCGCAGTTATTATGGGGCGACTCAACTGCTTGATCTGCAAGGGGAGCCGTTCTGGGTGGTGAACGAAGGGGAATACCGGATGATGAACACGTTTGATTTGACAGTGGACCAGCTCTTTTTTGAATGCAAGATGAATCCTTGGACTGTGAAAAATGAGCTGGACATGTTCGTCAAGCGCTTCAGCTACGAGGACCGCGTTCGCTTTCCTGGCGATGAGACGGAATACTCAGGCGGGATCAGCTTTACCCATGACATGGGCGTCGCCAATACGATATCCCGCCCGCATTACTCCGCTTACGAACTGTATGGGCTGGAGGGCTGCTTTTCCCACATGACCCATGAGCAGCTTGTCAACTGGGTGTTATGTGCTGCTGTGTATGTGGCGCAGACGGGCGACCAGCAGTGGTTGGATGACAACATGGATCTATTGGTTCGCTGCCTTACGAGCATGCTCAATCGGGATCATCCCGACCCTGAGCAGCGGAATGGGATGATGGGTCTTGACTCCACACGCGTGATGGGAGGCGCGGAGATCACGACGTATGACAGTCTGGACGTGTCGCTGGGCCAGGCGAGAAACAACATCTACCTGGGGGGAAAAGTTGGGCCTCTTATATCGCACTTGAGAACCTGTTTGCTGCAAACGGAAAATCCGAATTGGCCAGGATCGCTGGTGAACAAGCGGAAAAATGCGCAGAAACGATTGCCAGTCATCTGACACCGGACGGCTATATTCCCGCTGTCCTAGGAGAAGAAAACGATGCGAGAATCATCCCGGCCATTGAAGGGCTAGTGTTTCCTTATTTTACTAACTGTCGTGATGCGCTTGAGCCAGAGGGACGTTTCCGCTCCTACATCCAAGCGTTGAAGCGGCATCTGGAAACGGTATTGACGGAAGGTGTCTGCCTGTTTGAAGATGGCGGCTGGAAACTTTCATCGACCAGCAACAACTCATGGCTGAGCAAGATTTATTTGTGCCAGTTTATTGCCCGTCAGATATTGGGGTGGGGATGGGATGAAAAAGGGGCAAAAGCAGATGCCGCTCATGCTGCTTGGCTTACTCATCCAACGTTATCTGTTTGGAGCTGGAGCGACCAGATCATCTCAGGAGAGATTTCCGGCAGCAAGTATTATCCACGTGGAGTCACTAGTATACTGTGGCTGGAGGAAAGGGGAGCACTGGATCGTTGATTCGTTAAAAACGAAAGGCTGTCTGCAGGAATGACAGGCAGCCTTAATCTTTCATGCTTATTCCTCTCTCAAGCTGTATAAGGGCACCTCTTGCTCGTTTTCCGGCTGGTCGAGGGGATAAATCCTGGCGGTTTCGTTCTGCTCATCGACATGCTGAATATAGATGGGGAGACCGTTGTAGGTTACGTTGGCCATGACGGGTGAAGCTGCAATCTCTTGTGCCCTGCGTGGGTTCATGACGATACCTCCTTGAGAATATGTACGTCCATATTGTTCCGTTCAAACCTGATGCTTATGTATGGCAAACTGGCAAGATGGTCAAACAAGGCGTAGGTGCATCCTATGGACTGAACACAGAGCGATCCGAAAAGATGTGGGGCTCTATACGATTCATTTGCTTGAGGAGGGAGTTCGGTTGTCAATAAAAATGCTCCCCTCTTGGGAGCCGTTTTTTATTGGCTTGGTCAGCCTGAGGGAGAGCATATCAGCCGCGTTGGGGAGAGTTTTTTTTCGTATTCCTGGATCGTCTAGCGGATCGAGACGCCATACTCCCTCATCCAGTAGTCGATCGAAGCCAGATAGGCAAACAGCTGCGGTTTGCTCATCAATTGGCCAAACCATGGTGTGCCGGAAGCGGCGGCGTCAGACGCGGTAAGCTCCCGAATCGTCCGGACATCGATCAGCGGCAGCAGCGGAGAAGTGGGGTCGTTGAGTACATCCAGCAGCCAGCTGCGGGTTGCCTCTGCGTAAGCAGGGTTGTGTGTCTTGGGATACGGACTTTTTTTGCGAAACAGCACCTCTTCCGGCAGGATCCCCTGCAATGCGTGGCGCAGCAGCCCCTTTTCCCGTTCTCCCCGACTTTTCATCTCCCACGGCACATTCCACACGTATTCCACGATCCGGTGATCGCAAAACGGGACGCGTGCCTCCAGACTGGCGGCCATACTCATCCGGTCTTTGCGGTCCAACAGCACGCTCATGAACCAGGTGAGATTTAGATACGACATTTCCCGGCGGCGTGCTTCCAACGGGCTCTCGTCGGGCAAGGGGGGGACCTCCGCCAATGTCTCCTGATACCGACGTGCGACATACTCTTCCGGTCCGACCCACTCCCGCAGTTCGGGTGACAGCCAGCTCGCCCGTTCTCTGGTCATCAATGCCCAGGGAAACGTATTGGCTTGCAGTGTCTCCTCACGATGAAACCAGGGATAACCGCCAAAGATCTCATCGGCACATTCTCCGGAGAGAACGACGGTGGTCTCTCGTTTGATTTCCCGGCAGAACAGATACAGCGAGGCGTCTATGTCTGTCATCCCGGGCAAATCCCGGGCGATCACCGCTCTTTTCAAGGCGTCGATCAGTTCGGGTGTGTCAAACTGGATCGTATGATGAATCGTGCCGCAGTAGTCCGACATCCGCTTTACCCAGGGGGCGTCGGCATTGGGTTGAAACGCGCTTGCCTGGAAGTGGCGGTCATTGCCGACATAATCGATCGAATAGGTGTGCAGCGGACCACTGCCTTGTCTGCGAAACACCTCGGCGGCAACGGCCGTGATCGCACTGGAGTCCAGCCCCCCGGAGAGCAGGGTAGCCACCGGCACATCGGCCACCAACTGCCGCTCGATTGCGTCCAGCACCAGAGAACGGACAGTGGAGACAGTGGTTTCCCAGTCGTCGGTGTGGGGACGGCTCTCCAGCGACCAGTATGGCTGCTTGTGGATGCCGTCGGGGGTAACCTCCAGGAAATGCCCCGGACGTAGTTCAGATATGTCGCGGAATACGCCATGACCGGGTGTTCGCGCCGGACCGAGTGCGAAGATTTCCGCCAATCCTTCACGGTCAATCACTGCCTCTACCTGGGGATGGGCAAGCAGGGACTTCAACTCCGAACCGAACAGAAAAGAATCACCGCGCACTGTGTAAAACAGCGGCTTTACGCCCAGTCGATCACGAGCCAGATAGAGCCGTTGATGTTTCTCTTCCCACACGGCGAACGCAAAGATCCCGTTGATCCTCTCTACACAACGGCTGCCCCATTCCAGGTAGGAGGCGAGCAGTACCTCTGTGTCAGAGTGAGAGTGAAAGCTGTGGCCCCGTCCCAGAAGCTCCTGGCGAAGTTCATCCGTATTGTACAATTCCCCATTGTATACGAGTGTGTACGTACAATCGCCGCGCTGCCTGGTCATCGGCTGTGTCCCGCCAACCGGGTCGACAACCACCAGACGGCAGTGGCCCAGTGCAGCGTGGCTACAACACCATACCCCATCGGCGTCTGGCCCCCGGCAGACGAGTCGGCCGGTCATCGCTTCTACAACCGGCAGTTCTTGTGACACGTCTCTATGAAAGTTGATCCAACCTGTGATCCCACACATCTCTATTCATCCTCTCCTCCCCATGAATCGATCCACATGAAATAAGCCCAAAGTACTGCCTATAGGCTCATCGTATGCACGTGGCGGAGCAAGGTGCCAGTCTGGGCCGGGATCTGGCTGTCCAAATCAAAGATCCGTATTCGATTTGCAGCAAGCGGCAAAAAACGGTTGACAGGAGCAGTCTTTATGCACAATAATAATTCCTATAATTCCAACCAGTTAACTTGGATAAAGAGCAGGAGGGGGAGAGCCAGATGCAGGTGGTGCTTAGAGACATTCATAAACAGTTTCAAAAAGATGACGGCCAATCGCTACAGGTTCTGAACGAAATCAACTTGACTGTCCGCGCTGGCGAGTTTTTGTCGCTGATCGGCCCATCCGGCTGCGGCAAGTCGACGATCCTCAACATCATTGCCGGATTGGAGAAGCCAAGCCAAGGAAGCGTGCTGGTGAACGGAAAACCCATTAACGGACCCGGGATTGATCGGATTGTCGTTTTCCAAGAATCAGGTTTGTTTCCCTGGTTGAGTGTATTGGATAATGTCACGTATGGCCTGCTGCTCAAAAAAATGCCCCGCAGAGAAGCAGAAGAAAAAGCGATGGAGGTCCTGCGAACGGTCCATCTCGGTCGCTTTGCCAAAGCCTATCCGCACGAATTGTCTGGTGGCATGAAACAGCGGGTGGCGATTGCCCGTGCTCTGGTGATGGACCCCGATATTCTTCTGATGGATGAACCGTTTGCGGCACTTGACGAGCAGACTCGCATGGTTTTGCATCAGGAACTGCAAGAGATTTGGCAGCAGACAAAAAAACGGTGATTTTTATTACCCACAACATCCGCGAAGCCGTCACTCTCTCCGAGCGAATCGTACTGATGGGGACGCGGCCCGGCATCGTAAAGCAAGAATTTGTCGTGGAGGCCGCCCGCCCGCGAGATCCCTCCGACAGCGTACTGGTCCATTTAGAAAAGCGCATCATGAGGGGATTGGAGCAAGAGATGGAAAAGGTGTTGAAGGAGGAGATGGGCGATGACTATCGTCTTCAGACGGGTCCTGTTTATCGTGACCCTGTTTATCATCTGGGAAGCGATATCTAAGTCCGGCCTGTTTCCGCCGTTTCTCTGGCCGCCGCTGATTCTGTCAAGCAACGGGGAGGCAACGGTCTTTGGAACGCTAGTCAGCGGATTGATCAGTGGACAGGTTCTAGAGGCAACTGCGGTCACCCTGTTCAGGCTGCTGCTCGGTTTTGTGATCGCCATCACGGTCGGACTGACACTTGGTTATCTGATCGCCCGCTTCCAATGGGTGGACCATACACTAGGATTTGTCGTGACCGCGTTGCAATCGGTGCCGAGTATCGTCTGGTTTCCGTTGGCGATCGTCTGGTTTGGTCTGGGGGAGACGGCGATCCTGTTCATCGTCACGATCGGTGCCACCTGGACAATGACCGTCACCTCCAGCACCGGGTTCAAAAATGTTCCTCCTCTGTACCTGCGGGTGGCCAGAACGATGGGTTCAAGCGGTTTTCACCTGCTGCGCACGGTGATCCTGCCGGCATCCGTGCCTCATCTCATCTCCGGTCTGCGGGTAGCCTGGGCTTTTGCCTGGAGAGCGTTGATGGCCGGTGAATTGTTGGGCGGCAGTGGTGGTTTGGGCCATTTGCTGGAGATGGGGCGGGCGCTGCAGTCGATGGATTTGGTGCTGTCTGTGATGGTGATTATCGGCGTGGTCGGAACGCTGATGGATACGCAAGTCTTTATGCGAATGGAGCGTTCGGTGATGCGTAGATGGGGCATGGCTCCCCAGGCTTGATGAAAGGAACATGTACGTTTATCGGCTGTCGTACTTAACAGCCTGGGAGAGAAGCGTGCTGATAACAAGCAGAGCAGATAAAAAAAGAGAAGGGGAGTGGAGTCATGAAGCGGAAGAACGGAACGAGGAGAGGGATCGCGCTGGCATTTTGCCTGCTGGTTGCTGTGCTGGCAGCAGGATGCGGCGGCAGTCAGGGAGCGTCGACGCAGCCGGCCAATACCGTCCGCCTCGGTTATTTTCCCAATCTGACCCATATGGCAGCGATTGTCGCTTTGGAGAAAGGTTATTTTCAGGAAGAACTGGGGACGGAGATTACGCTGGAGACGAAAACCTTTCCTAACGGTGGGCTGTTCATGGAGGCGATGTCGACAGGTGAACTGGACGTAGGGTATGTTGGCCCTGGTCCGGCGATGAACAACTATTTGAAAAATCCTGCCCACCAGGTTATTGCCGGAGCCGTAAATGGTGGCGCGGTGCTGGAAGTGCGCGGCGATGCCGGCATCAGCAGTGTCGAAGATCTCGATGGCAAGCGGGTAGCGATCCCGGTGATCGGCTCGACACAGGATATCATGCTGCGCAAGACGTTGAAAGAGGTTGGTCTCAATATAAAAACAAATGGCGGAACCGTTGAGATGATCGCCCAGGCTCCAGCCGACACAGCCACTCTTTTCCTGCAAAAAGATGTGGACGCAGCGGCTACGCAGGAACCGTGGGGGATCAATCTGGAGCAGAAAGCGGGTGCCAAGCTGCTGCTCAATTGGGATCAGTTCGCGTGGGGCAAGGAATCGACCAATACCGTCGTAGTAGCGACGAAATCGTTTTTGAGCGCCAACCCCGATCTGTCCAAAAAGCTGCTGCAGGCGCATGTGCGGGCCGTTCAGTTTGTCCGTGACAACCCGGACGAAGCGGTTCAACTGTTGATTCAGCACATCAAAAAGCTGACCGGCAAAGAGCTGCAGGCTGCGGACATCAGACAGGCGATGGACCGCAGTGAAGTAACCTGGAACGTCAACGAAGAGGTACTCCGAGAAATGGCTGCCATCAGCAAAGAGGCAGGCTACACTCGTTCTGACAACCTCGACGGGTTTGTCAATCTCACGTATTTGCAGGAAGTAGTAAAGGAATAAGGAAGCATAGACAGGCAGAGCGTTCGTTCCCGGCAGGGCGGACGCTCTTTTTGCGTTGTTTGCAGGGAGAAATGAGCAAGAATAGCCGAAAAAAGGGGGTGTCTGTTATCTTTACCAAATGTTATCATGCAGTTAACATGTCCCAAGTAAGATGGAAGTGAGACGGATAAGCATGGAAAACGGGAGGGAAGATGATGAACGGATGGTGTTATCGGCAAAGAGCAGCCCTGTTGCTGTCAGCAGTGATGATGGTCGTGTGCTTGTTTGGCGGCATGGCGGGAATGGGTGTTGCTGTTCAGGCCGCAGGAGAAGTACTGACGGTGGATGAAGCGATTGCCAACAACAGCGGCGATGCTGCAGTTGAAGGCTACGTGGTGGCTCATACGACAGGGACCAACGCTTATGATTTTGAGTCCCCGTTCGCCAATGACTACAATCTGGCGCTGGCAGATTCTGCATCCCAGACAGATCCGGCACACATCCTGCCTGTACAGGTGCCATCCGCATTTCGAGCCGAGTTTGGACTGCAGTCCAATCCAGATCTGCTCGGCAAAAAAGTACGGGTGAGCGGCAGTTTGGAACCGTATTTTGCCGTTCCCGGTCTGAAAAGCGCTACATCGTTTCAACTTGTGGGCACAGAACCAGATCCCGATCCAGATCCGCCTCCTGAGCTGATCTCCATCTCAGAAGCAAAGGAGCGGACAGGAGAGATGGTTACCGTGGAAGGCGTTGTCACCGCAGACAATGCGGCCATCGGCGGCGGCAGATTGTCCACTTATCTGCAGGACGATACCGCCGGGATCAATCTGTTTTCGTTTGAATTGTCCAGCTATCCTGACCTTCGAGAAGGGGACAAGGTACGTGCTACTGGCGTCATAGAGGAATACAAAGGCTTGACGGAACTGGTCCTGGAGGCAGAGGGATTAACCGTACAGTCCACTGGTCACCCGCTGCCGCAGCCAGTAGAACTCTCGCTGGCCGACCTGCAATCCGAGGAAACAGCAGAACCGCTGGAAGGTTCGTTGGTCCGTATCAGGGGATATGTCACCTCCGTTCCGGCCAATCCCGCAGGCGGCGGCTATAATGTCTCCATCATTGACCAAGAGTTTCACGGGACGACGCTGCGAGTGATGGAGGAGACGGGACTGATCGAACAGATCGAAGCAGGCAAATGGTATGACTTTACAGGCGTGCTCAGTCAGTACGACAGCTATCAACTACTGCCGCGTAAAGCAGAGGATGTGGAGCTGCTTGCCGAGCAGCCGGAGCCGCCTCGACCCGATGATTCCTATCAATCTACGGTTGCCTCCGTAGTTGACGGCGATACGGTGCACCTGACGACACCGGTCTTGGGTACGACAAAAGTGAGGATGCTGTCGATCGATACACCGGAAACCAATTACAACGGCAAGTCGCAGGGATACCATGCCGAAGCAGCCAAGCAGAAACTGATGGAACTGCTCCCGCCGGGCACCCCCGTTACACTGGAGGTGGGGAGCGACCCGTTGGACGATTATGGCAGGCTGTTGGCACACGTTCACAAGGGAGAGCTTGATGTGAATCAAGAGATGGTAAAGCAAGGGATGGCTGTTCCCTACTTTATCTGGCCCAATCTTGATCACTTCGAAGCGTACAGCGCCGCTGCCCGGGAAGCGATTGACAACGGACGGGGCATGTGGGATCCGGACAACCCGATCGAGGAGCTGCCATACGAGTTTCGCTTCAACCAGCGCGGCGGTCCCGACAAGTATGTCGGTGACTACTATACCAAGCAATATGTGACCCCGGAAAAATGGGAACAGATCGAGGTAGAAAATCGTGTCTTTTTCTTCACGCAACAAGAGGCGGAAGAAGCGGGATATCAACCTGCGGACAGCGGAGAACCGCCGACTGATGTGGTAGAGGTACAACTGCTGGGCGTCAATGACCTGCACGGCAAAATCGACGTGACAGGCACGCTGCCTGATCAGCCGGAAGTAAGCGTGGGGAGGACTGATTATTTGGCTGCCTATCTGCGGGAGCGGGAGGCAGCGCAGCCCCATACGCTGATCATCCACTCTGGAGACATGGTAGGTGCTAGTTCGCCCGTCTCCGCCCTGCTGCAGGATGAGCCGACCGTCCACGTGATGGAAGCAATCGGATTTGATGTGGGCACCCTTGGCAATCACGAGTTCGATGAAGGTACAGACGAACTCCTGCGACTCATCAACGGCGGCGACCATCCGCAGGGAACGGAAGGGTATGACGGGATCGACTTCCCGGTTGTCGCTGCCAATGTGGAGCAGAAGGAGAGCGGTGACCTGCTGCTGGACCCTTATGAGATCGTAGAGATCGGCGGCGTGAAGCTGGGCTTCATCGGTGTGGTGACGACCGATACGCCGCAGATGGTGATGCCGACGGGTATTGTCAACATCCGCTTCACAGATGAAGCAGACGCCATCAACCGTTATGTGCCTGAGCTGCAGCAGCAAGGCGTAGAAGCGATCATCGTCCTCGCGCATGTACCGGGCGAACAAGACGGAGCGGGGGCGAGAGGTGAGATTGAGCAGTTGGCCAATCAAGTCGACGATGCGGTAGACGTGATCTTTGCTGCGCATAACCACGTCAAGCTAGATGCGATGGTCGATGACAAACTGGTGGTGCAGGCCTGGGAGTATGGGAAGGCGTTTGTGGATATCGATCTGAAAGTAGACAAGGAAAGCGGAGAGATCGTTGCTAAGCAAGCGGAGATTGTCGATGTCGTACAGTCGCAGATCGCCCCTGATCCTCAGGTTGCCGCGATTCTAAAGCAGTATGCTGAACGCGTCGCACCCAAGATCAATGAAGTGGTTGGAGAAGCGGCTGTTGCCCTGGAAAAAGGGTACCCGACTCGCGACGTGTTCGGGGACAACGGACTTGGCAACCTGATCGCCGATGGGATGAAAGCGGCGATGGACAGTGACTTTGCCCTGATGAACGGGGGCGGCATCCGCGACCGCCTGGATGCTGGGCCGATCACTTGGGGAGAGCTGTTCAACATTCAACCTTTTGGCAACACGTTGGTCAAACTGGACGTGACAGGCTCAGAGCTGGAACAGATTCTAAACGCGATGATTCACCCCTCCTATGGGCCTGATTCGTTTATCGCCGGTGCCCGCTACACCTGGGACCCGGACACCAATCAGGTGGTGCGGATCATGCTCCCCGACGGCACGCCGCTGGACAAAGAGCGGACGTATACGCTTACGGTCAACAACTACATGTACAACCAGACATCCGACAAGTACAAGCTGCTTGCCCAACTGGGTGAAAATGTCGTTCAGGGACCGGAGGACATCACAGCGACGGTGGACTTCGTCAAACAGTTTGACGGACGGATCCACTACCAGGCGGAAGCGCGGATCAGTACGGATTTGACCCCACCCACGATCAAGGAGCCAGAGAGACTCACCCTGCACCATGGCGAGACAGTTACGCTCTCGTTTGCAGCCGAAGATGAAGGAACCGGTGTCCGTCAGGTGAACGCGTTTTTGGATGGAGCGCCGATCGAGAATCCGTACACGCTAGATGGATTGTCTCTCTCTGTCGGATCACACCTGCTGCAAGTGACAGCGGTCGATTATGCCGGCAATCAGTCGGAGCAGACCTATACGCTGCAGGTGGTGATCGATCTGGAGCATCTGGATGAGGTGATCCTGGCTGGTCAGGCGACAGGACAGATCACAGACGATGGTATTGTCAACAGCCTCTTGGCCAAGGTACAGGCGGCCCAACAAGCCAAGCAAAAAAAGGCGAAGCAGAATATCCTGAATGCTCTGAGTCATCAGGTAGAAGCGCAGTCCGGCAAAAAGATCACGTCTGTGTTTGCGGCATTGTTGTTGGAGGATATCGCTCAGGTGATGGAGCGGTTGGAATAGGAATAGGGAAGAAGGAGATGAGGAAACAGGCCCGAGGTTTATCGGGCCTGTTTGATTTGTTTGTTAGTTATTTTTTAGATAATACCCTTCTAAACTGCAAAGTCCAAATGGAAGCACTTGTAAGCAGTTTATAAAATATTGTAAAGTGTAATAAAGATTTCCTTATTGATCAAAGGGGTGTGATCGATGATGGGTACACGGACCTTAACCACCATACGATCCGAAATCGAAAAGAGCATGAGAGCAAAAGGTTATACACTCACCAAGTTAAGTGAACGAACTGGCATTCATTCCGGCCATTTAAGTGAGATTTTTAACGGAAAACCTCGGCGCGCGATCACCATTAAACATCTGGACGCAATGGCTAAAGCACTTGGTCATGAACCTGGCTGGCTGTACGAGTTGTACCCGGAAGAATGTATAACAGAAGAAAGCGTGTCTCGCCCTCGAGTAGTACCTTACCTCGTTCGTTGTGCAGAACTTGGTCGCAAAGACTGTATCCTTGCGATCGTACCTCTGCTATTGGAAAATCCAAAGAATGTATCGATTCTCTTCTCCGTGGCTGAACAGCTATTCCAGAGAGGGAAGCAACAAGAATCCGCGCTTTTTTATCAGTTAGTAACAGAAAACGAAAAAGATAGCTATGTCGATCATTTTGTGATAAGCCACTACCGCCTATTTCGAATCTCTCAGGGAACCGATCTGGAGGAAACATGGAAAGCGGTGATCCGGTTTGAACCTTTTTGCAATCGTTTGCCAGAGAATGATCAGTTGGATGCGTTGCTGCAATTGGCTAATGCATATTATATGTTTCAAAAATGGGGCGAGCTTGCAACATACGCTGACAAATTACGGGAACTAGCAACCATAGTTTATAAAGATCAACTGCTGAAAGGCAAAAGAAATAAAGTAGATGACTCTTTTCAAACCGAGCGTCACTTAGTCGTGTACTATGGACAGGGATTCCTTATGAAAGGGCTCGCTTTACAAATGCAAGGATTGTATGAAGAAGCAAAAAAATACGTCCAACAATATGCCGACTTGGGATGGTTTGAGCTTTTGGATGATACGGGCAAAAAAGAGGTTGAAAAGTTTAAAGTTTGGGCAAAAGCGAATTCGTACACTCTTGATCTATTGATGGGGAATATCGAGGTTTTACCCGAGTATATCAATCTTCTACGTAATCATCCTGCTGAAGTTCCAGCGGGACTACTGACACTAGTGGAGTCAGCTAGCAAACACGATTATTCGATCGATGATCTGTTACGCTGTTTTGCAACAGAGATTGAGAGATTAAGAGAGGGTCAAAATCCCATAGAAATAGGCAGGCACTACCAATTTCGATATTATAAAGCCAGATATGAGCTTAAAAGGGGGCGTCTCATAAATGCAATAGAAGACGCCTTGCACTGCATAGACTTGTCAGTAAAATTAAAACATCACAAAGAGTTGCTCGATTTGATTATGGGGTCTGTAGCAAAAGATGCAAACATGGATAAGGCATAGTTACCGATTCAAGCCAATAAACAAAGCACCTCACAACTGAGGTGCTTTCAGATTGCTGACAAACCCCCTCTCTGCCAGAGCAGAAGTGGGGGTTTGTCGTGAAACATGCAAAAAACTAAGGTGCCCGTAAGGGCAAATCGCCCTCCATTCCCTTTATTCCAGAGCCAATTGGCCAGCTTTTTTAGATTCATAGCAGCAAAAGCGAGCATCGCCTGCATTGTCACTTTTTTCAATCCACGCAAAGTGGTCCAACGCAAACCATGCTTTTCCTTTAAATCAGCAAATACACGCTCAATGGTTTCCTTTCGGCGTGTATACAGCCGTTTATTCACTTCTGTATGTCTCAGATGTTCCACTTCTTCCAGATAGTCTGCCCATATATGGCGACTGATACGTTTTACAGCCTCACGGCTTTCCGTACATTGGAAGCGAAGGGGACAATGGCTACATATCTCAGAATCAGAACGGTACATGCGGTACCCTTCTCGGGTAGTCGTTTCGTAGGACAAAACCTGTCCGGCAGGACAGATAGAACAATCGAAATATTCATCATACACATAGTCGTGTTTGCGGAAAAAACCTTTCTTCGTGTGAGAGCGGGTATAGGGCATAACAGGACGAACGCCTTCGTCCAAGAGATATTTGCTTATGTATGGGGTTTTATATCCGGCATCTACCGCTACGGCATTCGGCTTCCCCACGTTTTCAATCGCTTGTTCAAACACATTGGTAAACACTTGGCTGTCATGGATGTTGGCGGCTGTAACGACCGCGCTCACGACAAAGCCATGTTCGTCACTTGCGGCATGGAACGAGTAAGCAAATGTCTGCTCTTTCTCGTTTTTGACAAACCATCCGCTGTCGGGGTCAGTCGTGCTCTGCTTCACCTCCTTCCACTTTGTATCCGACTTTTTTGGCAACGGCTTTTTTCCATGTTCGATGCGGTCTTGATTCAGTTCATCGTGCAGCTGCTGCTGGTACTTCTTTTGCTCTTCCTGAACCCGCTGCTTGCTGTACTTTCTTTTGTTGGCATGGGCCTTGACGTGGGTGGAATCGATGTAGAGGGCAGAAGGATCAACAAAGCCATGACGACATGCTTCTTCGAGAATGCGAGTAAAAATTTGTTCAAACAAGTCCGTACCTTGAAAACGGCGGACATAGTTTTTTCCGAATGTGGTGAAGTGAGGGATTGGTTGGGTAAAATCGTATCCCAAAAACCAACGATAAGCGACATTGGTTTCGATTTCTTTAATCGTTTGGCGCATGGAGCGAATGCCGAACAGATACTGAATAAATACCATTTTGATGAGTACAACGGGGTCGATACTGGGTCTGCCGTTGTCCGGAGAATACCGATCTTTCACCAAATCGTAGATGAAGGAAAAATCAATGGCATTTTCGATTTTCCGAACTAAATGATCACGAGGAACCAATTCATCCAGTGAAACAACCGATACTTGATAACGGCCTTCGCCCTGTTGTTTCGAAAGCATACATGACACCTCTTGGCAATTATTTTCCACATACATTATTCTACAAAAAAACGTGTAGACCTTGTACCTTGCGGTACTTTGTCTACACGCTGAAAGCACCTCAAAACGAGGTGCTTTTTGCATTCATTTAACCTCCAATATATCTCAATAAATCTGTAAAGGGAGGTCAGTGTATAGTTGTAATTGTCTAAACTTGTCAAAAATAGGAGGTGGGTTGGTATGACAAAGAAACGAAAGAGAAAGGGCGCTTTTCTGCTCTGCCAGGCCGTTGGAGCGCCCTTGATCGGAGGAGGGCATACTCCCGGCATCACCAAGGAAAACAGGCACAACAGCGAAAGCAGCCGAACGGAAGAACACCTGCTGAAACACGCGGAAAGCTTGCGCCAGCAGTTGGTGCAGCTCAAGGTGGACAAGGGAAGTTTTCTACATCGGGAAGTAGTAGAACTGAGCCAGCGGCTGGATCAATACATTGTTGCCCTGCAAAACAGAAAGGCTGGTCTTTAAGGGGGGGGATTTGCATGTTTACACAACTAGAGGAATGCGTTTCGCGCCTGATTCGGGAAGGACATCAACTGTTGTACAGCCGCACTGTCATCTCGGAGGACGGCGAGATGTCCCTGCGCACGGTGTTCGTCAGAGATAAAAACAACGGCATCGAGATTTGGCAAAGCTTCCTGGTCGATGAGAAGGAAACCGTAAGCCGTGTTTATCTCAGCAAGCAGGAAATCCAGGCGCTGAAACTATTGTTGCATTGAGTGATCAAAGCACCATAATGGCCGACCAATATACGCGGCTCATCTTGTTTGTACATCTGTTGATTTATGTAAACCACCTAGTGGTCATACATAACTGATCTCATCCCGCAGTGAAAGCACTCTTCCCCATGAAATGATGTTTTACAAGAAGGGTACGCTAAAGACTGAGATGATGCATGGGAAGGTCTTTCCAGGGAGGTGCAGGCAGAATGCAAATCGGCTGTCACGTCAGTATCCGGCATGGGTACCTGGGAGCGGCTCAGGCCGCACTCGCTGTCAGTGCCGGAGCGTTTCAATACTTCCCCAAGAACCCCCGGAGTCTGGCTGTCAAACGGTTTAACCGGCAGGATGCGGCAGCCTGTCGCCAATACTGCGAGGAGCATGGGATAATATCCGTGGCTCATACGCCGTATCCGACCAATCTGTCGGTCGACGATCGTCAATTGTACGAACAGACCGTGGCCTCGGTGCGAAACGATCTGGAGATTGCCGATGCCTGCGGTTCTCTCGGAGTAGTGGTCCACTTCGGCAAATACAAGGGAACGGCAACTGATCCGTTGTTTGGCTACCGGGCGATGATTGAGATGCTTGACGAGATTCTTGCCGATTGGGAGGGGAAGGCTCTGCTGCTGCTGGAGAACAACGCCGGCCAAGGTGGGAAGATGGGGACTACTTTTGAAGAACTGACGCAGGTTCGCAGTTTGATCCGGCTGCCGCAGAAAGTGGGGTTTTGCCTCGACACCTGCCATTTGTTTGCCAGCGGTGTATGGAATGGAGAGAATCAGGACGAGATGCTCAGCCGGGCGGGGGAACTGGGCTACGTAGATCATCTCAAAGTGATCCATTTAAACGACTCGCAGTACCCAAGCGGATCACACCGAGATCGTCATGCCTCCATCGGTCGTGGACAGATAGGTGAAAACGCCATCCGCGCTTTGCTTACCGCTCCTCCATTGGCGGATTTGCCGGTGATCCTGGAAACTCCTGTTCCGGACGGAGGTTCCCACCGTGACGAGATCCAATACGTGAAAGAACTAATTGCGAGGGGGAATGATGCAGGTTAATTGATTGCTATGATCGTCCTATGCTAAAATTAACATGCTTAACAACATCGTTAACGTTGGTCTGACACGTTTTTGGAGGCGATCACTTGGAGTCTGTACTTCATCAACTGGAACGAAAACTGAGTGACGAATGGGAGCGATCTGGTGAACTTGGCGGGAACAGCGCCTTACACGCCCGCTTGCTCGCCTTGTTGTTTTTTTCGGCCCGCCCACTGAGCCTGCAGGAAATGGCGGAGCACCTAGGCGTGACGAAGGCGGCTGTCAGCGTCAGAATTCGCGCTCTCGAGGAACAAGGCTTCTGTCACAAGAGTTCCAACATCAGCGATCGCCGGGATTATTACTATTTGGTAGAGGACCTCGGGATGGCGATGCTCACTTGCAACCTGGAAAACATGTACAGGTTTTCTGCGTTTCTCAAGCGGCTGCTCGAGGAGTGGCCAGCCGACTACCCGACCGAGGAGCAAGAGGCGTACGCGAAGGCGAAGCGCCGTTTGATCGAGATGAACGCATTTTATGACCTGTTGTTTGAGCGGTTGGACGGCCTGGAGGAAGAGTGGAAGAGACGAAAACAGGAACTGTCACAGCAGCATGGCTAGGTAGTAGACGTTTTTGCGGGAGTTTTCCTGCAGTTCCGTCATCTGTCCCATTCGTATCGAAAGAGCCGAGTGGCCCCTAAGAGGTTACCAATGCGCTTGCACATAAAACAAGTGCTTCGATCAACCATCATCCGCATGGATAAACAAACCTTTTCATAGTGATGCAGATGTAGGAGGATAACGATGAAAGCAACCGGGATAGTACGCAGAGTCGATGAATTGGGAAGAGTAGTGCTTCCCAAAGAATTGCGAGATGTTTTTAACATAGAGATTCGGGACTCTCTGGAGATTTACGTCCAGGACGACAAGATTATTTTGAAGAAGTACGAGCCTGCTTGTGTTTTTTGTGGTGATGCCGGGGATATTGTTCATTTCAAAGGAAAGTTGATTTGCTCGAATTGTATTTCGGAGATTGGTGCAAGCGTAACCGCTTAACTGGCAAATCGCAAGAATCGGTGCAATCGATGTCGTGAAAATGGATAGTAAAAAAGGTGGCCGCGGCCACCTTTTTTTATGACTAAAATTTGGGAGCAAATTACATCTCTTCCGGCGCAGCCAGACCGAGCAGGCGAAGCCCTTCTCGCAGAACAGTGACGACGGCGGACACCAGGTGAAGCCGTGAATGCTTGATCTGCTCATCCTCAGCCAGAATGCGTACATTGGCGTAGTACTTGTTGAAAGCTTGCGCCAGGTCAACCACGTACTTGCCCACTTGAGACGGATCGAACTGCTCGCGGGCACGATCGACCACATCAGGGAAGGCGTTGAGCAGGGTGACCACAGTCCAGGCTTCCGAACTGTCCAGTGCTCCTTCTGCGATGTCCGGCGTATCTGCCCGATAGCCGCCTTTGCGCAGCAAGGAGCAGGCGCGGGCGTGGGTATACTGGACGTACGGGCCTGTCTCGCCTTCAAAGGTGAGCATCTCTTCCCAGGAGAAGTTGACGTCGTTGAGACGGAAGTTCTTCAGATCGTGGAAGATGACCGCGCCAACACCTACTTGACGAGCCACTTCTTCCTTGTTCGCCAGCTGCGGATTTTTCTCATCGATCACCTTGCCGACGTCCTCGATGGCCTGTGCCAGCACTTCCTCCAGCAGGACGACCTGCCCTTTGCGCGTCGACATCTTCTTGCCATCCTTGAGCATCATGCCAAACGGTACGTGATACATCTCTTTGGCCCACTCGTAGCCCATCTTTTCCAGCACGCGGAACAGTTGTTGGAAGTGCAGACGCTGCTCATTGCCGACCACGTAGACCGCTTTGGCAAAGTCGTACGTCTCATGGCGGTACAGAGCGGCGGCCAGATCCCGAGTAGCGTAGAGGGTGGCGCCGTCCGACTTCTTGATCAGACAGGGAGGCATCTCGTATTCATCCAGGTTGACCACCAGCGCACCATTAGACTCCACCAACAGATCTTTTTCCTCAAGCAGCCGTACGACCCGATCCATCTTGTCGTTGTAAAAAGCTTCTCCGTGCGTAGAGTCAAACGATACACCGAGCAGTTTATAAATCTTCATGAATTCCTTTAGCGATTCGTCACGGAACCACTGCCACAATTGCCTTGCTTCTTCATCGCCGTCTTCCAGGCGCTTGAACCATTCCCGCCCTTGTTCTTCCAGCGATTCATCTTTTTCCGCTTCTTCGTGGAACTTGATGTAGAGCGACAGCAGTTCCTTGATCGGCTTCGCTCTTACTTTCTCTTCGTCTCCCCACCGTTTGTAGGCGACGATCAGCTTGCCAAACTGGGTACCCCAGTCACCGAGATGGTTGATGCGAACAGGACGGTAGCCGTGTTTTTCCAAAATGTTGGCAATCGCATTGCCGATCACGGTAGAGCGGAGGTGGCCCATGGAGAACGGCTTGGCGATGTTGGGGGAAGACAAGTCGATCGGTACGTTGCGCCCTTGGCCGATGCTGCGATTGCCGTAGGATGAACCTTCTTTCGCTATCGTCCCGATCACCTCGGCCGTTACCAACGAACGGTTGAGGAAGACGTTCATGTATGGTCCGACTGCTTCTACTTTGTCAAGGTAGTCGCTTTTGACCAATCCGGCCAGTTCTGCGGCTATCTGTGGAGGTGCTTTGCGCAGCACTTTTGCCAATTGGAAACACGGAAAGGCGATATCGCCCATCTGCGGATTGGGCGGTGTTTCCAGCATCTCCTCCAGCTTTTCCAGGGAAAAGTCGGCAATCTCCAACTTCTGCAGCGCAGCATGAAGGCTTGTTGCCACTTGCTGTTTGTAACTCACTACTTTCTACCATCCTTTCTTGGCTACGAGAAAAACCTCCCGCCTCCGCAAAACGAAGAGACGAGAGGTGGATTGGTTTGCTCTCGTGATGTCAGCTATGTAGCATGAGACAAATGCGGTTGATCTGCTTTATTATAGCGAACAAGCAAGGGAGTTGCAACTCTCCCTCGCTTGTGGCTTACTCGGATGAATCACTTTCGTTGGAATGCCGCTTCTCGATCTCTGCCAATTGGGAGAACAGCTTTTTGGTCAATGCTTCCTTGTCATCTGCCTGCTTCCACTCCCGTTTGTAGCGAAGCAAGGCATCCAGCATCTCCCGTTCTGCCTCCTGTTCCCTTTCTCGGTCGAAGTTTTCGCTGGGATCAAACGGGAGGATACGATCATCCGTACCTGTCCGATAATAGAGACGCTTCCAGTGCTCGGGATACTCATACGGCTGTTCTCCCAGCACGATTGCCAGTACGTCATCGGATGCGAGTGGCAGGAAGTATCGGTAATCGTCGCGACGCCCGCCTTCGGACAGGTTGATGTGGTAGAAGGAATACATCAGATAATGACGCTCCGTACCTCGTTCCTTGACCACTTGATAGGTCTCGAAGTCGGTTTGTTTCAACGACTGTACGACTTCCAGGCTGTCCAGGAATGTTTGTCTGTCCATTGTGTCGGGGAGGGACATCTTCTCTACTCCTTTTTGGCTGATGGTTCTGCTTTTACCATCAGCATAACCGTCACGAGGGGCATGGTCAACCTGAGACGGGAAAGAGCCTGAGTCTGCGTCAGGCTCTTTCCGCAACATTAGCAGTCTTTTGATTCCCCTACGATGACGAGCAGGATGAACAGAACCAGCACCAGGGCAAAACAGTTGTTAAAGATCCCGCCGCTGCAGTATGACGTACTCATTTTGTTTCTTCATCCTCCTTTCCGGTATGCTTCAGTTTATACATGAACACCTATCTTGTTGTGGGCGTTTGACCATAACCACGAAAAAAGGCTGCAATCTGCAATCCTAGGGAGATTTTGCTATTGACGGCTCTCGCATTTAGATGGTAACATACGGAAAAAGAAAAGATTATGGATGTATTCTCTTATCCAGAGAGGTGGAGGGACTGGCCCTATGAAACCTCGGCAACCGAACATCAGGTGCCAATTCCAGCAAAGCGGACGCTTTGAAAGATAAGAGAGGATTGATCATAGATGACATTCTGTCGAAGAATCCTCTTCTTATTTGCGTAAGAAGAGGATTTTTTTATTCGTCTACGAGCCAAGTCTCATGAAAAGGAGTAGAGATGGTGAAACCGACACGATTTACGGAACAACTACAGCGAAAGATCCTGGTCCTTGATGGAGCGATGGGGACCATGCTTCAGCAGGCCAATCTCAGCGCGGCCGACTTCGGTGGAGAGGAATACGAGGGGTGCAATGAGTTGTTAAACCTGACTCGTCCTGACGTGATCCGGTACATCCACGAGAAGTATCTGGAAGCGGGTGCCGATATCATCGAGACCAACACATTTGGCGCCACCAATGTGGTTCTCGCAGAATACGACGTGCAGGAGAAAGATATGGAGATCAATATCGCGGCTGCCAGGATTGCCCAGGAAGCGGCAGCAGCCTACTCAACGCCAGACTGGCCGCGCTTCGTCGCCGGTTCGATGGGACCGACGACCAAGACCCTCTCGCTGACTGGTGGTGTCACTTTTGAAGAGTTGGTCGAAGCGTATTGCCGACAGGCGAAGGGCTTGATCCTTGGAGGTGTTGACGTCCTCCTGTTGGAGACGGCGCAGGACACCTTAAACGTAAAGGCAGCAGGCATCGGGATTCGGCAGGCATTTGCCGAGTTGGAGCGGGAAGTGCCGGTGATGATCTCCGGTACAATCGAGCCGATGGGTACGACGCTGGCTGGTCAGAATATTGAGTCATTCTATATCTCCATCGAACACTTAAATCCGGTCACGATCGGGTTGAACTGCGCGACAGGGCCCGAGTTCATGCGTGATCATTTGCGTACGTTGTCACAGTTGGCGCAGTGTGGCGTCAGTTGTTACCCCAATGCCGGACTGCCCGATGAGGACGGACACTATCATGAATCGCCGCAGGGATTGGCCGCCAAAATGGCTGCCTTCGCTGAACGCGGCTGGTTGAATGTCGCTGGCGGCTGCTGTGGAACGACTCCCGAACATATCCGCGCGCTGTCAGAGGCATTAAAGGGATACAAACCGCGTGGTCAGGCTGCCCCGCATCTCAGCGCTGTCTCCGGTATCGATGTGGTGTATGTGGAGGAAGACAATCGGCCGCTGTTGGTTGGAGAGCGTACCAATGTTATCGGCTCGCGAAAGTTCCGCCAGCTGATAGCGGACGGCAAGTACGAAGAAGCGTCTGATATTGCGCGTGCCCAAGTGAAGCGCGGGGCCCAGATCATCGACATCTGTCTGGCCGACCCCGACCGGGACGAATACGCCGATATGGAGCAGTTCCTGCAATACGCGGTAAAAAAAGTAAAAGCTCCGCTGATGCTGGACTCGACTGACGCCAAGGTATTGGAGCTAGGGCTGAAGCATTCACAAGGGAAAGCGATTATCAACTCGATCAACCTGGAGGATGGAGAGGAGCGCTTTGCCCAGGTGGTCCCGCTGATCCACACATACGGTGCGGCAGTCGTAGTGGGGACGATCGACGAACAGGGGATGGCGGTTACCCGGGAGCGAAAACTGGAGGTCGCCAAACGCTCCTACGACCTGTTGGTCAATCGCTACGGGGTTCATCCACAGGATATCATCTTTGATCCGCTGGTCTTTCCGGTGGGTACAGGGGATGAGCAGTACATCGGTTCTGCACTGGAGACAGTTGAGGGGATCCGCTTGATCAAACAGGCGATGCCGGAGTGCAAGACAATCCTCGGCGTCAGCAACGTGTCATTTGGGCTGCCGCCGGCCGGTCGGGAGGTGCTGAATGCCGTCTACCTCTACCATACGACGCGAGCTGGATTGGATTACGCGATTGTCAACACGGAAAAGCTGGAACGATACGCATCGATTCCAGAGGACGAGCGTAGGCTGGCGGAAGCCCTGCTGTTTGAGACCAATGATCAGACATTGGCCTCCTTTACCGAGTTTTACCGACAGAAAAAGCAGACGGTGAAAGTGGAGACCTCTACGCTGAGCCTAGAAGAGCGGTTGGCCCGCTATGTGGTAGAAGGCTCAAAAGACGGGTTGATTCCTGATTTGGAAGAAGCGCTCAAGAAGTATGCGCCACTAGAGATCATCAATGGTCCGCTGATGGCCGGGATGGAAGAAGTGGGGCGTTTGTTTAACGACAATCAACTGATTGTTGCCGAAGTGCTGCAGAGTGCGGAAGTGATGAAGGCGTCTGTTGCCTTTCTGGAACCGTTTATGGAAAAGACGGAGAGTTCGTCAAAAGGCAAAATCCTCTTGGCCACCGTAAAAGGGGATGTGCACGATATCGGGAAAAACCTGGTGGAAATCATCCTCGGAAACAACGGTTACGAAGTCGTCAACCTGGGGATCAAGGTACCGCCGGAACAGTTGATTGCCGCCTGTCGCAGAGAACAGCCCGACTTGATTGGTTTGTCCGGACTGCTGGTGAAGTCGGCCCAGCAGATGGTGATCACCGCTCAAGATCTGCGAACGGCAGGGGTCGATGTCCCGCTGATGGTGGGTGGAGCGGCACTGACTCGCAAGTTTACGCAGACGCGGATCGCCCCGGAGTACAGTGGTGTGGTCGTCTACGCCAAAGATGCGATGGACGGACTGGAGCTGGCCAACAAGCTGCAGGACCCGCAGGCTCGGTCCCAATTGCAGCAGGCGATCCAGGAGGAGCAGGAAAAAGCGGCTGCGCAGGCAAGTGGAGGGGCAGCTCCGGGGAAAACGACTGCATCGATCAAGCGTTCTCCGATCAACCGGACCGGTCCTGTATTCACGCCGCCGGATCATGACCGACATGTCCTGCGCGACTATCCCATCAGCTATCTGCAGCCGTATCTCAACCTGCGGATGTTGCTGGGCAAACACCTGGGCGTGCGCGGCAACGTAGAGAAACTGCTCGCTGATGGTGACAAAAAGGTTACTGAGATCTACGCCGTGGTGGAAGATCTGCTCGCTTCGGCAAGAGAGTCAGGATTGATCCGGGCTCATGGCATGTACCAATTCTTTCCGGCACAGGCTGACGGTGACGATATCCTGATTTACGACCCTGCCAATACGTCTCGTGTCCTGGAGCGATTTAGTTTCCCGCGCCAGCCGTCGGAGCCTTATCTCTGCCTGTCCGACTTCTTGCGTCCGGTAGAGAGCGGCGAGATGGACTGCGTCGGGTTTCTGGCAGTAACGGCCGGACAGGGGATCCGCCATCAGGCGGAAGGGTGGAAAAATCAGGGGGAGTATCTACGCTCACACATCTTGCAGGCGCTGGCTCTCGAGCTGGCCGAGGCGTTTGCCGAGCGGATCCACCATGTGATGCGGGACGTCTGGGGCTTCCCCGATTCAGCAGACATGACCATGGCAGAGCGGTTCGGTGCCCGCTATCAAGGCATACGTGTCTCATTTGGCTATCCCGCCTGTCCCAACCTGGACGATCAAGAGAAGCTGTTCCGCTTGCTGAAGCCGGAGGATATCGGCATCCAGTTGACAGACGGATTTATGATGGATCCGGAAGCGTCTGTTTCGGCGATGGTGTTCGCCCATCCGGAAGCTCGTTATTTTAACGCTGTGCCTGTTGCAGTGGAAGCAAACGAGTAAGGGACAGACAGAAAAGGATTGTGGGGGGAAGGGAAACCATGGGGAAGAAACCACCGCTACTCGATTACCTGAAAGACAACCTGCTGATCGGCGACGGGGCGATTGCCACTCAACTGTATCAATTGGGAGTCCCGGTCGGTGTCAGTTTTGAGGAGATGTGTCTATCTAATCCCAAGCTGGTGTACGAGGTGCACGCGTCGTATTACAGAGCGGGCTCCAGACTTTTGGAAACCAATACGTTTGGGGCCAACCGGGAGAGTTTGGGCCGCTACAATCTGGAGAACAGAGTGACGCGGATCAACCGGGCTGCTGTGGCGATTGCGAAGGAAGCGGCAGAAGATGATGCCTACGTAGTCGGCAGCATCGGTTCGATCGTAGCCGGTCGGGTACTCAGCCAGCAGTTGGACGGATACCGGGATCTGTTTGAAGAACAAGCGACAGCGTTGCTGCATGCTGGTGTGGACGGTTTGATTCTAGAGACCTTTCTCGATCTTGAGGAGTTGCTGCTTGCGGTCTCTGTCGTGCGTTCGCTGACGGATGTGCCGATCATCGCTCAGTTGGCCACACTGGAAGTAGGGCGGACGCGGGACGGCTATACGTTGACAGAAGCGTTTCAGCAAGTCAGTCAGGCAGGCAGTGACATCGTCGGCTTGAATTGTCGATTGGGACCGGCTGAGGTGCTGCGTTCCTTTGAGACAACGGTGGTGCCGACAGATATACAGATATCTGCTTTCCCTAACGCCGGCAGGTTAGGTTTGTCCGATGGGGAATATGCTTACAAATCATCGCCCGAATACTTTGGCGAGAGTGCGCTGAGGCTTCGCGAGCAAGGTGTGCGCTTGATCGGCGGCTGCTGCGGCACGACACCGGCCCACGTGCAGGCGATCGCGCAAGCTATGCAGGGACTTCAGCCGCTGCCCCGCATCAATCCGCAGTTCTCACCACAGGATCGGGAGTCACTGTCGATCCGCAGTGTCAAGCAGCGGCAAAAGCCTAGTATTGTCGACCTGGTCAAACAGCGACATACGGTGATTGTTGAGTTGGACCCGCCAAAAGATTTGGACATCGATCACTACCTGCAGGGATGTTGTGAGCTGCACAAGGCAGGGGCGGATGCGATTACCCTGGCTGACAACTCGTTGGCTAATGTACGGATGAGCAACATGGCATTGGGAGCGATTATGAAGAGTCAGTTTGGAGTCGATCCGCTGGTGCATATCGCCTGCCGAGACCGCAATCTGATCGGGCAACAGTCTCATCTGATGGGTCTGCATGCGTTGGGGATCGATCAGGTGCTCGTTGTTACCGGTGATCCGTCGCGTTTTGGCGATCTGCCGGGAGCAAGCTCGGTCTTTGATGTCACATCGTTTGATCTGATCCGCATGGTCAAGCAGTTAAACGAAGGCTACTCTTTCTCTGGCCGACCATTGAAGCAACAAGCCCAGTTTATTGTTGGCGCAGCCTTTAACCCGCATGTTCGCCGCATTGAGGCAGCAGTGCAGCGGCTGGAGCGCAAGGTAGAGGCAGGGGCCGATTTTATCATGACCCAGCCAGTCTACGACAGCGAGACGATCGAACTGATTTATCAGGCGACTAAGCATATTCCGATCCCGATCTTTCTCGGGATCATGCCGCTGACAGGTTGGCGCAACGCGGAATTCCTGCATAACGAAGTCCCCGGCATCAAGCTGTCAGCGGAAGCGCTCAACCGAATGAGGCTGGTGGAAAAGGGAGAGGCAGCCCGACGCGAGGGAATCGCCATGGCCAAGGAACTTCTCGATGTAGCGATGAAGCATTTCAACGGGATCTATCTGATTACACCGTTCAACTACTATCAAATGACCGTCGAGTTGACGGAATACGTCCTAGAGAAGTCGCTGCATGAGGAGGTTACGGCGGGGAAAGTGGTTGGTTCGTGATGTTTTGCCTGTTGTGAGAGCATCACGGAGCGGCAACACCTATGCCGTTGTATAGGACGGCACCGCCAGGAGCCTGGCCGATCTGATTTTTCACTGTGCCGACGCATGCTGTTATAGTAGTAATGCAAGGACCGTCAGGGCGTTTCCTGACGGCCTTTTTATTCGCTACCCATTGCACTATCTGCCAGCAAGCCTTTGTGACGCAGTACCTCGTACAGCTCGCCAAACATGGCCAACCGCTCTTCCCGTGTGTAGTTGGCGTTGGCACCACTGGTAGAGGGGATTACGAACAGATGACAGCCCGGCCACTCCCGGGTGCCAAAAAAGAGGTCATCCTGCAGGCCCAGTGCGATCGGACCTTTCTGTTTACCGGTCGCATGGCGAAAGGCAGTCACACCGTTAAAGCAGACGAGGCGTGGTTGGTACGTTTGCACCATCCGTACGAAATCGGCAGCTCCCTGCGCGAAGTCATCCTGTGTTAGATCACCTGAGGAACGGGTGGGTCGGGCGACCAGATCGGTGATGCCATATCCGTAATCAAGCAGTTGGGCCGTCTCTTCCGGCTGCAGTTGATACGGTGTCAACCCTCCTTCATACAGACCTCTCCAGAACAGGTTGGCCGGATTGGCATAGTGGTACCCTTTTGTTGCGGAAACCCTGCCGGGATTAATCCCGCAAAACAGCACGTTCAGACCACGTTTGATGTAGGTAGGAAGCCATTTTTCCGAGAAATCCTGCAATCCAAGCACCCTCCTTTCCGCTTTTAGTATACAGGACAGGGTGGAGGCAGCGGAATGGAACCAATTGTTGACGATTCAAGAATGAATTGGATAAGATGAAAGATAAGTTTGAAAGTTCAGTAAACCTCAGCGCGTGTTAGAACGGAAAATCCTTGAGGCAAAGGAGGTCGCAGGGAATGGCCCAGCTTGGTGATTGGATGGAGACGATCCCTTTTCCCGTCCTCGTAACCGATCCGAGTGGTATGATTGAGTGCTCTAATGCACAGTTTGCCAAACGGTTTCCAAGCTTGACTGACAAGCGGAATTTCAGGGATTTGTTTAACAAGTGGGAGGAAATAGGGAACCATCTGCTCACGGTTGACTTCCAGGGAGACCTGTATCTGTTGCTTTCTCATCCCATCACAAGCCAAGGGAAAGAAATGATCTTGTACCTGGTGAGCGATGGTTCCCTCGTTTCGCATTTGCAGCAAAAGATTGCTGAGTTGGATAAGCTGAATCGGGAACTGGACGCGATCATTGAGAACTCGTACGATGCCATCTACATCACCGATCACAACGGAACGACCTTAAAAACAAACTCCGCCATTGAACGGATCACCGGCATCCCGAAAGAGTACTATTACGGCAAAAATACCAATATCTGATGCACAGGGGCATTTTAAGGGATTCTGTTACCTTCAAGGTGCTGGAGCAGAGACGTCCGGTTACGGTTGTGCAGCACAATTATGCGGGCAAGGAGACCCTAATGACCGGGACGCCGGTATTCAACGAAGTGGGAGAGATCGAGAAAGTAGTCACCAATATCCGTGATCTCACGGAACTGAACGAACTGCATGATCAACTGAACAAGGCGCTGCAGTTGAACGATCAATACCGAAAGGAACTGGAGAAGCTCAAGAAAAAGGCTCGTCGTGATCCGGATGTCATTTTGCAAAGCAAGCAAATGCTGGAGATTTACGAGATGGCTGATCGGATCGCCGATGTTGACGCCACTATTTTGATCCTTGGTGAGACGGGTGTCGGCAAGGACGTTTTGGTTCGCCACATTTACCGCGCAAGCAGCCGATTTGAGACAGGGGAATTGATCAAGGTGAACTGTGGAGCTATCCCGCACGATTTACTGGAATCGGAGTTGTTTGGATTTGAACCGGGGGCCTTTACCGGTGCCAGCCGATCCGGGAAGCCGGGGTTGTTTGAGTTGGCGCACAAAGGGGCGCTCTTTTTGGACGAGGTGGGCGAGCTGCCGCTGTCGCTTCAGGTAAAACTGCTGCGGGTCTTGCAGGAAAAACAGATCCAAAGAGTAGGTGGGATCAAACCGAAGCAGGTAGATGTACGGCTCATTGCCGCCACCAATCGCAATCTGAAGGAGATGGTGGAAAAAGGGACGTTTCGGGAAGATTTGTATTATCGTTTACATGTGATCCCGATCTCTATTCCGCCTCTGCGTGAACGAAGAGAGGATATCTTGCCACTGGTTCAGTATTTTTTCAAGCATTTTCAGGAGAAGTATCGAATCACAAAAGAGTGTCACCGAGAAGTGAAAGATTTTTTCTACCATTACCAGTGGCTCGGCAACGTGCGGGAATTATCCAATCTGGTGGAACGGTTAATCTTAACCGTTCCTGCCAAAACGATTACCCTAAAAGACCTGCCCTGCGAATATCGGGAGACGGAGAATCGAAAAAGGGAAGTGAAGTCGCTACAGGATGCGATTGCACGGGCTGAATACGAAATGCTAGCCAATGCGGTGAAACGATTTAACAGCACCTATAAAATCGCGGAAGAATTAGGGACCAGTCAGGCCACCATTGTCCGCAAACTGAAAAAATACCGCCTGCAGACGTCTGCACGGCAGTGAAAGAAGGCACTTGTTATGAATGTGCCTTCTTTTTTTTGGTCTGTTATTGTGCACCGCTGCCATACCGGTATAGAACGAAGGAGTCGTTCAAGGAGGCGAGGAAAGAAAGATCATTTTTGATACACGAATGAATGAGTTAATACATAAATGACTTAATACGTACCTGTTTCCCCGTTATTCATTTTCCTGAGCGGCCTTTGTTGATACCTGAGTTCACGGTGTACGTATTTGCAGTTTGGCCTCTTGGCATCATCCTTGCAAATGGATCCTGAACAGGTGAGAGCAGATCACGGCATGGAGCGGGATAGCGAGTGAGATGACGTTCTGGAATGGAGGGAGAGCGAGTGGTATCGGAAGTCGTCATTGTATCAGCGGTACGGACCGCGATCGGAAAGTATGGAGGCAGTCTGAAAGATATCCCCTCGGGCACGCTCGGAGCAACGGTCATTGCGGAAGCAGTACGCCGAGCCGGGATATCCCCGGATCTGGTGAACGAAGTGATCATGGGAGAGGTCCGACAGACATCGGAATCATCCAATATGGCAAGAGTAGCTGCTCTAAGGGCTGGTATACCTGAAACCGCAACCGCTTTCACCGTGAATCGGCTGTGTGCATCCGGGATGCAGGCAATCGTCTCCGCCGCCCAGCAAATCGCCTTTCGTCAAGCGGAAATCGTCGTGGCCGGCGGTGCGGAAAATATGAGTCGCGCCCCTATCTATTTGCGTAATGCCCGGTTTGGCGAGGGGAATCCGGTACTTGTCGATTCCAATCTGGAGAATGGACAACAGCCAAATGAGAGATATGGCTCCCGGCTCGGGATGGGCATGACGGCGGAGCATGTAGCGGTTAAGTACGGCATTGGCAGAGAGGAACAAGATGCCTTTGCCCTGAAGAGTCAGGAAAAGGCGGCAGCGGCCATGCGAGGCGGCATTCTTCGAGAAGAGATTGTGTCGGTCGAGGTCAAGCAAAAGAAACAAACCGTTTTCTTTGACACAGACGAGTTCCCACGAACAACCTCGATGGTACAATTGGCGGCCCTGAAGCCAGCGTTTAAGCCGGATGGGACGGTTACCGCGGGAAATGCGTGCGGGCGAAATGATGGTGCAGCCGCCCTGGTTTTGATGGCTCGCGAAAAGGCGGAGCGACTGGGTGTGAAGCCGATGGCGAGAATCATCGACTGGGCATGTGCCGGAGTATCACCCAAGATCATGGGCATCGGACCTGTTCCGGCTGTGCACAAGCTACTGAAGCGCACGCAAATGACATTGTCTGATTTCGGTCTGGTTGAACTAAATGAGGCGTTTGCCGCCCAAGCTCTTGCGGTGATCCGAGAATTAGGACTGGATCAGGACCGTGTAAATGTGAACGGGGGAGCAATCGCATTGGGCCATCCGCTAGGCGCTACCGGAGCCAGAATTGTCACCACGCTGCTGCATGAAATGATGCGGCGGGGAGAATCGTTAGGATTGGCTGCATTGTGCGTCGGCGGGGGACAAGGAATGGCCGTTGCGATGGAGTTGCTCTAGAACCTACTGGAGACATACGCGAAAGCAGGAGGGTGGGAAGTAAATCAAGCAGGGGGTTTCAGGAGTACAGCAACCTGTAGAAAGGAGCTATAACTGGCATGATGAATTTTCAACTGCCGGATGAGATTGCACTAGTCAAGCAAAATGTGCGCCAGTTTGTGGAACAGGAAGTGGAGCCGGTTGCCATGGGGGTTGAGGAGAACGATGAAATTCCAGAACGGATTCTGCAGATGTCAAAAGAACTGGGGTTGTTCGGCCTCAGCATACCGGAAGAATACGGCGGACTTGGGATCGGCATGATCGACAGATGTGCGATCTATGAGGAATTGGGCCGTACACATAATGGCTTCACATCTGTGATCGGGGCGCATACCGGCATCGGATCGGTTGGAATCGTACAATTTGGCAATGAACAGCAGAAACAAAAATACCTGCCTCGGATGGCCTCAGGAGAATGGATCGGGGCGTTTGCCTTAACCGAGCCCAGTGCGGGGTCCAATGCGACCAATCTGAAAACCACGGCGATAAAAAAAGGAGACAAGTACCTGCTGAACGGCTGCAAACATTATATCACCAATGCACCCATCGCTGATCTCTTCACAGTTATGGCGGTGACCGATCCATCCAAAGGGGCCAAAGGAATCACCTCCTTTCTCGTAGAGAAGAATCTACCTGGCTTTCATGTAGGCAAAAAGGAAAAGAAGATGGGACTGAGAGGCTCCCATTCAGCCGAGATCTTTTTTGAAGATTGCGAGGTGCCGGCAGAGAACGTACTCGGGGCAGAAGGAGGCGGTTACGTCAACGCGCTGAAAATTTTGGCGAATGGCAGGGCAGGTCTGGCTGCACGCAATCTAGGGTCCAGTGAGAAGTTGCTTGAAATGTCGATTGCATTTGCCAACGAAAGAGTCCAGTTCGGCAAGCCCATTCTCGAGCAGCAGATCATTCAGCATTACTTGGCTGAGATGGCCCTGGACATTGAGTCGCTGAGGTGGTTGACCTACCGGGTCGCCTGGATGGTTGACCAGGGAATGAACGTGATCAAAGAGGCCGCGATGGTAAAGCTGCTCGGCTCAGAGGTGTACAACAAGGTGGCTGACAAGGCGGTGCAGATCCACGGAGGGATCGGGTACATAGCCGAATACCCGATCGAGCGTTTCTACCGCGATGCCCGTATTTCCAAAATTTACGAAGGGACATCCGAGATTCAGAAAAATATTATCGCGGCTCAACTGAAGAAGCAGTATCTCTAAAGTGGTACCAGCATAAAGGGAGTAACAGTGCTGTACATCCCCTAATTCGTCAAGCAACCCTTTGATGGAGAGAACAGGATTGTCAGTCGGCACGGCTCACCTTTTTTATGGCAAAGAATTTAGGTTCTTGTCAGATTGACTCGAAAAATACCTACTGGCTGCATAAAGTTCGGGGGGATTATAATATGATTAAATAGTTCCAATTTTCCAAATAATACTGACCGGTAGGTATGTAGTGCTGCTCATGTCGATTGATCTGAGGAGAGGTCAATCGACATGAGCAGCAAATGGAAAACTCTCATGGTATAGGAGAGATACGATGAATTTCGAGTACTCTGAAAAGGTGCACAAAGTAAGAGAGCAGCTGATTCAATTTATGAATGAAGTTGTGTATCCAAATGAAAACGTTTACTACCAACAGCTGCGTTCGGCTGGTCGTTGGACTGTTCCTCCGATCATGGAAGAGATGAAGGAGAAAGCGAAGTCTGCCGGATTGTGGAACCTGTTTTTGCCCGAAACCGAATACGGTGCAGGTCTTACGAATCTGGAATATGCGCCATTGTGTGAGATCATGGGGCGTTCCACGATTGCACCCGAAGTCTTTAACTGCAGTGCACCAGATACAGGGAACATGGAGGTGTTGGTTCGCTACGGGACTAAGGAACAACAAGAACAGTGGCTAGTTCCCCTGCTTGCAGGCCGCATTCGCTCTTGTTTTTCCATGACGGAACCGGACGTCGCTTCATCAGACGCTGCCAACATTGAAGCGAATATCGTGAGAGATGGTGATCAATACATCATAAACGGCCGTAAATGGTGGTCATCCGGTGCCGGCGATCCCAGATGCAAGATCGCGATCGTCATGGGCAAAAGCGATACATCCGCTCCCAAGCATGAACAGCAATCTATGATCTTGGTTCCATTGGATACGCCCGGGGTTACCATTAAACGGCTGCTTCCGGTTTTTGGGTATGATCATGCCCCACACGGACACGCGGAAATAATATTTGATAATGTGTGCGTTCCCGCTGCCAACATGTTGTGGGGTGAGGGCAAAGGATTTGCGATTGCGCAAGGCCGTTTGGGGCCTGGACGCATTCACCACTGCATGCGTCAGATCGGAGTTGCCGAACGCGCACTTGAACTGATGGTCAAACGGGTGAAACAACGGGTCGCCTTTGGCAAGCCGCTTGCGGAACAAGGGGTGATTCAGGAGTGGATTGCGGACTCCCGTGCCGAAATAGAGCAGGCTCGTTTGTTGACCTTAAAGGCGGCCTATATGATGGATACGGCAGGGAATAAGGCGGCGATGAAAGAGATTGCCATGATCAAGGTAGTGGCGCCCAATGTCGCGCTCCGTGTACTCGACAGAGCGATCCAAGCACACGGGGGCGCGGGTGTAAGCGATGATTTTCCACTGGCTTCCATGTGGGCGCAATCACGTACGCTGCGACTGGCAGATGGGCCGGATGAAGTGCATCGCCGCACGATCGCCAAATGGGAACTGGCCGGGCATGAGTGAAACAATATCGCCTATGGCAAGACGGTTGGGAAGAAGGGATGTGAGGGGTGTGAGACAAGGAGGATCAAGAGAGACGATTCCGGTTCGGCCGGGGGAAGAATTGAATCTCCAACATGTGGAGCGCTTCCTGCGCGAACATATTGCAGATGTACCGGACGCACCGCTTGAGGTAGAGCAATTTCCTGCAGGCCACTCCAATCTAACTTATTTGCTTCGCAGTGGCGACTGGGAAGTAGTTTTGCGCCGTCCGCCGCTTGGACCAATCGCGCCTAAAGCCCATGATATGAAGCGAGAGAGTTGGATTTTGTCGCTGGTTCACCAAGTGTATCCACTGGCTCCTAAGCCGTATCTATTCTGTGAGGATGAAACTATCTTGGGAGCTCCCTTTTATGTGATGGAACGAAGGAAGGGGATGGTACTGGATCGCGAATGGCCGGATGGTGTGGCATACTCTCCCGAGCTGGGACAGCGAATCTCTGAATCGGTTGTTGAGACCCTTGTTGCCCTGCACGAGATCGATTGGCAGGCTGCTGGCCTTGGTTCGCTCGGGCGGCCGGAAGGCTTTATGGAACGGCAGGTTCATGGATGGATTGGACGATATGAACGATCCAAGACCGATGAGATCCCTGTGGTTGAAGAGACGGCAAAATGGATGTTGGAGCATCTGCCCGAATCTCCTCCAGCCACAATCGTTCATAACGATTACAAGCTGAATAATCTGATTTTGTCCACAGTTGATGCGGCACAAGTGGTGGCCGTGGTGGACTGGGAAATGACTACGATCGGCGATCCACTCTCCGATGTGGCGATCACGGTCAGCTACTGGGATGAGGTAGAGGATGCCGAGCAGTTGCGAAGCGGACTTACCTCTGTAACATCCCTGCCTGGCTTCTTTTCTCGTCGCGAGTTGCTGGAGAGGTACGCATCGAAAAGCGGACGCGACTTGACAGAAATTGATTTCTACCTAACCTATGCGTACTACAAGGTAGCGGTCATCTGTCAACAGATCTACTATCGCTGGAAGATGGGGCAAACGATGGACCCCCGATTTGAGCGTCTCGGAAAGGTCGCAGAGAATGTCATGCATCAAGCGCACCAGATTGCCATGCATGGATTCTAGCGGCTGTTATGGAAAAAATCATCTGATGCTTCGGCAACAGCTAAGAGAATCGGTGCTGTTGGCGATTTATCGGATTGGGTTGAACAGGAGGAGTGCTGCATGCGTATCCAAGAACTTTTTGATCTTCATGAAAAAGTGGCAATCGTCACCGGAGGCGGACGCGGTCTCGGTGAACAGATCGCGATGGGTCTGGCAGAGGCCGGCGCTGCTGTTGTGGTCTGCTCCCGGAAAAAGGGAGCGTGTGACGAAGTAGCCGAAAAAATCAAAGGATTAGGCCGACAAAGCCTGTCGCTTCCATGTGACGTCACGAATCCGGACGATGTGGAGCGCGTTGTGGAGGAAACAAAACGGGCATTTGGCAAGATTGACATACTGATTAATAATTCCGGGACTACGTGGGGGGCTCCAGTTGAGCAATACCCGTTGGAAAAATTTAATCAAGTGCTGCAAGTAAACGTAACGGGGTTGTTTTTAATGTCGCAGGCGGTGGGGCGGGAAATGGTGTCGCGACAATACGGCCGAATTGTAAACATCGCCTCCGTTGCCGGTCTGGTTGGCGGTGATCCTCGCTTTATGAATGCGATCGCCTACAATGCAAGCAAAGGAGCCGTGATCTCGTTTACCCGCGATTTAGCGATGAAATGGGCGCGACAGGGCGTTACGGTCAATGCAATCGCTCCCGGTTTCTTTCCAACAAAAATGTCATCGGGCCTGCTTCAGCAATTCGGGGAGCAGATCCTGGAACGGACGCCCATGGGACGCTATGGAGGGGAAACCGATTTGAAAGGAGCCGCTTTGTACTTCGCATCTGACGCATCTGCTTATGTAACAGGGCAAGTGCTTGCAGTTGACGGAGGGGTGACGGCGATGTAATGAATCGCCATCTGTAGATTTCTCCGTCGCTCGCCGCTGATCAGCGAGATCGTCTTGCATGCTGGTGCAATCCAAGAATGGGGGGATGAGGATGAGTTTGGACTTGTTTCAACCTTTTATCGGTGTCGAATCGGTACCGGTGAAAAATGAGGTGGAGAAAGGAGCAATCAAGAAGTTTGCCGATGCGATCGGAGACGCCAACCCGCTGTACCGTGATGAAGAGTACGCAAAGGCAAGCCGGTACGGCAGAATCATCGCACCGCCAACCTTTAGCCGTACGTTTGACTACGGTGAAATACCAGGCCTTCGCTTCAACAGGGAAGGGCTGATCCACGGGGAACAACATTTTGAATATCGGCAGCCAATCGGCGCAGGCGATGTACTCTATTGCTCGACCAAACTGGCGGACGCCTACCTCAAGGAAGGGAAACTGGGGCAGATGACCTTTCTGGTGTATGAGCAAAAAGGAGTGAACGAGTCGGGTGAGACGGTGTTCATAGCAAGATCGACTGTGATTTATCGAGGGAAAGGGGGAAGGTCATGAGCAGCAAAAGAATGCAGGTGGGAGACGAGATTGGACCGCTCGTCAAGCCGGCCGTCTCGAATACGCAACTCGTCATGTATTCGGGCGCGTCAGGCGATTACAACCCTATTCACACCGTGGAGGAGTTCGCCCAGCAAGCCGGTCTTGGCGGAGTGATCGTCCATGGAATGTTGACGATGGCGTTTGTAGGGCAACTGCTGACTGATACGATCGGAAACGATGGGGATCTGCTGACATTTGGTGCCCGGTTCACTGGCATGGTAAGACCGGGAGATGTCATCACGTGTGCAGGCCGGGTTATAGAGGCTGGAGTAGACGGGGAGAAGCAGGTTGTAACTTGTGAAGTGTGGGCGTCCACTCAAAAAGGAGATCAGGTAGTGATCGGCCAAGCGAAGTATACCATGCCTGTTGCCTAGCAAAAGGATCTTCCGCTTAATTCCCATACGTACGGTAAGACAGCGACATGACAGTGAGAGGCAAAACGTACAACAAAACCACGACTTGAGAGGAGAATGCACATGAGAGTAAAAGATCGGGTAGCGATTATTACCGGCTCCGGACGCGGCATAGGGGCGGCCACAGCCATCAGGCTGGCCGAGGAGGGCGCAAAGGTGACAGTCACAGATGTTGAACAGTCCACATGCGAGGAGACGGCGGCGGAGATCCGCAAAGCAGGCGGGGAAGCGATCGCGATCCCATGTGACATCACCAAACGTCAATCTGTAGAAGAGATGGTCCAAACGACGGTCGATACGTTCGGGCGACTTGACATCCTGGTGAACAATGCCGGCATCACCCGCGATAATCTGGTTCATAAAATGACGGATGACGATTGGGACGCTGTGATGAACGTTCACCTAAAAGGCTCATTCTACGCGGTGCAAGCCGCCCAGCGTCACATGGTCGAACAGCGATACGGAAAAATCGTCAACTTCAGTTCCACGTCTGCCTTAGGAAATCGGGGACAGCTCAATTACGCCACAGCAAAAGCGGGATTGCAGGGTTTTACCAAAACGTTGGCCATCGAACTGGGGAAATTCAATATAAATGTCAATGCTGTAGCTCCTGGATTCATCGAGACCGAGATGACAAAGGCAACCGCAGATAGAATGGGTATCGATTTTGAAGAGTTAAAGAAGGCTGCCGCCCAACGTTCCCCTTTGGGCAGGACGGGAAAACCGCTGGACATAGCCAATGCCGTTTTATTTTTAGTATCCGAAGAGTCAAGTTTTATTACCGGTCAAGTGCTTTATGTCCGCGGCGGCGTTTGATCAGAGGTCTCCAGTTTTCGCACTCTTGATACAGAGGGGAAGGGTGTTTGCCTCATGTCGAAGGTAACGGTCATGAACGGTTTGAGTCATGCCAAGGGGAAATCGTTTGCGGGCGAGCTGATGTCACTGCCGGAAATGCTTGATCGAACAGCAGCAGAGATGGGAGAGCAAACCGCGATCACATTCTATCACCTGCGATTGAGTTACAAACAACTGCAAGGGTTGACTCGACAGGTGGCCCATGCGTTGCATCAAATCGGTGTTCGAAAAGGCGACAGGGTGGGAATCATGCTGCCAAACTGCCCGCAGTATGTAGCAGCCTTCTACGGTGCTCTTCGGCGGGGAGCTATCGTCGTGCAAGTAAATCCGTTGTATGCGGAGCGGGAAATCGAGCATGTCCTGCAGGACTCGGGAGCAGAGGTCTTGTTTGTTTTCGCTGATCTGTATCCCAAGGTCCGCCGCATGGCCGCAGCCGGAAATCTAAAAAAAGCGATCCTCATATCGCTCGTTCCCTCCAAACAGGAGCTGTCGGGCGATTCCATCTCGTGGGATGATTTCCTGCGACTGGGCAGCCCTGTAGCGGATGAGACAGTTGATCCAGAGGAAGATGTGGCCGTTCTTCAATATACGGGAGGAACGACGGGACAGGCCAAGGGTGCCATGCTGACGCATCGAAATCTGGTGGTCAATGCCCAGCAGGGGATCGCACACGCAAGTGAACAACCGTTAACGCAGGGAGATAAAATCCTGTTGGTGATTCCGCTGTTTCACGTCTATGGGATGTCTTGCGCGATGAATATAGGCATCCTGACCGGCACGAACGTGATTCTCCTTCCGCGGTTCGATGTGCCTGAGGTGCTGGAGACGATAAAAGAGCATCAACCTACTTATTTTCCTGGAGTGCCCACGATGTACGTCGCCCTCAACTCGCATCCGGACGCCGACCGGTACGGGATTGACGCGATACGCGTTTGCAACAGCGGATCGGCACCGCTGCCGGTAGATCTGATCGGTTCGTTTGAAAGAAAGACAGGCGCCAACATGTATGAAGGGTACGGACTCTCGGAAGCTTCCCCAAGCACGCATGCAAATCCTCGCGACGGTACGAAAAAACTGGGGAGCATCGGTATCCCGCTGCCCGGAACAGAAGCCCGGATTGTCCATCTTTCGGACGGTACGCAAACCCTTCCAATCGGTGAAGCAGGGGAGCTGGTGATTCGCGGACCGCAAGTGATGAAGGGGTATTGGAACATGCCGCAAGAAACGGCCAGCGCCATTCGTGATGGCTGGCTCTATACCGGAGACATTGCCAAAATGGATGAAGATGGCTTCTTTTATATCTTGGATCGCAAAAAAGACATGATTATCGCCAGCGGATATAATGTGTACCCCCGTGAAGTTGAAGAAGTTCTCTACTCGCACCCCGGTGTTCTGGAAGCAGTCGTGGTAGGTGTCCCAGATGCGTACAGGGGAGAAACGGTCAAAGCATTCCTTGTTCTCAAGCCGGGACAAAGCGCGACACCGGAAGAAATAGAAGGATTTTGCCGACAGCATCTCGCTGCTTTTAAAGTGCCGCGGATGATTGAATTTCGTGATTCGCTCCCGAAAACGGCGGTCGGGAAAATCCTGCGGCGGGTCTTGGTGGAGGAAGCAAAGAACAAGCTGTAGCCGCATTTCACTGAATATTCCAATATAAAAGAGGGGGCGGGGGGGTGAGTAGATGGAGCTGTTTTTTCAACAGATGGTAAATGGATTGGTGGTCGGAAGCATTTACAGTCTCGTCGCTCTCGGAATCACGTTGATATACGGGATTATGCAGTTGCCTAATTTTGCACATGGGCACCTGTATATGCTAGGGGCCTACTTAACCCTGTCTATGATGAGCTTGTACGGATCTGCTTATTGGCCGGCTATTCTCGTCTCTGTGGCAGTCATGGTGGTCTTCGGCATGCTGCTGGAGCGACTGGTTTTTCGACCGCTGCATAACGCCCCCCACATCAACGCGATGATCGCTGCGGTCGGAGTGATGTTGTTTCTAGAATCGGCCGCCCGCAAAATCTGGGGAGCGGATTACCGCCGCCTTGAATCTCCTTATGAAGATGTCATGAACCTGTTTGGGCTTACGATCACACAACAACGGGCAATCATTATCCTCGCCGCAATCGTACTGATGGTCGGTCTAAACCTGTTCCTGAAAAGAACGGTGATCGGAGCAACCATCGAAGCGATGGCGCAAAACAGGGAAGGGGCATTTCTTGTTGGCATTAATGCAAACAAAGTATCTCTACTGACGTTTGGGATTGCGTCTGGTCTTGCCGCTGCGGCAGCCTCATTGGCAGCACCGATCAACCTTGTCTATCCCTCGATGGGGGCGATGGTGAATCTTAAAGCGTTCGTGATCATTGTCCTGGGAGGGATGGGCAGTATTCCGGGCGCTGTTTTAGGAGGATATATTCTGGGACTGGCGGAAAGCATGTCAGGCACTTATCTCAACAGTGAGTATAAAGACTTAATCGCGTTTGTGATCCTCGTATTGATATTAACATTGAAACCAACCGGATTGTTTGCAAAGGAGGCCCAATAGGATGAGAAAGAATCGCATTTCGCAACGGGCTTCCAAACTGGTTCTCCCAGCGCTGCTGCTGATTGCTGCAGCGATTCCTGTGCTCATTTCCAATACTTACTATCTCGATGTTTTGGCTAGGGTGTTTATTTGGACAATCGCTGTCAGCGGTATGAACGTCATCGTCGGATACACTGGACAGTTGTCACTGGCACATGCCGGATTTTTCGGGATCGGAGCTTATACATTTGGACTCCTGATGGTAAAAGCGGAAATGCCCTTTCTACCTTCACTCGTTGTCGCCATGGTTGCAACAGGACTGATCGGCGCCCTGGTAGGTTTCATCTCTCTCCGTTTAAAGGGGCACTATTTTGCGATTTTTTCCCTCTGTGTCGGAGTGATTCTTCTGCTTTTGATTGAAAAATGGGAGTCGTTAACAGAGGGGGTTCGCGGACTGCTCGGGATTCCCGTTCCGCAAATCGGATCTTTGGTATTTTCCAGCTTGACATCTCAGTATTACCTGATTCTGTTTTTCCTCGTCCTAACGGCGCTGATCAACAAGCGGATTGTCCAATCGCTGGTGGGCAGAACGTTTATGTCGATCCGGAACAGCGAAGAACTGGCGGTGGCCTTGGGAATCAACGTCATGCGCAACAAAATCCTGGCGTTTGTCCATTCAACCGTATTGGCCGGTTTGGCAGGAGCGTTGTACGCAGGGTATATCCGATTCCTTGGACCCGATATCGCGCATGTGGAACACACCTTTGACATGCTGCTCTATCTGTTGGTAGGTGGAATCGGTACACTGTGGGGCCCTTTGGTGGGAACCACTCTTGTGACGATTTTGATGCAAATGCTGCAGTCCTGGCAAGAGTATCGGATGATGATTTTCGGCCCCGTTCTCGTGCTGCTTGTGATGTTTCTCCCATATGGCATCATCGGGACATGCGTCCGACTGAAACAGAGACGGCAAACGGAGTTGGAAAGGAGAGCAGAGCATACAACAGCGGTATCGAGCGTCCATGAGCAAAGGCTTTCGGGAGGGAAAGCGGATGCTTAAAGCGGAACAAGTAACGAAACGTTTTGGGGGCAATACCGCTGTTTACGCCGTCGATTTTCACATGAATCAAGGGGAAATCACAGCCATTATCGGTCCTAACGGAGCAGGAAAAACGACGTTCTTCAACGTAATCAGCGGCCTCTATCAACCAACTTCCGGTCGCCTGTTGCTTGAAGGAGAGGATGTAACAAAAAAGCCGTCTCATCAAATGGCGAAGTTGGGAGTCGCCCGCACGTTTCAGACCACGAAACTGTTTACGGAGGCAACCGTGATCGACAACCTCATGATCGGTCATCGTCTACGGACCAAAAGCGGGCTTTGGGATGCCGTTATACGGACCAAACGGTATCGCAGAGAGGAAGAGGCATGCAGAGAGAAAGCATGGGAAGTGCTTCAGTTTGTCGGTGCTGCCGATTTGGCGAACCGGCCGGTAGCAAGCATCTCACAAGAAGCACAAAAAAGAGTGGCAATCGCTTTGGCATTGTCCACAGAGCCAAAACTTGTGCTTTTGGATGAACCGGCAGCCGGCATAAACGCGGATGAAACAAGCGGACTTGCCGATCTGATCAAAAAAATGAAACATGCCGGTCTAACCGTTTGCATGATTGAGCACAAGATGCAGATGATTATGAACCTTGCCGACCGCATTATGGTCTTGAACCAGGGGACGAAGATTGCAGAAGGCACACCTGCGGAAATCAGTCAGAATGAAAAGGTGATTGAGGCATACCTGGGAGGGGCTCAGCATGCTCAAACTGACTAATGTTTCAGTGAAGTATGGCAGCTTCAAAGCGCTTCATTCCATAAACCTGGAGATCACAGAGGGAGAACTGGTCGTTTTGCTTGGGGCGAACGGTGCAGGTAAAAGCACGATCTTTCGCACCATCAGCGGTCTTTTGAAGCCAGCGACGGGTGACGTTCATTTTAGGGGAAAATCGATCGGCGGCTGGTCTCCCGACCGGATTGTAAGAGCGGGGATCGCCCAATGCCCTGAAGGCAGAAAACTGTTTCTGGAGATGTCTGTATTAAAGAATCTGGTCTTGGGCGGTTATGTATACCGAAAAGATAGATTGGGTCATTCTCGTTCTCTGCAGCACGTCTTTCAATTGTTTCCGGTTTTATACGACAAAAGGGAACAAGCGGTCGGTTCATTGAGCGGCGGTCAGCAGCAAATGGTTGCGATTGCCCGCGCTTTAATGGCAAAACCGAAACTACTGCTGTTGGATGAGCCGTCTGTAGGGCTTGCTCCACTGGTGGTTGAACAAATGTTTCAAACGATAGCCGAAATCAATCGCAGTGGCACAAGTGTATTGTTGGCGGAGCAGAATGCCTATGCGGCACTGCAGATCGCACACCGCGGTTATATCATCGAGAATGGTGAGATCGTTCTGGAAGATTCCAGCGACGGATTACGCAACCATGAGGAGGTGAAGCGAGCGTACATTGGTGCCTAAAGGAGTGAATCCATCGATATAAGGGAGAGGGTCAAATGAAACGAAAGTGGTGTTATCTTCTTGTCTTGTCTACCTTGCTATTGCTGACAGCGTGCGGCAACCAAACCACTTCTGGCAGCGACGACGGCAGCAGCCAAACCAGAGAAGTCAGCATCGGTTGGTCCGGGCCACAGAGCGGTGGTGCCGCACTCTACGGAAAAAACACCTTGGATGGTCTGCAAATGGCCATTGACGATATCAATACGGCGGGTGGCATCAAAGTGGGAACCGATACGGTGAAGCTGAAACTGGAGGCGCTGGATGACAAGTATCTGCCAAACGAAACCGCCACCAATGCACACCGGCTACGATCTGAGCACAAAGCAGCCATTATTTTTGTGCCGCATTCGGGCGGCGTATTTGCCTTGCAAACCTTTAACGTGCAAGAGAAATTTCTGATCGCCGCTTATACAAGCGAACCAAAAGTTACTGATGTAAATAATCCGTTAACCATCCGCATCCCTCCCCGATACGATATGTATCCAAAGACATTCACGGAGGAAATGATGAAACGCTTCGGCAACAAGGTGGCGCTGGTTCCCGGGACCCATCAATATGCAAAAGATTGGAGTGAACTGTTTAAGAAGACATGGACAGATCTTGGCGGGGAAATCGTGGCGGAAAACCCAGTAGACTACAATAAAGAGAGTGACTTTGCCCCTGCCGTTACGAAAGCGCTTGCCAGCCAACCTGATGTCCTATTTGTCGGAGGGGCTTCCCAACCGACGGCACTTGTGATCAAGGCGGCTCGGGATCAGGGCTTTGCCGGTGGAATTATCGCTATGGATCAGGCAAAAGTGGAAGAAATAGAACCGATATTGCAGGATCCGAAAATGTTGGAAGGCTTTATTGGAATAAACCCCTCATCCATGTACCCGACAGAAGGAACCAAAAAATTTGTGGAACGTTACAAAAAGAAGTTGGGTGATGACAAAGTACCTACCTCAGAAGTAGCTTACCATTACATGGCTATGCATGTATTTGCCAAAGCGATGGAACTGGCAGGAACAACGGATGACGCTGCCGCCATTCGCGCAAAAATTGATGAAGCTTGCAAGCAACTGTCGGACGACAGCGTTCCAGTGCTGGCAAAAGGTTTATCCCAAGACGGGGGACTCATCGTTCGGCCAAGAGCGATAACGATGAAAGATGGCAAATACGTGCAAATAGAACTACCCGTCGATGAATGACAGTACCTACTGACCGGTTGGTATGAACGTTGGTATGAAATGAGAAGACGAGGAGGACATATGCGATTTGCAAATAGAGTAGTCATTGTCACCGGTGCTGGAAGCGGTATCGGCCGTGCAACGGCGGTAGAGTTCGCCAGAGAGGGTGCCAAGGTGATTGCCGCAGATGTAGATGTAGAATCGGGCAAACAGACGGTCATGTCGATCAAAAACGAAGGTGGAGAATCCAGTTTTGTCCACGTCGACATGTCTTTTTTTGAAAGCGTTCAGCAACTTGTAACCAAAACCAAAGAGAGATACGGAAAGCTGGACGTTATGTTTAACAATGCCGGCGTTTCCGTGAAACAGCGCTGCAATGTGCTGGAACTTCCGCACGAAGAGTATCATCGTATCGTCAACATCAATCAGCATGGCATTTTTTTCGGCATCCAGGCAGCCGGCAATGCGATGAAAGAATCGGGTGGGGTGATTATCAATACGGCTTCCATTTACGCATTTATGGCTGACCGCGGTGCTTTCCCTTATCACGCAAGCAAAGCAGCTGTCGTTGGCATGACGAGATCTGCCGCACTCGATCTGGCACGGTATAACATCCGAGTGGCTGGCATTGCGCCAGGGTTGGTGGACACAGGAATTGTTGCGGAATGGAAAGACAACCCGGACATATGGCGAAAAATTGAGCGCGCTCACATGCGAGGAAAAGCAGGCCAACCGGGGGAAGTGGCAAAGGTTGTCACGTTTCTCGCCAGTGACGACGCCTCTTTTATGAACGGACATGTTTTTTGCGTCGACGACGGAGCGGCTGCTTTTAAGCGTTAAGTTCCCGCTCGTCGCAATATACCCGCAAGGAGGAAACATGCCATGCGTACATGGTTGGTCAAAGAATTATCCGATCCGCTCAAGGCGCTGCATCTGGAAGATAGGCCCACCCCAACTCCACAGCTGGGAGAAGTGTTAATTCGGGAGGATTTGCCGAATGGGTCTGCGTACCAGAGGATCACGTCTATCCGATTCCCGATTCTCTCTCCTGGAGCGAGGCAGCATCCATGTTTATCACGTACCAGACCGCCTACTATGCACTCCATCGACGGGCAACGGTCCAATCGGGTGACGTGCTGCTGGTTCATGCCGGATCTGGAGGTGTGGGCTCCGCGGCCATTCAACTGGGGCGCGCAGCGGGAGCCCGTGTCATCGCAACCGCGGGGGGACCGGAAAAAGTGCGAATATGCAAGGACCTGGGAGCCGATGTTGCGATTGATTATCTGGCTGAAAACTTTGTAGATATCGTAAATGATGTGACAAAGGGGCGAGGTGCGGATATCATATTTGACCCGGTTGGCGGTGACACGTTTGATCGCTCCCGAAAATGCATCGCCTTTGAAGGACGGCTCCTGGTGATCGGTTTCGCTGGCGGGAGGATCGCGGATGCCCCTGCGAACCATGCATTGGTAAAGAACTATTCCGTTGTCGGCGTACACTGGGGGTTGTTCCGACGTCTGATGCCTGAGCGGATCATCGAAGCACATCGTCGCCTGATGGAACTAAATAAACAAGGAGCGATTCGTCCCATCGTATGTAAGGAATTCCCGTTTGAAGCGTTGCCGCAGGCCATGGAACTGTTGGCCACAAGGAAAACCTGGGGAAAACTGGTGATCAAACCGTAGTAAGTGAACAGGCGGCAAGCACATCTGTTCTGTAAAATAATCAAACGAAAAGGGAGAGGATACCATGCATTTCCGATTGCAAGAAGAACAAAAAATGATCCAGAAGACGGTCAGAAAATTTGTCGAAAAAGAATTGATGCCCCTGGAAGCGGAGGTGCTTCGCAATGAGCGAGAAGGTAGACCGGGCATCACGGTCGAGCAGAAAAAAGAACTGCAGCTCAAAGCAAAGAAACTGGGCTTTTGGGGAATCAACACTCCCGAGGAATATGGCGGGGCCAACCTTGGCCAAATGATGCAAGCGCTCGTCGTCATGGAACTGTCACGCACTTTTGTTCCTTTTCACTTTGGCGGATTTGCCGACAACATCCTCTATTACTGCAACGAAGAGCAAAAAAAGAAGTATCTGATTCCTACCATCAATGGAGAGAGAATTTCTTGTTTTGCTTTCACGGAGCCGGGGGCTGGTTCTGATACCAGGCGGATCAGCATGCGTGCAGAGAAAGTTGGCAATGAGTGGGTCTTAAATGGGGAGAAGATCTTTATCACGAACGGGAATGAAGCCGATTTTGCGATGGTATTTGCTGTCACAGACAAAGAGAAACAGGCAGCAGGCGGCGGCGTAACTTGTTTTTTGGTCGACCGTGACAGTGGTTGGCGGTCCGAGTACGTTCACACGATGGGAGAGTGGGGGCCTGCGTCCCTGATCTTTGAGAACGTGAGGGTGCCGGAAGAAAACATTTTGGGAGAATTGCACGGTGGGTACAACCTTGGATTGGAGTGGATCGGTTTTGCCCGTTGGATTGTCGGAGCGAGAGCGGTCGGTGCAGCGGAACGGCTGATTCAAATGGCGATTGAGTACGCCAAGCAGCGGGTCACATTTGGGCAGCCCATCGCCGAACGACAAGCCATTCAGTGGATGATAGCAGATTCGGCCGTAGAAATCGAGGCGGCCAAGTGGCTCGTGTTCCATGCGGCCTGGATGCTGGATCAGGGTATGGATAATCGTCACTACGCTTCCATCGCAAAATTATATGGGGCGAACATGGGAAACCGGGTTGTCGACCGCGTTCTGCAGATTCACGGTGGAATGGGGTATACCAAGGAACTTCCGATCGAACGATGGTACCGGGAAGCACGACTATGGCGAATCTATGACGGAACCGATGAAATCCAACGGCTAATCATCGCAAGAAACTTGTTAAAAGGGCATGTCAGACTGGGAGAGTCCGTATAGGGGTTTGGGTTATGGGGGAAGACATCGGGTTTTTCCAAAGAAGAACAACTTTCGAACAGCCTCTTGGCCGCTTCATTGCCGGAAACATGCGATGTCATCCCTTGCTGCAATTGATCAACTGATGACAGGGACAAAAATCTTTTCGTATTGATACTCTCCATCCGTCTCTTGTACAGCAATGACAGCAGCATGTTCCACAGGCTGAAAATTCTCCATTTTTTCAACAGGCCAATTCTGTAAAAAACCGAGCAGCATCTGAATAAAGGCAGCATGCGTAATCACGATCACATGGTCAAATTGCTGCCGCACAAGTCGTTGGACAACGCTTTGCATAAACAGGGCGGAGCGAAGATATACGTCGGCCAGCGATTCCCCGTTCAAATACCGAAAGTAAAATTTTCCTGCCGCTTTATATTCTCTTTTGGCCTCGGGGGAACGGTTCTGAAAATCGTATAGATTTCCCAGCTCCCACTCTCTTAGCAGAGGATTTTCATGGAAGGGTGTGTTCTCGGGGAGCAAGGCGTTTATGTATCTGGCTGTCTCTACAGTTCTTCGATAAGGGGATGTGAAGAGGGTGGCGCTGCCTTTCACATGCTCGCTCATAAATTGCGCAGTGGTCTGCGCTTGTTTTCTGCCCCGCTCGGTAAGGCTGTGTTTGGAATCATGGATAGTGGCCATTCGAGAGCGGTCTAGATTGTGCTCCGATTCTCCATGACGAATGAAAAAGATCTTCATTTTTTCACCCCACCATCATATCGTTTAAAAAAGCAAAAACATACCAACTGGTTAGTTTGTTATTTGTTTGCAGCATACCATTTTTGCGGACTATGTGCAGCAGAAATTTGCGCAGTTGAGCAGTTTGCATGAGCGACGAAAGGGGTTGGGAGTATGAGGCGTGATGCTGTGATTGTTACAGCGGTGCGAACGGCAGTCGCTAGAAACGGCGGGGCTCTGGCCAAGATGCCCCCACATGAATACGGCGCTATCGTGATCAAGGAAGCGATGAAACGGGCTCATTTGAAACCGGAGATGATTGATGATGTGATTTTGGGAAACGTTTTGAGTGGAGGCGGAAATATTGCCCGTTTATGTGGGTTGAAGACAGGCCTGTCGTTGGACATTCCCGGATTAACGGTTGATCGGCAGTGCGGGTCGGGACTTAACGCACTCGTTTTGGCTGCACAAGCGATTACGGCAGGAGACGGAGACATTTATATTGCGGGAGGGGTCGAAAGTTATAGTCAGGCCCCTTATTTGATGGAGAAACCTGCAAAACTGTACAGTATGAAGCCGCCTGCATTTATCAGACCTCCATTATCACCGAGTGAAATTGGAAATCCGCCCATGGGGATTACGGCAGAAACACTTGCCAAAACGTACGCTATTAGCCGTGAAGAACAAGATACGTTCGCGTTGAAAAGTCAACAGAAAATGGCCCGCGCCATGGAGGAACAACGGTTTGCAGATCAGATTGTCCCTATCCCGATCCCAAACGGAAAAGAAGAGAGCTATCTGTTCGATACGGATGAGCATCCCCGGCCACAGACGACCTTAGAAGGCTTAGCACGGCTTGCTCCTGCTTTCCAGGAAGGAGGGACTGTGACTGCCGGCAATAGTTCTGGTTTAAATGATGCCGCTTCCGTACTCGTCATCATGGCTCGGGAAAGGGCGGAACAACTGGGACAGCAGGTTTTGGCTGTCGTACGAGAACGGGCGATCGCAGGAGTAGATCCCAATATAATGGGGATCGGGCCGGTGCCGGCAACGCGCAAGGTATTGGAAAAGTCGGGTCTCAGCCTGGATGATCTAGATCTAATCGAAATCAATGAAGCTTTTGCGGCTCAAGTGATCGCTTGCGACCGGGAACTTCAGATGGATCCAGACAAGGTAAACGTAAACGGTGGCGCTATCGCTCACGGTCATCCACTGGGGGCTACCGGAGCGATTTTAACGACAAAAGCCGTGCACGAACTAAACCGCATACAGGGTCGCTACGCCTTGCTGACAGCATGCATAGGAGGCGGTCAAGGCATCGCCGCCATTTTGGAGCGTGAAGACTGATCGGACTGAAACGATATAGAGCAAAAGTAGGATAGAGTGGAGAATGATTGATGACTCAACTCACTAGGGAGATGAAGCGCATGAAAGCGATCCAGTTTCGTGAATATGGAGATCCGGATGTTTTACAAGTAGTAGAGGTTCCCACTCCAGTAGTAAAAGCGGGTGAAGTGTTGATTCAAGTGAAAGCAGCAGGGGTAAACTTTGCGGACACGATGCGCCGCCGCAATCAATATTTGACTAAAACGCCTCTCCCGTACATTCCCGGTTCAGAGATAGCTGGCGTGGTGGTAGAGGTTTCTTCTGGAGTTACCCGTTACAAGGTGGGGGACCGGGTGACGGCCTTAATCAATGAGGGAGGCTATGCAGAGTATGTCTCCCTATCTGAACACAAGGTTCTTCCCCTACCGGAGAATGTACAGGATGACCAGGCGGCTGCCTTGCTGCTTCAAGGGCTTACTGCCTACCATCTCCTCCGGACGTCAGGACGGATGTCTCAAGGCGAATCCGTGCTGGTTCACGCCGCAGCCGGAGGGGTCGGAACGCTGGCGGTTCAGCTAGCAAAACAGATGGGAGCAGGCCAAGTGATTGCTGCGGCAAGCAGTTCGGAAAAACTGGAACTTGCTTGTGCACTGGGAGCAGATGCCGGGGTTAATTATTCTCATGCCGATTGGAACGATAAGGTGATGGAGCTGACAGAGGGGAGCGGTGTGGATATCGTTCTAGAAATGGTCGGGGGAGATCATGTCAACAAAAGCTTGTCATGCTTGGCAACGTTTGGGCGGCTGGTCATTTACGGTCGAGCGGGCGGGGAAAAAACGCAGTTAGATCCTTCTGTCCTCATGCATCGCAACACAAGCGTGATCGGATTCTGGCTGCCGCACATGAATCAGGATCCTGTCTTGTACAGGGAGAGTGTGAAGGAATTGCTGCAATATGTCGGTGAGGGGACAGTAAAGCTAATCATTGGAGAGAGGATGCCGTTGGCCGAGGCAAAAAGAGCCCATGAACTGCTGGAAGGGCGTCAGACAACAGGCAAGATTGTGCTCATTCCCTGAATCGTTTTCGTGGTTAGACAAGCAAAGGGAACATCTCATCTGTGGCTGCGGTTCTCAATTGTTGTTGGTGGTGTACCCTTGTATTATAATGATGACAATATTAACGAGGTCCAGAAGCAAATCGTTTCCGTTTTCGTTGAAAGGGGCACAACCGTGAAGAATAAAATTGTGGAACAGAGCATTCACTTGTTTCAGTCGAAAGGATTTAGTGAAACCTCGATTCAAGATATCGTCGATGCACTTGGTGTAACGAAAGGAACCTTTTACTATTACTTTGATTCGAAAGAACAGTTGCTAATGGATATTCACTCCAAATATATTGATGAACTCTTGATGAAACAGCAGGAAATATTGGTTGACACAAATAAAACCTGCAAAACGAAGCTGTTCGAAAATGTGGAATTGTTGTTAAAACAGATCAAAACCCATGGTCATCAGGCTCGCGTTTTCTTTCGCGAAATGCGTAATCTTCACGAAGAGAATCTATCGATCATCAAAAAAAGAGAGAAGACTTTCGATTACAACTGCAAAAAATTATCGAAATAGGGATCGAAAACGGTGAATTTCGGCAGGATCTGCGGGCCGATATGGTCACATTTGCGATTCTTGGAATGTGCAACTGGAGCTACAATTGGTTTAATCCTAACGGTCCCGTCTCCGACCACGAACTGACAGAGACGTATATAGAGATCGTGCTGAACGGAATTTGTTGATAAACAGCGGGCCGGAATCCATTTATCCGGCCCGCTTCCTATTATTGTCTTCAACGAATTGCCTGTTTCAAGTGATGCAAGTAACGCCCGCGAATCAGCAGGAAGTAGAAAAACTGCACCAGTAGAAAACTGCAAAGCACAATTGCCGTTGGTTGAACGATCGAGGTGACAAACATCATCTTGAGCAAGTTTTGCAGGGAAACGAAGGCAACCGCACTGTGAATGATCGCGATTACAATGGGCACGAAGAACAACAAGGCGACCTGGATTGTAACGATCCGCGACAATTCCCTTTCCGTCAATCCGATCCTCGTAATCGCTCGGTACTGCTGTTTGTCGGAATCGAGATCAGTATACAACCGGAAGTAGAGGAAGCTGCCTGAAGCGACAAAGAAGAGAATCCCCACAAACAGCCCCACAAACAGCATCGTGTTAGCCATTTGCCGCATTTGCTGGTAAGGGATGACACGTGCTGAGAAATGGGCATCTCCTGTGTCGGCAGATGAGATGGACTCCATCATTTCTTCGGCGATGGACATCGTTTCCTCCCAGTTTTCCACCACGTATCCCGTACTGATCAGCTCGCTGGATGGTTTCGATTGTTCATACACTTCGTCGGCAACGATATAGAGGGTGCCGGACCCATTGGATACAATGTTCAGGGCTTGACGGTCTACCTGCAGCGTCTCATCGTTTACCGTGATGGTGCTGCTCCGATCGGACGGCATCCCGGTATTGTTCAATTCAATGGCTTCTCCTGACTGCAGCGTGAAGGGCTCGTTGTCAGTCGCCTGTGCAAACGCGTTGTAATCGGAAAGTTTGATCAATGCGGTATCTGCGCGATTCTCCCCGCCGTCCAGGATTCGGACGATGAGGGAGTGCTTGGTGTATGGCGAGCCATTTTTCTCCAGCGACTGTTCCATCATCTTCAGGTGCTCCGCGACATAGGGATTATCCGTGGTCGAGGTATACGAAAAGGCAAACGGCTCAGATGCCATCGCTGTTTCCCGTATCGATCCGGCATAAGCTGCCAGCGTCCCGACCGCACAGAAAGCAACCGTAGAGACAATGCAGACCAGAAAAAACATCCGTGCATTGTCCTTCATCCGAAAGGCAAGATCGGACAAGGTAATGATGTTGGTTTTGTTCCAGTATAGTCGGCGATTGCGCTTCAACCGGCGAATTGTGTAGACACTCAATTGGGAAAACAGAAAATAGGTGCCGACGATCACAACCAGACTGACGGGGAAAAGGAGAATAGGAACAGCTGCCCCTTCTGCCAGAATGGCTGCTGTATATCCCAGCCCAATCAGTATGGCTGACAAAAGCGACAGCCACAGTGACGCCTTTGGCTCGCTTTTCGGCTTTTTACTTCCTTTGAGCAATTCGATCAGTTGTTGTTTGCCGAGAAAGAGAATCGTCAGAATGGTGATGACCAGAAACAGTGCAAAAAAAGCAGCTGAGGTCAGGACGATTGCCTTCCACGGCAGATAAAACGGCAGCGGTTCCGTATGGAGCAGAAAGGCAGCGAACAGGAAAAAGAGCTTGGCGAATACCATCCCCAAGGCAATCCCAAAGAGAATGGAAAGAATGCCAATCAACAAGTTTTCCAGCACAATCAGTTTATTCCGCTGCCTCCGCGACATGCCATGAATAAACAGGATGCCGAATTCTTTCTGTCGTTTCTTCAGAAAGGCGCTTACCGAGTAGAACAGGAAGAAGAAAGCGAACAGATAAATAATGTATTCAGCTGCCTCCATGCCCTTGGCAGCGGAAGAGTGAATTTCTCCATGCTCAATGCCCGGATGGTAGATAAACATGGCGTACATGAAAAAGATCATCACCGAGAACACGCTGCTGAAGAAGAAGGCCGCATAGGTTCGCTTGCTGCGGGTAACGTTGTTATACGCGAACTGACGAAAGGTCATGAACGTCCCCCCCCATCATCGAAAGCGCGTCGATGATCTTCTGGAAGAAGGCCTGACGGCTTTCGCCGCGATACAACTCGTTGTATAGCTGGCCGTCTTTAATGAATATCAAGCGATGACAGTAGCTGGCGGCCAACGGATCGTGTGTCACCATCAGCATCGTGGTACCGTCTGTCTCATTGATCTTTTGCAGCGTCTCCATCACATTGCGTGACGACTTGGAGTCGAGGTTGCCGGTCGGTTCGTCAGCCAGCAGCAGTGACGGGGTGTGAATGATCGCCCGGGCGATCGCCGCCCGTTGCTGCTGACCGCCGGATACTTCGTACGTCCGTTTGTTGAGAATCTCGCCAATGCCCAGCTTTTCAGCCACGGTGCGCAGTTTCTCCTCCATTTCTGCGACGCTTGTTTTGTCCAGGGTAAGTGGCAGAACGATGTTCTCACCGATCGTCAACGTGTCAAGCAGGTTAAAATCCTGAAAGACAAAACCTAGTTCACGGCGTCGAAACAAGGCTAGCTTGCCACGTTTTAACTGATGGGGGTTGGTCCCGTTCAGCAGCACCTCACCTGAGGTGGGGGTGTCAATCGTCGAAATCAAATTGAGCAGAGTGGTTTTTCCACTTCCTGAAGGTCCCATGATCCCGACGAACTCTCCCTTGCGGATGGTGAAGTCAATGTCGGTGAGAGCGCGATAAGTGATCTTGCCGCCGTAGATTTTGCTGAGACGCTTTACTTGTAGCATGTCCATAGCGGTTCTCCTTTCAATCTCAATGAGTAGTTGATGTGGTTTCCGCTCTTAACGATACCGATTCACCGCGCTGTTTCAAATCGATTTAGCTTTCACCAATCTTACGTTATTGTAAGGTAGGGATTTCCGTTGTGAAGAGGATCCGGACGATCGTTCCTTTGCCTGGTTCCGATTCCAGTTCGACAGCGTGGTCGAGACGGCTGCATATCTCACGCACGAGGTACAATCCCATCCCTGTCGACTCCGTATACTTCCTGCCGTTCTCGCCGGTAAAATAGGGCTGAAAGACGCGCTGCAGATCTTGTTTGGGAATTCCAATCCCATAATCGATGACTTCCAACGCCACGCTCGTTCCCCGTCGATAGGCGACAAA